>CAZUAS010000212.1:0-1534 GCA_964618515.1 uncultured Ignavibacteriales bacterium | reverse complement strand
AGGGCGTTGACGACATCAGCCATGGTAATCCGGTCACCGGTAAAAGCGGTTATCTGGTCCAGCAACGAAAGGGAATCACGCACCGAACCATCGGCCTTACGCGCCAGCAGAGTAAGGGCCGCATCCTCGATGGCAATGTTTTCATTATCAGCAATTTTCTTGAGGTGTCCAGTCAGGTCATCGATTGATACCCGCCGGAAATCAAAGCGCTGGGTACGCGACAGGATGGTTTCAGGGACTTTCAGAGGTTCGGTGGTGGCAAAGATGAAAATGACATGAGCCGGGGGTTCCTCGAGGGTTTTTAAAAGAGCGTCAAAAGCCGACCCGGACAGGCGGTGCACTTCGTCGATTATATAGATTCTTTTTTTCCCGCCGGTCGGCAGGTAGCGGACATTTTCCCGAAGGGAACGGATATCGTCCACCCCGGTGTTGGAAGCGGCATCGATTTCCAGAACATCAAGCGAATTCCCGGCGGTAATCTCAAGGCAGGGGGAGCACTGGTTGCAAGGGGTGGGAGTGGGGCCGTTGACACAATTAAGGGCTTTGGCTAATAAACGGGCTACCGTAGTCTTGCCGGTACCCCGGGGGCCGCAGAACAGGTAGCCGGAGCCGATCCGGTTATTAATGACGGCGTTCCGCAGGGTTTTTGTAACATGTTCCTGTGCCACAACATCTTCGAATAATTGCGGACGATATTTTCGGGCTAAAACCAGGTAACTCATAAAATCCAATATAGTCAATTAACGGCGGGTTGTGAATCATATTTTATATTTTTTATTTTTTTTATCACACTTAAGTCAAAAGTACGTCAATAAATTAGCGGTTTTTTATGCCCGATTACCCGACGTCTATAGTATATTATAGAGAAGCCTAATTATGAAGTTATGGGAGTTAATGTTTAAGCGCTTATTCTGGCTGGTGGTTTTGATATTTTTGCCCCTGACGACCTGGGGTGCCGGAGCAAATCTGGTCAAAAAAAATTTTGAACGCCACCGTTCTCATTTTGGCATGAAACTGGGCATCAACAATCTGGGAACAGCCCGGGTGGACGGTGAAAGTTACGAAACCAGGGTCGGTCTTTCAGGCGGCTTTTATTTCGATTTTGTAATCGGGAAAAACCTTTTCTGGGGGGTTATGATGGATTTGCAGGATATCCAGTTTTTTGAAGAACGGGAAGCGATGTTTAATTTTAGCTTCGGGTTTAAACCGGTCATATATAATTATAAAAAGAAAATGGCTTATAAACCGGGATTGGCCGTCGGCCTGGCCGACCTTGGCCATATAGGCTATTTAAAAAGGACACAGTACCTTACTTTAAAAGGTTCGTTTGAAATGGTCTTTTTCACCGAAAGCAAATATGTCTTTTTCGGGGAGCTGGCACTCTGGGGAGCGCCGAAATGTTTTAACAACGAATATGACATTACCCTGGGGCCGTTTCTTCAGGTACGCCTGGGTATCATGTTTCTTAATTAAAACCACCTTAAAAATCATTTGCCTTCTTAATTTTATTTATTATTCTATGAACTTGTATCTT
>CAZUAS010000211.1:0-1652 GCA_964618515.1 uncultured Ignavibacteriales bacterium | reverse complement strand
GGAATAATCGCCCGTCGAATTGTCTGCTGGCTAAAAGAAAATGATATGGTCACAATTGGTCACCGTTTTGGTATGATCAGGTTCGGCTCTCGCACGGATATTATCCTTCCATATGACAGCCGCCTGGAAATTTCATTGGGAGACAAGGTTTTAGGGGGTCAAACTATTATCGGTTATCTCCCGGATAGAATATTAAATGAAAACAGGGATGAAGCGGTAAGGGAGGATAATGCCAAAATATAGGGGTATTTTCCCCGGCACTTTTACCATGGGCAATGTGGTATGTGGTTTTATTGCCATTCTGACCACTTTCGAAGGACACATAACCACTGCCTGCTGGTTTGTTATTCTGGCCGCTTTTTTGGACGCCCTTGATGGTAAAGTTGCCCGTTTAAGTGGCAGCACCTCGCAATTCGGAGTGGAGCTGGATTCCCTGGCTGATTTTCTCTCGTTTGGGGTAGCGCCGGCTTTTCTCGTTTATGCCACCAAATTCAGTTCTCTGGGTAAATGGGGCTGGGTGCCGCCGATTGTTTTTATCATGGCGGCGGCTTATCGTCTGGCCCGTTTTAACCTTTTGGCTGATACGGAAGAAAAGAGAGATTTTATCGGTCTGCCGGTACCCATGGCCGCTCTGACAGTCGTTTCCTTTATCATTTTCAGCTATAACCTCTGGGATAACCTTCGTTACGGAGAAATTTTAATCTCCATGATTATTCTGTTATCATTTTTAATGGTTTCTCAGATTCAATATGATACGATTCCCGACCGTTTTGACAGATTATCGGACCGGATAAAACTGGTGATTTTACTGTTTGCCGGAGTAGCCATAATATTCAGCCCCAGACTTTTATTGTTTCCCATTGTTGCATTGTATATATTATATGGTATGATAAGAGAGTTTTACCGTTTGTTTCATGTCGGCGTTGATAAGGTGGCGGCCCATAGCTATCGCCGGCGGCAGAATAAAGGATTTTCAGATGACGAACAAGAAACCTAAGAAAGCTGTAGTATATGTCAGATTAAAAGACGGAGTGCTGGACCCGCAGGGAACAACCATTCAAAAGGCGCTTGTTCAGATGGGCTATAAGGATTTCCTGGCGGTTCGTTCGGGACGCTTTTTTGAACTGGAAATCGACGCCGGGAGCAGCGATATTGACCGGAAAATAAACGAAGTATGCTCGAAACTTCTCGCCAATCCGGTAATAGAGAAATTCGAAGTGGAGAAGAAGCAGTGAAGTTCGGCGTGGTGACATTTCCCGGTTCCAATTGTGATTACGATGCCTACGCGGCGGTCCGGCATATCTTGAAAGAGGAAGTGGAATTTTTGTGGCACAAATCCGAGGATTTAAAAGGTTGTGATATCATAATCCTGCCGGGTGGTTTTTCCTACGGCGATTATCTTCGGGCCGGTGCTATCGCCCGTTTTTCGCCGATAATGGGCCAGGTGGTCAGATTCGCCCGCTCCGGCGGTATGGTAATGGGTATTTGCAACGGCTTTCAGGTTTTGACCGAATCAGGTTTGTTACCCGGCGCCCTGATTCGCAACAGTCACCTTCGTTTCAGTTGCAAATATGTTCATCTGAAGGTCGAGAATAATACCACTTGTTATACCAATACCTTCCAGCCGGGAGAGATAATTAAAATTCCCATCG
>CAZUAS010000210.1:0-1692 GCA_964618515.1 uncultured Ignavibacteriales bacterium | reverse complement strand
CTGACTGGACTACGGAGGCCCTTGCATGCGATTTTAGCCCCGGTTTGATTCAAAAGAAAAGTATTTTCCACCGACCAGATTGAAATTAGACCGCGAGGTCGGAATCCGACGATATTTCTCTGTTTGGATAATGGTAGAATAGAGCCATGCCGAAAGTTATCGGACCAAGACGGCCGCAGTACATCATTAGAATGATAATAATTTTGCCCAATGCCGTCAGGCCACCGGTGATGCCGGTGCTTAAGCCGACCGTGCCGAGGGCCGATGCGGCTTCAAATAAATTACCCGCAAAATCGGATGTCTGGGTCAGTTCCAGTAAATATGTCCCGGTAATCAGGGCGGTTGTGTAAAAGGTCATGCTGGCCACGGCCGACCAGAGACGAACCACAGGGACTTTTTTACCCCAAAAACTGACCTCGTGTCGCCCCTGAAGGGCATTTTTCATGATGCCAAACAGAGCGCTGAATGTAGTGGATTTGAGCCCCCCGCCGGTTCCGCTGGGTGACGCCCCGATAACCATCAACATGATGACCAGAAGCAGCGTGGCATTAGACAGTACACCGGTGTCTATAGTATTAAATCCGACGGTGGTTATGGCTGTCATGGTTTGAAAGAAGGCGCGCATTATTTTCCCCTCGGCAGGCAAACCGCTCAAAGATGGCTCGAAAGCCAGTATAAAAAGCGTGCCGATGACGCTTAGCCAGACCGTCGACCAGATGATAATTTTGCTCGTAAGGGTGACCTCGGTGACTTTGCCACGAATTTTCCGCCAATAATCGACGCAGACGATAAAACCGATGGCACCCAGATAACTCAATGATCCAATAACCAGGTTGAGCCAGAAATTATCCGCAAAATCGACAAAACTGTTAGAAAGCAAGCTGAACCCGGCGGTGCAAAAGGCAGAAACACTATGGAAAATTGCCTGCCAGAGAGGGGTTGCCGTCCCGGCAGAATTAAAAATCACATACAATGCGATGGTTCCGAGCGCCTCAATTATGAATGTAAATCCGATAACACTGCGCAGGAATTTGTCAATGCGATATGATTCCGGCAAGGTGAACACGGTTTTGCCGATTTCCGCCCGTTTGGTTGAAATTTCCGACGATCGGGATAGTATCACGAAAGAACCGAAGGTCATATATCCAATCCCGCCAATCTGGATCAGTATCAAAATGACCATTTGACCGATGAGCGAATATTGTGAGGATACGTCCACCGTTGTCAATCCGGTCGTCGATAGCGCCGATGTCGCCGTGAAAAGATGGTCAAGGGCGGAGATACCTTTGTCGGACATTAAAGGCAGGTTGAGAACGACCCAGCCCATAAGAATATACAACAGATATCCGATAGCCACGATCTTGGCCGGATGGCTGTCGTTTAAAAAACGACTTAGCCGATTTTTCAGCATATTTATAATTCCGTAAATTCTACTCATATTAACAAGCTGCGAAGATATTCAAACATAATATGATACACACGAGTCGACTGTCGCATCAATATAAAAACTCCGTTACTTATAAGCTGATAATTCCCCTATAAGGCTATTATAATAAAAAAAGCCCCGATCCACTTCGGGGCTTTTTAAAGATTATTCCGTTATCGGAAATTACATATCCATTTGGCCGGTATATTTATCGGTGTGCTTCGGGTCGACCCGCAAACGATACAGGGCGGCCCAGGCTTTCATGC
>CAZUAS010000209.1:0-1896 GCA_964618515.1 uncultured Ignavibacteriales bacterium | reverse complement strand
CACCCTATCCTACACTCTTTCCCTACACGACGCTCTTCCGATCTCGATAAATCCGGCCTGCCCTATCAGCTGACCGCCATGGCGACGCTCATCGAGGGCGACTGGGACGAGGTTATGAAAGTTATCAACAAAGCCCGGCTGAGACTTCGAAAAAAACACAGCCGTATATATATAATAATCACCATTGACGACCGCAAAGGGGCTAAAAACCGCCTGACCGGCAAAATCAAGTCTGTCGAAAACAGGCTGAAACGGGAGGTAAACAAGTAATGAAAACTATCAGAGTTGTCTATATTTCGATTCCCCGGGACGAAGCCCGGAATCTTTCCAGGGGGATTGTGGAAAACCGTCTCGCCGCCTGCGTGAATATTATCCCCAAGATTGAATCGTACTTCTGGTGGGAGGACAAGGTCCAGTTTGATGAGGAGGCGCTTTTAATTGTCAAAACCACCGACGCCAAATTCAACGACCTGATGGAATATGTTCTTGAGAACCATCCTTATGAATTGCCGGAGATAATCGGTTTACCGCTGGTCGCGGCTTTCCCGGACTACATCGCCTACGTCAAAACCGAGACGGAGAAGGAGTAGGGGAGAAATATCTCTGATTTTTGTGACATTGATTGGTTGAATCCATTCAATAACGGTTGAGTACAATAGTAAATACTTATGATTTGTAGAATGGGTCGTCTTATATCAATTGCCTTTTTTTCGGTCTGCCTTATGACCGGTTCGCTCTATGCCCAGGCGACCGACTACTCGTCGAAAAAACCCGCCCGCACCAGTTCTACCCTCGATATGGCTGAGGGCGCCGCCGGCAAAGGAGAATTTAATACCGCCCTGATGTATTTCCAGCAGGCGTTCCAGGAAGCTGTCCGTTACGGCGATGTCGAGGTTCAGGCTTATACCCTGAGCACAATGGCGGAAATATATCGCAATGAAATCGGCAACAACGACAGCGCCCTGGCCTATTACCACGCCGCTCTCATGGTGCACCGCCAAATGGAGAAAAAAGAAAGCGAAGTTTACGACCTGAATATGCTTGGGATGACTTACCGCGATTTGGGTCAGCTCGAGGACGCCCTGAAAAAATACGGCGAGGCGCTGGAGCTCGCCCAGAAAAATGATTTCAAGGAAGCGGAAGCATTCGCCCTCAGGGAAATGGGTCTTATCTACCAGGTAACGAAGAAATATGATTTCGCTCTGGATAATTTCCGGGCTTCTCTGAATCGGCACGAAGAACTCGGTGATAAAAAAATGACCGCCCTGGGTCATATCGATATCGGACTGACTTTAGCCGGCAAGGGGGATTCGGTCAATTCGGAAGTTGAGCTTCAGCAGGGGCTGGATTTATACCGCGCGATGGATGACCCGGTGGAAACGGCCTGGCGGCTTAATTCCATCAGTGTTTTCCTGTACAAAATTGGACGTTTTGAACGGGCTGTAAAATATTATAAGGAGCTGTGGGAATTCTACCGGAAGTACAAAGACCGCCAGGGCGAAGCCAACGCCCTGAATATGCTGGGGTCGTGTTATTTCGAGCTGAACCGGATTGATTCCGCGGTGGCGGTACTTGAGAAATCACTGGCTATAAGTATCGAAATTGGTGATAATTTGAATATGCTCAATACCCTGACCAATATCGGCGTGGTTTATAAGGAAAGCGCTCGCTACGAAAAAGCCCTGGAGTATTTCAAGCGGGTATTGAAGATTATCGATGACAACGGTTTCACTACCGGCCGGGCGCAGGTCGTGAATACGATCGAGGAAATCAACCGTGAATTGAAAAAGACCGAGCCCTGATGATAAATCCCTGTTGGAAAAATAAATACCGCTCATGATAAGGAATCCTATGCCATATAAAAAGCTTATTTACCCCTTGTTTTTTTTGCTGATA
>CAZUAS010000208.1:0-1908 GCA_964618515.1 uncultured Ignavibacteriales bacterium | reverse complement strand
TCCCCCATCTAAACCAGAACTTGCCAGCTATAAAAAAAACCACTTGTCGGCCAACTAAAAAGAAAGTAATTTCCACCCAATTATTTTTTTAAAAAAAGCTGGAGGTTAAGTGCGCTTATTAACAACTAAGAGACTGGTAATATTTCTAACTCTTCTGGCCGTTTATGCCTTTTACAGTATTGCTTTCGGCAGTACCGGAAGTGAAGCGACAGAGACCTCGGAGGGTCATGGAGACAGCCCGGTTCTCGACGTTCTTCTGGAACTAATTGTTGTCCTGCTGGCAGCAAAACTTGGCGGAGATTTATTTGAAAGATTTAAAGCTCCTTCCGTACTGGGGGAACTTTTTTTCGGTATTATTATCGGTAATATGAGCCTGCTTGGCTTCGATGGTTTTGAACCGTTCAAACATAATATCACTCTGGAAATACTTTCAGAAATCGGAGTTATTATCCTTCTTTTTGAAGTGGGGCTGGAATCGACCGTCAAAGAGATGATGAAAGTCGGCATCGCTTCTTTCATGGTGGCTGTCTTCGGCGTTATCGCCCCCTTTTTCCTGGGCTGGGGCGTGGCGGTTCTATTCATCCCCGACCATTCGATTTATGTCCATATCTTCATTGGGGCAACTCTGACCGCCACCTCAGTCGGGATAACCGCCCGGGTTCTCAAGGATATTGGTAAAATTAACACCAACGAAGCAAAAATAATCCTGGGAGCGGCGGTTATCGACGATATTCTGGGCCTGGTCATTCTGGCGGTGGTAACGGGGATAATCTCCGCCGCCGCCTTGGGCTCGAACGAGGGGATAAGTTCGGCGATGGTGCTCTGGATTATCGCCAAAGCGGTTTTATTCATTGTCGGGGCGGTAGTTATCGGAGGTTTCGTCTTACCGCGTTTTTTCCGACTCGGATTTAAAATGAAAGTCCAGGGTGTGTTGCTGTCTTTTTCACTTTTAGTCTGTTTCCTTCTGGCTTATCTGGCCGGTGAAGTCGGACTGGCACCGATTGTGGGAGCTTTCGCCGCAGGATTGATTATGGAAGAAGTATATTTCAAGGACTTTACCGACCGCGGAGAGCACCAGCTGGAGGAATTGATAAAACCGATAGGTACTTTTCTCATCCCGATTTTTTTCGTACGGATGGGGATGATGGTCGACCTGACGACCTTCGCCAACACTAAAATCCTTGGTTTTGCCTTTGTTCTTACTTTTGCCGCCATAATCGGTAAACAAGCCTGTTCGCTGGCCATATTTGACCGTAAGATAAACCGTATCGCAATCGGCCTGGGAATGATTCCTCGGGGCGAGGTGGGTTTGATTTTCGCCAGTATCGGGGCAAAACTGATGTACGAAGGCGAACCGGTTATTGTGGCCAGCACCTATTCCGCGGTGGTCATTATGGTGATTTTAACGACCATGATTACCCCGCCGGTTCTTATGATGTCAATGCTGCGCGGCGAGAAGAAAAAAAATAAACTTGCCTCCGAAGA
The DNA here is from genome assembly GCA_964618515.1 of uncultured Ignavibacteriales bacterium. Taxonomy (GTDB): domain Bacteria; phylum Zixibacteria; class MSB-5A5; order GN15; family FEB-12; genus JAFGNW01. The sequence goes on along the minus strand of CAZUAS010000208.1, from coordinate 423 downwards.
AAGTAAAAAATAGACTTAGTCCGCATTTTTAAAACAATAATGCCCGTTAAGAACGAACCTTGACGGGCTTTTATTAGAGCCGGAGTTGCACATCGGATTTGTAATAAAACTTCCGGTTATCAATTTTATCATTAAGATATTTTTTCCAAGTGGTCAAGATCAGGAACGCTAAATTCAGTTTCCGGCATCAGCAATAACGGATTAAGGTGGAAATCTCACCGTAGCCGGGCGGTGTCAGTCGCGGCGGAGCAGCCGGTTAAAAAAACCGGCTTTTTTTAACATTTTTTTATAACAATATTTTTTTACGAACTTGACAAATGTTAAGTAAGTGATATATTTGAAATTCCTGATCGCGGGGTGGAGCAGTCTGGTAGCTCGTCGGGCTCATAACCCGAAGGTCGGAGGTTCAAATCCTCCCCCCGC
>CAZUAS010000207.1:0-1976 GCA_964618515.1 uncultured Ignavibacteriales bacterium | reverse complement strand
CCAATAGCCAGCCGGGAAAAGGTTATGTTGGATAAAGTGATGTAGTCTTACAATTCGGCCATAAGATCCGCCCCGACCTCGACCTGGTCATACTGACGTTCCCGGGCTTCATACAAAACGAGAATGCTGACGCGGCGGTTACGGGGGTCACTGGGATTATTCGTTATCATAGGAAATTTCTCGGCATAGCCGCGAACTTCGCGTACCTGGCCTTTATAAAGACCAGAAACTTCCATCAATTGCCTGGCGGCGTTAGCCCGGTCAGCCGATAATTCCCAGTTTGAATATTCAGACTGGGCAGTAAAGGAGGCATCAGTATGCCCCTCAATGACCAGGTGATTGGTCAGTTGACCGAGTTCTTTAGCGATAGTTACCAGAATGATAGCGCTTTTCTGAAGAAGTTTGGCTGAGCCGGGCTCAAAAAAGGCGGGTGAATCTTCAGATTCATTCAGAATAATGCGCAAGCCTTCCGAAGTCATCTGAACTCTAATATTTTTCTTCAAGCGGTCAAAAGCCCGCTGTTTCTTTAGCTCTTCGAGAATATTCTTAGCCGTCAGGGTAAGCTGTTTCTTTTCTTCAGCGCTGGGCATGTAATCCGGTTTCTCAGGGGCTTTAATCAAACCGATGTTTTCTTTTTCCGATTGAATAGCATGTTCGGAACCTTTCAAAACACCTGAACGCCCCTGTTGATTAAACTTACCGGGGTCACGGAAATAACCCGCTACTGATTCTTTAACCTCATCCGATTGCCCCACCAGCCACATTACCAAAAAGAAAGCCATCATGGCAGTCATAAAATCCGCAAAAGCGACTTTCCAGGCACCGCCGTGATGACCGCCATGGCCATGTTTTTTTCTTCTTATTATAATAGGGGGTTGTTCTTCAGCCATACCAACTATCTTTTCTTCGCTTCGTTACAGGCTTTTTCAAGTTCCAGGAAATCCGGGCGGACTTCGGTAAAAAGGGTCCTCCGGGCAAATTCAACAGCAATAACTCCGGCTACCCCTTTATGAAATGAAAGCAAAGCATGCTTCATACATGAAAGATACTGCTTCATTTCGTTATTGCGGTGCATCAGGCTTTTACTGAGCGGCCCGACAAAACCATAACAGCCCAGAATACCCAGAAAGGTTCCGGTCAAAGCAACCGCGACATGATGGCCGATTTCCTCAGGCGGACCATCAATTGCCGCCATGGTTATGACCACGCCCAGTACTGCAGCCACAATACCCAGACCAGGCAACGAGTCGGCCGTGGTTGTCAGGGCATCCACAGAACGGTTTTCATCCTCGTGAAGGATTTCAATATCACTTTCCATAAGGTCTTCCAGGTCATGGGGTTGGACTGACCCGGAAATAATGACCCGCATCGTGTCTGAAAAGAAATTTACGGCATGATGATTATTCAAAAACCGAGGATAACGTTTTAAAATTTCACTTTCTTTCGGGTGTTCAATATGGTTTTCCAAACCGACCAGACCATCACGGCGGGCAACATTGAAAATTTCATACATCATTACCAGAAGGTCCAGGTAGTCTTTCTTATTGAACCCGCCTCCGAATATCCCCGTGACTTGCTTTATCATGGATTTAATAACCGAAAGAGGGGTGGCGATAATAAGAGCTCCCAGAGCCGCTCCCCCGATTATCAACAATTCCAACGGCTGCCACAGAGCCAAGGCCTCGCCGCCTTCCATAACAAAACCGCCAACGACACCAACCATGACAATTACAGCACCGATAATTATTAGCATAGATACTTTCCAACCCGTTTAAAAAGAAATATTGTAATCCTCTTATCTATCCTATTTTCGTCATTTTAGCCTAAATCTAAAGCCGGATTGCATTATCACCTGATTTTATCGGTATTTCTGCCATATTTCTTCTTTAGCCTCTGGTGATATGGACAAAAAATGGCCTTTTCCCCCATCTAAACCAGAACTTGCCAGCTATAAAAAAAACCACTTGTCGGCCAAC
>CAZUAS010000206.1:0-2060 GCA_964618515.1 uncultured Ignavibacteriales bacterium | reverse complement strand
AGGCAGCCTCTTATTTTGACAATATTTATTTTCACTTTTATAGCATAGTAACTACATTATGACTTCATCGTGACTCACGAAAACGTACACCACGCACAATTCCGTCAGGAATGACCTGACCGCGTATAATAAAAAAAACGCCGGGTCACAAGCCCGGCTGTATCCCCCCTCCGACCACACCTTCTTTAAATAACTCAGCCTGACGGTAACCGCCTACCGTCAGGCTGCTATGGTGTACTGCTCCTCGTACTGGATTGTATATTATTTCAAGAGCAAAGAAAAAAAAGCTACAGCAATCGAAAAGAGAAACAATAACGATTCCTTCAGGTACATTTTCCTCACCATTTGAACCCCTTTCTCCCCTGTCATTCCCTCTCTCTGCCTGCTTGCGCTAATAAAGGTTTACAACTAACTTTATTTATTATTTATGTTTATTTGCTTAAAATCCACTCCCATAAAATAACCTGCCGGATCCGGTAACAAAGGGCCTTACCCCCCTCGTCATCCAGATCCGGCCAGGGTCTCTGCGCTAGAAAGAAACGGGAGTTATGCCTACGATAGATAATGATATCAACTGACATGCCAATTAACATAGGGACTGAATAAAAATTTATAAGCTGTTAATTGACAATGCGATTTGAGCATGCGACAGAACATTCATGCCAGATAATTTTTGCCCGATTTTTGATAATTAATGCCGGCAAAAGGGGTTAAATTACGCGCCGGCTGGTAAGTTATTGAAAGTTAAAGAATAAGGGGCAGCATGATTTACGCAGTGCAATTACGCACTTACGCAGTCTTGCTAAATACAAAAGCCGGTGTACGAGGGGGAAGGTACACCGGCTGTTGACAATAAATATATGTCAAAGGCAACAAAATTATTTTAAGACACTCAACAACGGTCGAAGGCGAATTGTAATATACTCCGAAGCTTCGATACCATCATCATCATGACAAAATAATTTTGTCACTCATTTTCCTCATAAATACCATATTTGCGCATTCGATAGCGCACCGTAGCCTCACTGACGCCCAGACGTCGGGCGGCTTCGCGACGGTTCCACCCGGTCGCGCGGAGCATCGTCAAAAGTTCCTCGCGCTCCGAACGAGGCAGGTTTTCTTCGGCCAGTACCAGCATCCGTTCCAGGTTAAATTGAGAAGCCAGCCAGAGGCGGTTAACCTCGTGCCAGAGGTGCCGTACATTACCCGGCCAGGAGCGATGTGCCATCAGGGCACCCAGCCGTTCGATTTCCTGACGATTGCCATTCTCGCGAATATCCTTACCCAGATTCAAAAGGAAATACTCCACCAGCGCCGGGATATCATCGGTCCTTTTATCCAGAGGTGGCAGGTCAATGGGGATTTCATTCAATCGATGAAACAGGTCCAGGCGAAAAAGGTTGTTTTTTATCCGTTCATTGAGGTCATGATTGGTAGCGGCAATCAAGCGGAAATCTACCGGGCGGGTGATATTCTCGCCCAGGCGGCGGATACACCGGGTTTCCAGGATTTCGAGAAGCTTGGCTTGGAACTCAGGAGTGGCATCGGCGATTTCATTGAGATAAAAGGTACCGCCGTCGACCACTTCGAAAATACCGGGTTTTTCGAATTCCGCACCGGTGAAAGCCCCCCGGGCATAACCGAAAAGCTCCGCTTCCACCATCGAATTGGGAATCGCCGCGGCATTGAGGGTGATCAGCTTACCCTTTCGGCCACTGTGATAATGGATATAACGCGCCATCAGGTCCTTACCGGTGCCGGTAGCGCCGGTTAGAAGAATATTCATTTCCGAGCGAGCCACATGGCGGGCGAACTCAAGCACCTTTTTCATTTTGTAGTTGGCAGCGATTATAACCGGGCACTCGCCGTCGGCCGGAAGGCGATGCTGAACCGGTGACGGTTTTATTTCAGGAGCGGTTTTCTCTATGCTCGCGAGAGCTTGGTCGATTGCCCTGACATAAGACTCAATGCCTTCAGCTTCAAAATACTCCCGGGCCAGATACAAATAGGTGGTCCGTTCGCTATTGGTGTACAGTCCACAAAGGGCGGCCTGATAGCGG
>CAZUAS010000205.1:0-2159 GCA_964618515.1 uncultured Ignavibacteriales bacterium | reverse complement strand
CTACACCCTATCCTACACTCTTTCCCTACACGACGCTCTTCCGATCTTTCCCCAGGGGGTACAGGGGTGACGACCACCGGAACTGCGGCCTTCGCCGCCGCCCATCGGATGGTCCACCGGGTTCATGGCGACACCGCGGACCGAGGGACGAATCCCCCGCCAGCGGGAAGCACCGGCCTTACCCCAAACAACGTTTTTATGGTCGATATTCGAAACCTGTCCGATAGTACCAAAACAATAAGTCGAAACCGTGCGCACTTCTCCGGAGGGCATCTTTAAAATAACCTTTTCCCCTTCACGGGCCATAATCTGCACAAAGGAACCGGCGCTGCGGGCCATCTGGGCGCCTTTGCCGGGTTTCAACTCGATGTTATGGACGATTGTACCCAGAGGCATTTTCCCCAAGGGCATGGCGTTTCCGACCCGGATATCCGGATTTTTCCCGGACATAATCACGTCATCAACCTTCAGTTCATTCGGGGCGATGATATACCGTTTCTCGCCGTCGGCATAATGCAGCAGGGCAATGCGGGCGGAACGGTTGGGGTCATATTCAATCGACGCCACCCGGGCCGGAATATCATGTTTATTACGCCGGAAATCGATCATCCGGTAAAACCGTTTGTGCCCGCCACCTCGACAATAAGCCGTGACCCGACCTTTGTTATTGCGTCCCCCGGACTTTCTGACCGCCTGAAGCAGAGACTTTTCAGGGACCGTAGACGTAATTTCCTCAAAATCGGGAACCGTACGGAATCTCAACGATGGTGTTTTCGGACGAAACTTCTTTAAAGCCATAATCTATTACCACCCTTAAATATTGTCAAATATGGATATAACATTATCTTTTTTCAATCTCACGATAGCCTTTTTCCAGGTGGGTGTTTTACCCGAATAACGACCCATCGTCCGTATTTTGCCGGGCACGATTATCGTCCGCACGGAAGCCACCTTCACCTTAAACGCCTTCTCCACGGCTTCCTTGATGACCATCTTGGTCGCCTTCTTTTCAACTTCGAACACATATTCGTTGTTGGCTTCCCGAAGGCGGGTGGTTCGTTCGGTCGAGATATGCGACTTGATAATCCGGTGAGGATCCAAACTCATCAGAACACCTCCTGAGCCTTATCCAGGCCGGCTTTGGTAAAAAGAATATAATCGGCATTTAACATATCATAGCCGTTGACTTTGGCCGCTCGGCCGTATTTGACCTTTTTCAAATTGCGACAGGAAAGAACCATCATCTCATTCTTACCTTCATCGAGTATCAGGCACTTTTTGTCAGCCAGGTTCAGCTTGGCCAGGATATTCAAAATCGCCTTGGTTTTAATTTCTTCCAGTTTTATGGCTTCGAGCACTTTGATTTTTTCCGAACGGGCTTTGTCGGAAAGAACCGATTTCAAAGCCAGGCGTTTCATTTTCCGCGGAAACTTTGAGCCATACCAGCGGGGATGAGGTCCGAAAACGGTCCCGCCGCCATGCCACAGAGGAGAACGAATCGATCCGGCCCGGGCGCGCCCGGTGCCTTTCTGCCGCCAGGGTTTCTTCCCCCCGCCGCTGACATCCTTGCGGGTCCGGGTGGAGGCGTTGCCCTGTCTTTGCATGGCCTGGAAATTAACGATGTACTGGTGGACAATCGCCTCGTTAGGTTCGATTTCAAATATCTCCGGTTTTAATTCCACCGACCCAACTTCGACGCCATCCTGATTGTATACCTTGACATTCATGTTTTATCATCCACTATAATCTGCTGCGGTTCGATTTGCGAACTTTTAACAGAGCTCCCCGATGTCCGGGGACAGCTCCCTTGACAAGAATTAAATTTTCTTTAGCGATAATTTTAACCACTTCAAGATTCAAAGCGGTGACCTTGTCCCGACCCATCCGGCCGGCCATACGCTGGCCTTTGAAAACCCGCGACGGGTAGGACGAAGAACCGACTGAACCCGGGGCGCGCCAGCGGTCCGACTGACCATGGGTTTTATTGGCACCCTGGAAATGATGCCGTTTCATCGCACCGGCAAAACCCAGCCCCCGCGATATCCCGGTAACATCAACCTTCTCTCCTTCATGAAAAATATCCGCTTTGAGCACGGCCCCGATTTCCAGTTCGCTCTCGTCATATTTAACTTCCCGAAGACAATAAGTCGGCTCGACCT
>CAZUAS010000204.1:0-2208 GCA_964618515.1 uncultured Ignavibacteriales bacterium | reverse complement strand
GATAATGAGCGGTGACTGGAGTTCAGACGTGTGCTCTTCCGATCTAGTGCTCTGTAAATACGGTCAAGTAATAAAAGATGTCGAAACCGCATGGCCGGGTCGCCCACGGCTTGCCGTGGGTTTCTCCGATACACGCACCACAACTTTTTGTAGGTCATGCCCACTTGGGGCATGACTTTTCTTATCATTCTTAACAAATTGTCAAACCCCAAGTGGGTTTGACCTACTGAAGACTGAATTATGGCTGGTACATTCTCAGAGGAGTACTTTTTACCTGTTCGTCACTAATACCCTATTTAATCGCACCTCTTTCAACCCCGCACAACTTAATGGATAAGTGTGAATAATTTAAAAAGAGAGGGAAGAAAATATAGGGAACCCCAAAAAATGACAAAACCAACCCAATTTGCCGCAAGCCCCCCCCGCCACAGCTTACACGGGATTTGTCATTCGGCGATGTTGATAACTCACAGGTGGCCCACACCTTGGTGTGGGATTTCTCTTTATTTGAAAGTACCTACAGCAAGCTGTGGGCTACCGACTGTAATAAGCCTACTCGGGGCTTGACTTTCTTCTTTTCGGGTAATTTCAAGACGTGGTGCTCAGGAAAGCTTCGTGCAGGCTTTCATAAATCGGTCCGGTCGGCGTGAGAGTCGATTTAAACAGCACCAGCCGGTCGAAATGTACCGGGATCGGGTCGAGCCGGTAATTCTGGAGATAACCGATCAGTTCCTCTAAATTACGGGCGTCCTTCACCCGCCCCAGCGTCAGGTGGGCTTTGAAGCGTTTGGTCTCAGCCTCGAAACCGATATCCTGCATCGCCAGCTCGATATGGGTGGTGATTTTCGTCAGGAAATCGACGTTTTTCTCCATCCCGGCCCAGATGACGCGCGGGTGTTTTAGATTGGGAAAGCCGCCGACGGTGTCAATGACGGAATCGAACGGCTGATACTTGGCGGCAATATGGTCAAGCCGCTCTTTTATATGAGGTACTGACTCCGGCCTGGTTTCACCTAGAAAGCGGGCGGTAAGATGGATATTTTTCGAAGCCACCCACTTGACTTCGCGGCTTCGGGGTTTCAAATCGCCCAAAATAACCGCCAGCCGGTTTGCGACCTCGGTTTCAAGGGGAAAGGCAATGAATAAACGCATTATTTAATGTCCAGTATATCGTGTCTTAACATTTCCATCGCCGTATAAACAGCCCGGGTACGGATGATCTCCCGTTTGACGCCCAGCCGGTACCCCCGGGCATAATTGGCATGAGCCGAAGCCAGTCCGATAAAAACCGTCCCGACCGGTTTTTCGTCCGACCCGCCCTCGGGACCGGCGATGCCGGTGACGGACAGGGCGTAATCAGCTTTGAAGAGGTTCCGACACCCGGCGGCCATGGCCGCGGCACAGGATTCGGAAACAGCGCCGTGTTTTTCGATGATATCCGCCCCGACGTCAAGCTGGTTTATTTTTATGCCGTTGTCATAAGCTATCAGACCGCCGAGGAAATATTTCGAAGCGCCCGGTACCGAGGTGACGGTCATCCCCAGTTGACCGCCGGTACAGGATTCGGCCACCGCCAGAGTCTTGTCGTTGTCCAGGAGAAGTTGACCGATGACGCTTTCCAGGGTGTCGTCGTCACGGCCGAAAATATATTTGCCGACGGTCGCTTCGAGGTACCGGACCAGCTTCTGGACTTTTTCCCGGGCGTCTTCATGGTTTTCACCGGCGGCGAGAACCCGCAGGTCCACGCCGCTGTAAGCGGGGAGGTAAGCCAGACGGACACCCGGTTCGAGCTTTAATTGCGGTGTAATGAGCTCCGCCAGTTGTGATTCGGCGATGCCGGTGGTGCGAAGTTTGGCGGTGCTTATGGTCTGGCCGGTTTTAATACCTTTCAAATAGGGGATGACGCTGTCGGTAAGAATCTGCTGCATCTCGGACGGGACACCCGGCAGGGCGATAAAAATTTTACCGTGTTCGGCGATACAGATACCGAGTGCCGAGCCGGTTTTGTTGGGGAAAAAAGTCGCCCCCTGGGGTAAAAGCGCTTGGTTCTGGTTGATCGCCGGCATATCGATTCCCCGCAGCTTGAAACGCTTTTTCAAATCTTCCAGAACTTCTTCGTGAAATATCAAATTCCGTTTGAACACCTTAACGATGGTTTTTTTTGTGACATCGTCCTCGGTCGGTCCCAGTCCGCCAGTGGTTATAACC
>CAZUAS010000203.1:0-2243 GCA_964618515.1 uncultured Ignavibacteriales bacterium | reverse complement strand
GAGATGGAATCTCGTGACTGGAGTTCAGACGTGTGCTCTTCCGATCTTATCCATAAAAATGGCCCCGTTAATATTTCCCAGAACCAGCGGCAGGGGATACCGCATGGCAAAATACTGGATCATCGGAAAACGAAATTCCATATTCACCAGTCCGTAACGGTTGCCGGACAGTTCGTAATATGGCACGCCGCGAAGAGGTGTGATGACATCGGCGAAATAAAGATTCTCAACATCATAAACTTTATCGTCAAGTGTCCGGGTACCGATCCAGTTGGTCGTTCCGCCCAGGAAATACAGCTTAGGTGTAGTGCCGAAGGAAGCGGCGCCGGCCAGTCGAACCGCAAAGGTAAAGGTTTTGTCGATATGCCAGTAATGCCGATAATCAAGTTCAGCGGCTGAAAATTCAATATCTCGGGCATCGAATAGATTCTTCCCACCTTCGAGCGTCACTTTCGTGCGGCGACCGTTGACCGGTCCGGTATTGCCCCACAGAATATTATCCGTGACATAAGAAAGTGTTAACTTGGTTACTTTGGAATTGCGGTTTTCACGGGGGTCGTCGTAATCATGATATTTCCGGTTGATGAAATACTGGGATGCGCCCAGTTCCAGGCGGCTGAAGAGCGAAAAAGGCCGCCTTATAAAAAGCTGCAGACCGAAAAAGCGGTCGGAAAAGAGATGGTCGCTGTTGTCGAGATAATAGTTATTGGTATGGAATAGTCCCGCTCCGTAGCTAATGCGGTTTTTATTATTCAGATAATAAGCCTGCACGTTGGACTGGTCGATGGTGTTGACCAGGTCGGTGGCCACCAGGATCTGATGGTTGCCCAGGTAATCGGAAAAGACAAAATATGACTGGCCCTGCAATCCGAAAAAGGTATCATACATAAAGCCACCGCCCATATAGTCCGGGGTGAATTTGACTTTATATTTCTTGATGGCATATTCTCCGCTGGGCAGAATGGGGGTAATCGTGTCGAATGACGGCGGTTCTTCGGTGGGGATGCCGAAAGCAATCGTATCGTCGGGAATATTTGTCATAAGCGAATCGAGCGGGTCCGGTTTTTTCGGACTCACATAGACATATTCATCATTGTAGGTTCCTGTCTGGGTGATGGCGGTATCGCATTCCCGGCCGGTTCCGGTGCTGTCGGCAATGGTCGAATCGGCAACGATAATTCCCGTATCGGTGTCAGTCGTGTCACTTACACGGGCTGTATCGGAGCCGGTTTCAAACTCGGAAATAATCCGGGCCGTGTCGGTTTCCCGGGTAATGAAGGTTGAATCTCTGGTATTCCATTCTTCTTTTTTCTGTCTGGTGGAAACATATTTGCCCAACACAAAGTCGGTCGGTGACAGGACGCCGTTGTTGCCGGTGGGGACCAGTTTATCGAGGACGAAGATATCATAACTGCCCCGGAAGAAGGCGGAAAAGGCTATTTTATCGCTGTTGGGACCCCACGAGATAGAGCGAACACCGGATAAAATGTCTGTGACGGCGTAATTTTTCAAACTGTCAAGATAGCCGATAAATATGTTATCGATGCCATTGCGGTTGGATATGAAGGCTATTTTATTGCCGCTGGGCGCCACAATAGGATTTTTATTTGGACCGGGGCCGACATCGACCGGTCTGATGCGATGCGATTTCAGTTCCACCCGGAAGATATTGTAGATACCATACTGGAAATCGCCGGGATTGACCGCCACGGCTTTCATATAGGCATGCGCCATGAAATCGAACTCGGGGTTTTGAGGATGTGGCCGGTCCGAAGAAAAAATCAATTCGTCGGAGTTGGGCATCCAGCTGGGCTCGACATCATCGAAACGGTCGTCGGTTATCTGCTCAATTTCACCGTTCTCGAGGTAATAAATATAAAGGTCCCTTTTATGCCGGTCGAGGGCGGAGAAAGCGATTTTTTTGCCGTCGGGCGACCACGACGGGGAAATGATATTATGGAATTTTAATCTTATCTTTTTATAAATTTTGCCTTTGGTAAGGTTGTATAGGAAGAGCGATTCCTTGCCTTTGGATTTGGCGACAAAAACGATATTTAGCCCGTCGGGTGAAAAGGAAATACCCGACACATAAGAATGCAACGATTCGACATCAGCCGAACGTTCCGATTTCACCAGTTTTTTTATTTTTTTACCGTCCAGCGCGGAAATCAGAACTATCTCGGTGTAATCCGAGATGTCGGTAAAGATGGCGATTTTATCGCCCTCGGGCGAGAAAGCCGGCT
>CAZUAS010000202.1:0-2272 GCA_964618515.1 uncultured Ignavibacteriales bacterium | reverse complement strand
CACCCTATCCTACACTCTTTCCCTACACGACGCTCTTCCGATCTGTGGACGACCGGCTGGTGGGGGTAATCAACCTGGAATCGGCGGAACTGAACGCCTATGATGATTATTCGCTGTCGCTGATATCCGCTTTTGCCTCGCAGGCGGCGATATCGCTGGAGCGGGCGCGCCTTCACGAAAACCTCATCACCAGTAAGAAAATCGAGGAACAGCTTAATGTCGCCCGGATTATTCAGCGCACCTTTCTGCCCAAAAGCAATCCTGTGCTCCCCGGTTACGATATCAGCGGCACCAATCTTTCCTCGCTGCAGGTCGGCGGCGACTATTATGATTTTATCAAGATTGTCAGTGACCAGACGGGCATTGTCATCGGTGACGTCTCCGGCAAGGGGATACCGGCGGCTCTTATTATGGCTTCGTTCCGGGCGTCGCTGATTGCCGAAATCAGAAATAACTATTCTATCCGGACTATTTGCGAGAAAGTCAACACTCTGCTGTGCGAATCTCTGGAACCGGGGAATTTCGTTACCGCTGTTTATGGCGTCCTGGATTCCAAAAACCATATTTTCACCTTTACCAATTGCGGTCATGACCTGCCGATCCTCTTGAAAAATAACGACGAGACCGATTATTTCCGCGAGGGAGGGCCGGTGCTGGGACTTTCACCGGACAGCAAGTATGAAAGCCGGGCGATTATGATTCAGCCCGGGGAAATTATCGTTTTTTATACCGATGGTGTGACGGAAGTTTTCAACGACGAGGGTGAGGCTTTCGGGCTTAAGCGCCTGGTGGAAATAGTAAAAATCCACAAAAACGAACCAGCCCATAAAATTGAGGAAATTATTATCAACGAGGTCAAGAACTTTGCCGGTAAAAAACATGTCTTCGATGATTTGACGATGATAATCCTCAAACGTCTGACTTGATAATGACCGCTGATTTGCTTTTAAGTCACAAGCATACCGCCAAAATAAAAAAATAAATTTCTTCTGGGGGGTTGTTATTTTTACCTCAGTTTATATATTGGTTGAAATAAAAAATAAAAGGAGTATCTTATGGCTCTTCGCACCTACCGGGATTATATCGAATCCCTGAAAAAAATGAAAAGCAATATCTACAAGTATGATGAGCTTATAGAAGATGTGACGACGCATCCGGTAACCAAACGGACTATTGAAGGCCACGGAGCGACTTACAAGTACTATAATGATGAAAAAATCGGTCCGATGATTACGACCAAGTCACATCTGACAGGCGAACCTGTCAGCCGTTATCTCTCGGTAATCCGTTCACCCGAGGATATGTACGCCAATTGTGATATGAAGCGGCTGATGTTTCACCTGACGGGAACCTGTACGGGAGGCCACTGTGCCGGCTGGACGGCTCTGAACGCCATGTTCATAGCGACTTATGAGATGGACCGGGATTTGGGCACTGATTATCACCAGCGGTTTCTGACCTGGCTTAAGGACGCTCAAGCTCGCGATATTACTTTGGCCGGGGCGCTCACCGACCCCAAGGGCGACCGCACCAAACCCCCGCACCTTCAGGAAGACAAGGATGTTTTTCTGCACTTGGTGGAGAAACGTGATGACGGGATTGTTGTCCGCGGAGCTAAAATAATGATTTGCGGGGTAGCGGCTGCCAATGAAATTTTTATCCTGCCGGGCACCGGCTACCGTGAAGAAGACGCCGCTTGCGCCCTGTCGTTCGTTATTCCGAGGGATATTGACGGATTGACGGTCGTGGAAACCCGTCACCCCAGCGATACCCGCGACGAAGAAGAAGGTTTCGACAATCCGGTTATGGAAGGCGGCATTACCCAGGCGTTCCTTTTATTCGAGGACGTGTTCATTCCCAAAGAACGGGTTTTCATGTGCGGAGAAACCAAGTATTCTTTAACAGCCGTGATGAATTTTATCGGTTCTTATCGGGCTGCTATCGGTGGCTGTGTGGCGGGGCAGGGGGATGTTAAGATCGGCGCCGCCATATTGACCGCCCGCACCAACGGGCTGTCATCGAAAGTGTTCAATGATAAATTGACGGAGATGTATATAAACAATGAAACCACCTACGGGATGGGTATAGCCGCCGCAGCGCGCGGCAAACGGCACGAATCCGGCGCCTGGCAATGCGACCAGTTACTGGCCAATGTCAACAAGGTGCATGTCGCCACCCTGCCCTACCGGACCTCGCTTCTGGCTCAGGATATTGCCGGCGGGATTGAGATCGGAAGAGCGTCGTGTAGGGAAAGAGTGTAGGATAGGGTGTA
>CAZUAS010000201.1:0-2274 GCA_964618515.1 uncultured Ignavibacteriales bacterium | reverse complement strand
AACCCCGCCGCCCAGATAAACATCAATAACTGCCGTACTTCTTCATCACCAAAGGAACACTCCGACAGAGAACTGGTCAAAAAAACCACCGAACCAAGAAGCGCCGCCAATAACAGCCGTCGGTCACTATCCGAAACTGCTCTCGAACGGTAGGCCGAACCCAAAAGTGTCAGGGCGCCGACCCAGATGCCCCCGAAAACCAGAAGGCCGGGTATTCCGCTGATCGCACCAACCTGCAGAAAGTCGTTGTGGGCATGGGGATAAACCCGCCACCAGGGAATGTCTTCTCGAAGGTACTCTTTGTACGCCCGGCTGAATCCGCCCTGTCCCACCCCGAACAGTGGATGGTCGGCTATGATATGCAGCGACTTTCCCCAGATAAAAATCCGGCTTTCCTCCCGCCGGGAATCAAAATCCTGTAAAATTTTATCGGTGTAACGTTCATGATACTTCGGCAGGCTGACAATGACAATAACCATAACCGCTAACAGTATCAATACCGGAAAAAAATATTTTCGTTTAAGAATCAATCCCAGTGCTAAAAGTCCCACTACCGATGCCGCCATGGCTCCCCGGCTGAAGGTAAACATCACCGCCGTAAGACCTATTATGCCGATAGCCAGTATAAGTCGGCGAACCCATTTCATGAAATCCTGGCCAGGGGAAACGGCAAAACCAATAAAAAATAATGATGCTACGGCACAATAATTTCCAAAAGTAAGGGGGTGAGAAAAGTTCCCGGATACACGGGTGGTACCATCGGCCAGAGTGTTTAACGTATATGACTTAAACCAGTGCTGGCCGGTAAAATGCTGAATAATACCATAAGTACCTGCTAGAAAAATACCGGCGGCAAATGCCCCGAGCAGCCACCGGCGGTATTTATCCTTCTGAAAAAGATAGATACCAACGGGGATAATAAAGAAAAGCCATTCTTCGAGCGTACCTTTCATGGATGCCAGGGGTTGTTCGGCGAGAGCCGAGGTCAGCAACAGCCAGAAAATATACAGCCCGATAAAAATATAAAACCATTTGAACTCTTTAATAAAAGGCTGATGACGGTCCCTAATGATATTTAACAGGAATAAGAAAAGCGCCAGACCGAGCGCCGACTGGGAAAGGGCGATAGAAAACGCGGAACTGAAAACAAAAAGAGCGTAGAAACCCAGAAGAGCCTTGAGCCACCATTCTGAATTCAACGCGGTCATGCAAAAAGGTCGCTTTCGACCATTTCTACCAGAAGGTGAATTAGAAAGAGATGTTCTTCCTGGATTCTCTGAGTCGAGGAATGGGGAACGACCAGCACCCGCTCCACGATTTTAGCGAGCTTGCCGCCATTGCCGCCAAGAAGCGCCGTGGTCAATAAGCTTTTCTTATGCGCCATGGCCACGGCTTCAATCAAATTATGCGAATTACCCGAGGTGGACATGATGAACAGCATATCCCCTTTGTTACCCAGGCCCTCGACCTGACGGGCGAACATTTTTTCAAAACCGAAATCATTGGCCGCCGCGGTCATTACCGCCGGGTCCACACACAGCGCCAGCGCCGGAAGGGACTGGCGGTTTTTCTGGGCGGTCAAGCGGACAACCATCTCAGCGGCGAAATGAGCCGCCATCGCCGCCGACCCGCCGTTACCGGCGATGAGAATCTTCCCCCCGGAACCGATTACCCCGGAAATAACATCAGCCACTTCCAGAAGTTTGTTGCCCAGCTGGTCGATAACACTCTTGCGGACAATCGCGGTTTCTTCGCCCAGTTTCACCAGGCGTACCTGTTTATCTTCTTTATTCATACCGGTACCGTCTTTCCGGGATGAGCCGCCTCAGCCAGTTGCCGTAGATGATTGAACCGGGTGTCAAACTCGAACCGATTGCCCACCACCACAAACGACGCCCCGGCTTTGATACGTTTGTGACACTGTTCCGGCTCCGCAAGACCTCCCCCCACCATCATCGGTATATCGACATACGATGCAACCGCTCGAATCATCTCTACCGGCACCGACGTCTGCGCCCCCGAACCGGCTTCCAGATACACCAGTTTCATCCCCATATACTGCGCCGCCAGGGCATGGGCACAGGCTATGTCCGGTTTGGTACGGGGAATCGGCATTGTCCCCGAAATATACTGCACCGAAGTGAGCGGTCCCGACTCAATTAAAATGTAACCGGTGGCAATCGGTTCAAGACCATAGCGCTTCACCAACGGGGCACCTTTGACCTGTTCAAGATCGGAAGAGCGTCGTGTAGGGAAAGAGTGTAGGATAGGGTG
>CAZUAS010000200.1:0-2372 GCA_964618515.1 uncultured Ignavibacteriales bacterium | reverse complement strand
AGATAATGAGCGGTGACTGGAGTTCAGACGTGTGCTCTTCCGATCTTCTTTCCCCAAGCGTGGTTTTATCGGCGGTGTTTTTCTTCGAATGCATTTGTCGCCGCATATATCCTTACAGGCGGAAGGGCTTTATTCTCAGAAAGGCACCAAGGGATTGGTGGATAATTTCGGTGTCATTGATACCATGAAGGTTAAGATGGACTACCTTGAAATACCGGTCCTTTTTAAGTACGAATTCCCCATGCCGAGTCTGGTTAAGCCCGGTATTTTTGCCGGACCGGTTATGGCTGTAAAACTGGCGGCTAAGGCGGAAAGCGATGACAACAGCGCTCTGCTGGCATCGGAAGCGGATATTTATAATGCCACCGGCGTCAATCTGGGATTAATTTTTGGCCTGGGGTTTGATATCGGGCTGAGTGGAGGTAAGGCTCTTTTTGATATTCGTTATACGTTAAGCCTGTCGAATGCTTTCAAGAAGGTCGAGGACCTGGGTTCGATTCCTATTGATGAAGTCGCTTTTATCTATGATGACGGCCGGGCGGTTGATTTGAAACATGGCGGTTTTTCCTTTATGATAGGATATGCCTTTTGAATAACAGGAAATAGAAATAAAAAATGCCAACACTTCGCGAAGTAAAAAAACGTATCCGGTCGGTTATATCGACCAAACGTATAACCAGTGCCATGGAGATGGTGGCCGCCGCCAAATTGCGGCGGGCTCAGCAGAAGGTGGAGCAGTCACGGCCTTACAGCAAAAAGATGGATGAAATGCTCGCTCAACTGGCGGCCGGTTCGACTGGTGAAATCATTCATCCCTATTTCGAAGAACGTCAGCCCAGAAAACGGTCGCTGGTGATTTTTACTTCCGACCGGGGTTTGTGCGGTTCCTTTAATTCCAATATTATCCGCCACGCCCAAAACTGGCTGAACGAGCAAAAGGATACCGAGGTGGAACTGATTACGGTCGGTAAGAAGGGAAATGATTTTTTCAAGAAACGCAGCTGGCCGGTGGTTAATTATTATGGTAATTGGGGGGGGACGTTGAATTATGATAAGGCCCGCGATATGGTCAGATTCCTGACCGACCGCTTTGTCACCGGAGAGACCGATGAAATCAGTCTGTTATTCACGCGCTTTATTTCGATGGTCAAATATCGGATTTCCCTGGAAAAGTATCTGCCGGTGGCACGGCCCGAAATTAAAACATCGACCAACGAACTGTCACACGGGTTGAAGGATTATATTTTTGAGCCGAACGCGGAAAAAATTTATGCGGCGCTCATGCCCGGCTATGCCACGACCAAGATGGTAACCGCTCTGGTGGAATCTTTCGCCAGCGAACACGGCAGCCGGATGATTGCCATGAACGCCGCCACCAAGAACGCCGGTGAGATGGTTTACAGTTTGACCCTGGATTACAACAAAGCCCGTCAGGCTCAAATTACCAAGGAGCTTCTGGAAGTTGTATCTGGAGCAGATGCCCTTAAAGGTTGATTAAGTTTGATAATGAGTTAATTAAAATATACTGGAGTATGTTAAATGGCTGAAAATATCGGCAAAATTGTTCAGGTTATCGGTCCGACGGTTGACTGTGAATTTCCGTCCGATAGTCTCCCGAACATTTTAAATGCCATCAAGATTAAAGATGAGGACAGGGGTATAAACCTGACGGTGGAGGTAGCCATGCATATCGGTGACAATATTGTCCGCTGTGTGGCGCTGGCTTCGACCGACGGTCTGGTACGAGGAATGAAGGTAATCGATACCGGTTCGCCCATCACTGTTCCCGTAGGTGAAAATTCCCTGGGTCGGCTTTTTAACCTGATTGGTGAAACCATCGACAACAAAGAGCCCCTGCCCGCTGGGACGCCTCGTCGGCCGATTCATCGTCCCGCCCCTTCCTTCGAAGACCAGGTAACGCGGGTGGAAATGTTCGAAACCGGCATCAAGGTTATCGACCTTCTCGAACCGTACGCCAAAGGGGGTAAAGTGGGGATGTTCGGCGGTGCGGGAGTCGGTAAAACCGTTATTATTCAGGAGCTGATTCATAATATCGCCACCGAACACGGCGGCTACTCGGTTTTCGCCGGCGTGGGTGAGAGGACTCGTGAAGGTAACGATCTGTATCGTGAAATGATTGAATCCGGTGTCATCAAAAAGACCACCTTGATGTTCGGTCAGATGAACGAGCCGCCGGGCGCCCGCCTTCGGGTAGGCCTGTCCGGTCTGACCATGGCGGAATATTTTCGGGACGAGGAAAACCAGGATGTGTTGCTGTTTATCGACAACATTTTCCGTTTTGTCCAGGCCGGTTCCGAGGTATCAGCCCTTCTGGGACGGATGCCTTCAGCGGTTGGCTACCAGCCGACCCT
>CAZUAS010000199.1:0-2437 GCA_964618515.1 uncultured Ignavibacteriales bacterium | reverse complement strand
AAGTTTAAAGAATTGGTTTTGCTTCTGTAAAATTATTAATAAAAAAAGCGCCCGGTAAGCCGGGCGCTTTAGAACTGAAAAAAACAACACTACTCCTGGTCCTCGACTTTTGCTTCGGTTGAAGTTTCGGACGCCTCTGCGATCGCCTCCGGTACTCTTGGTTTTTCATCATAAGTTTCGTCACCTGAGGCGGCATTGTTGTTTTCACCCTTGTTTTCCGCCAGAAGTTCCTTGATGCGGGCGGACTTGCCGGTCAAATCTCTTAAATAGTAGAGTTTGTTGCGCCGGACTTTACCCGTGCGGATTTTATCGATTTTGGCGATATTGGGTGAATATAGAGGGAAGACACGTTCCACGCCGATTCCGGAGGATATTTTGCGGACGGTGAACGAAGCCCCGGTACCGCTGCCGCGGCGACCGATGACGATACCCTGGAAAACCTGGATACGTTCTTTTTCACCTTCTTTGATTCTATAATGAACGCGTACGGTATCTCCGGAACTGAAGCGGGGATAATCTTCTTTCATGAAGCTCTTTTCAATTTGAGCTATCTGTTTCATAGTTCGTTCCTTTCTATATCAATCAATCTCTTTTTTCTTTTTTCAATTTCCGGACCAGTTCCATTTCATCCTCGCTCAAATCGGCTTTGTCAATCAGATCCGGTCTTCGCTTAAAACATATCTTCAAGGCTTCATACCGCCTGAATTTTACTATATCGGCATGATTGCCCGACAGTAATACTTCAGGCACCTTCAAACCGGCGTATTCGGCGGGTTTGGTATAACAGGGTGCACCCAGGACCTGGTTCATGAACGAATCGTTCATGGCCGCTTCGAAATTACCCATGACACCCGGTATCAGCCGGGCGACGGCATCGACAATAACTGCACCGGCCGGTTCACCGCCGGAAAGAATATAATCGCCTATCGAGATTTCATCAATATCATAAAGAGCGGTCAGGCGCTCATCCACGCCCAGGTAGTGGCCGCAGATGATGGTCAATCTCTCGGCCAGGGAAAATTTGACGGCCAGTTGCTCGTCGAATTTTATCCCGGTGGCCGAGGTAAGAATAATTCGTTCCTTTTCCGCCGAAGATCCTTCCCCGCGGTGCTTATAGCCGAGCGAGGTAAGGCACCGGTCGAGAGGGGCCACTTTCATGACCATTCCGCCGCCGCCGCCGTAAGGCGTGTCGTCGACCGTTTTGTGACGGTCGTCGGCGAAATCTCGAAGATTAATTATTACTATTTCAAAGAGCTGTTTTTCAACCGCTTTGCCCAACAGGGACTGTTTTAAAGTCAGCTTAAAATAATCTGGGAAAAGCGTTACTATTTCAAATTTCATTTTATAACCGGGGTTTACTGGTCGTTGAATAAACCCGTTTGGTCGATAATTATTTTTTTCTCTTTTATGTTTATATCCTTGACGAATTGCCGGATAGCCGCCAGCACCATTTCGTCGCCGTTTTCCTTTTTAATTACGTATATATCATTGGCCGGCTGTTGCTGAACATCGACCAGCTCTCCGATAAAAATCCCGGTCCGAGCATCAAAAACACGGCAACCGACGAGGTCGAAAATGAAATAAGTGCCTTCGGGAAGTTTCACCAGCTGGTTTTCGGTTACCGCCAGATTGCAATTGGTCAAGCGCGCCGCTTCTTCGGGATTATCAATACCCTTTATTTTCAGAACCGGCCGACCGGAAACAAGGAAGGCCGATTCGATGGTGAATTTTATCCATTGCCCGCGATTGTCGATGAATATTTCCTTCTGACCGACGAATCGCTCCGGGAAATCAGTCAGAGGTGTCACATATATTTCTCCCTTGACACCGCGAACTTTGCCTAATTTCCCAACCGTAATGAATTTCTGGGCTTCAGCCAATTATTCCAGAATCTCTAAGACGGCGCGTTTTCCTTTACGGGCGGAGATGGCAGCCAGCAGAGTCCTAATCGACTTCGCTGTCTGGCCCTGTTTGCCGATAACTTTTCCGAGGTCACCCTGGCCAACGCGTAGTTCATAGACCGTGGTGCGGCTGCCTTCGACTTCGTTGACATTAACCTCATCGGGGTTATCAACCAGAGCTTTGACGATGAATTCGATAAATTCCTTCATGTCATTAATCCTTTCGAATAATCATTAGCGTTAGCGTATCAAAATATCATTATGTATCGGAGAACAGACGGCGCCAGGGCGCCGCCTGCCGGGTATTTATTCACTCTTTGTTTCCGTGTTTTCCGCTGGTTTGTCCTCTTTCGTTTCGGCGGTAGCTTCAGCCTTCAATACGGCTTTTTTGGCCTTGCGGGTTTTTTTCTTCCGCTCGCTGATATGGGTTTTAAGAGCTATCGCGGAAACATCCTCACCTTTTTTGCCTTTCTCGTATTTCTCAATAAAAGATCGGAAGAGCGTCGTGTAGGGAAAGAGTGTAGGGTAGGGGGGTG
>CAZUAS010000198.1:0-2466 GCA_964618515.1 uncultured Ignavibacteriales bacterium | reverse complement strand
AAAGCCAGGGACAGGGTTACAGATAAAAACAACAAATAACAAATAACAAATAACCAATAACAAATAAAAAATAACAAAAAAAAAAAAAAAAATAAAAAATAATAAATTAGAAACCGGGTGAAAGGGGAAAGCTGGAAGCTCCTGGCGGATTTGACAGGTTACCGGTGGTTACAGCATGATTTTTTGTTTTGGAATATTGAATGTGGTGGATTATTCTTCTCTCGGTAATAGGGGGTCTGATCGTACTGGGTATTCTTTTGTTATCGATACCCTTAGACGTGTCATGGCGATTAGAAGTTTACGGCAGGCCCAAATCAATTTTCAAATGGACCTGGCTACTGGGTCTGCTGAGCAAAGAGATAAAAGCCGGTAAGCGGGCACCGGAAAAGAAAAAGGAAAAACCTCACGGTAAATTTGAGATAAGCAAAGCGGTCAAAAGAATCCGGCAAGCATCCGAATTTCTACGGATCAAGGACCTGATAAGTCACGTTATAAAATTCAGCGGAAGAATTTTACGCCGCATCAGAATCAGGGGAATCGAGGCTGAACTCCGGGTAGGCCTGGACGATCCGGCAGATACGTTTTACATTTTTGCTCTTACCGAACCGGTTAACCGGATATTGAACTATTCCTCACCTTATCCGATAAGCATCCAGCCTTCTTTTCTTGAGCCGGTCTTTGAAGGCTACTGCAGCGGGTCTGTCAGAATATATCCCATACAGATGGTCCTGCCCGCATTGCAGTTCGTTTTTTCCGTTCCGGTTTTCAGGGTAATCAAAAAGGTGGTGGCAGATAGATGGAGAAGAGACGGATAGAAATCGAGCCTCCCGTAGCGGTTTCCGGGCGGACTGTCCTGCTCATTACCGCCACGTCTGTTCACGGCCGACGAGATAAAGCCGGCCTCTCCTTCTCAGGCTTTAAACAGCCTCTGTACATATTAATCAAAGGTCCGGGACTGCCGGCAAAGTTCTATAACCCGGAGGGAATAGAAGTCAATCCGGACAGAATCATTTCAGAACACCCTGCCTTAAGGGAAAAGCTGGCAAAATACAGGATTTGACCATACAGGCAGATGATGAGCTAAGGCTCGACCAGTTCCACCGAGTCCCCGGACCGGTTTATCACCTTATCCGTGTACTGCAGGGCGGCAACTTCATCCTTGATGAGATAAAGCCCGATAGTATAAACACCTTTTTCAATTTTCCTCATGGGGACAACAGTCAGAAATCCCGACCAGTCGAGGTTTAAATCCGGGCCTCCGAACCGTGCGGTTACCGTATTGTTGAAAAGTGATGACGTATCAAATAGATAACTTTTCCCGGCGGATTTTAGAACCAGAAAAGTATCTTTATTATCAGTGCTGTAATTTTCAATAAAAGCCCATCCATGCAGCTCCAGGGCGGATGCTGAAACCACGATTCTCTCCAGGTGATAGCGCACGCTGCCGGTTTCATCCGGCAGTGATAATCTTACCTGCCTTGCTTCGCCGGGTATGGCTTCCAAACGGTCGAAAAGAGGCCCTGCCAGGAAAATCGTGAATAACAGAAAGCTGCCCAGGACCAAGCTGTGCACCAGTATTGTCCTGCCAGGGAGTCTGAACATGCTCTTTAAAGCGGCCGGTCTGCGCACGGTTCCCTCTACCTGTCTTCCAGTAATTCTATGCCGGAATTAAAATAATGGTTGAATATGAGGCGGAAAGTATTTACGGGTGATATGGAATCGTATAGCCGGTCATTTCCCCCGTCAGGAAGGCGTATTGCATTGAATATTTTTTTCCATTCATCCGTCCAGCGAAGGCCGTGGTCGGACTGGAGTATGATTATCGGTTCGACAACCGATTTATCCAGGATTTCTTCAATGACCTTTTCTATCTCATGGGAGATGTAAATATATTGTCCCAGATAGTAAGGCTTAGCGGCGTTATAGTAATTATCCGGGGCAATACGCTCGCCGTTCGGCCCGAAAACATAAGGGGCATGCGGACATATAAAATGGGCATAAACAAATTTCGGGCCTTCTATTCCAGGCACATTTTTTAACCGGTTAAGGGTTTGAATAAGGCCATCCCTGTAATATCCCTCATGTTCCGTCCCGGTAAGGTAGTTATAGAAAGGGTGCAGCATGGTGGTGTTCCAGAGTGCAGCAGAAAATTCAGTGGTTAGAACCCCGTTTCTGTCAGTGTCATAGTAGTTAAAATACAGGTCGCTCGAAATTCGATATCTCCCCTTCTCGTACCAGCTGCCGAGATAGATGTATTGATAGTCCTGAGACCGGAGGAAATCGACCACTTCATTGTTGACAATCCTCTGATAGCTAACTTCATTGGGTTCATCTTCCGGGGTGTATTCCATGTTCAAAATCGAGGCGATTGCCCTGACGGTTTCCTTGTTTTGCGTTTTGCTCTCAGGGGCGAAATAAAACCCTTTTTCTTCCAGGCTGCGAATGAGCCAGCTGATATCGTAATCA
>CAZUAS010000197.1:0-2483 GCA_964618515.1 uncultured Ignavibacteriales bacterium | reverse complement strand
GGTATAGCCTCCAAAGTAGCCCGAATGCAGCCAATCGGCGTCGTCAAAGGATAAAAAAACCTTTCTTTTGTAATCTTGTTCTCTTTTCTTTAGTTCCTGAATTATATTTTTGCTAATGTATACCATGCCAAGTGATTATAGGGATAAAGTCCTTCGGAAAGAGAAACAGCTGAACATACAGCTGGCTGCCGGTCTGAAAGTTACGTGGACGGGACTGGCGGCTAATGTTTTATTGATTATCGTGAAGCTCTGGGGCGGCCTTATCGGTTACAGCCAGGCGTTAATTGCCGATGCCGTGCACTCAGCCTCCGATTTATTCAGCGATATTGTGGTCCTGTTAGGATTAAAATGGGGCCGGAAACTGGCCGATGACGAACATCCTTACGGTCATGCCCGTATTGAAACCATCTCCAGTCTGATTATCGGTATTACGCTCATTATTGTGGCAATCGGTATTGCCTACCGGTCCATCCTTTCCATCTATGAACATAAAACCACCAGTCCCACCCTGCTTACTTTATATGTCGCCGCCTTCAGCATTGTTCTTAAGGAAATCCTATACTGGTATACGGTTATTGTTGGTCGCCGGATTCGCAGTGTCGCGCTGGTTGGTAATGCCTGGCATCACCGTTCCGATGCCCTGAGTTCCGTGGCGGTTTTAATCGGTGTCGCAGCGGCTCATTTTAATCCCGACTGGCACCTGGCTGATTCCTATGCCGCCCTGGTGGTTTCCTTCTTTATACTTAAAGTAGGCACTTCTCTGACTTGGTCGGCTTTCAAGGAACTGGCCGATACCGCTCCGGCCAAAGATATTTTAACCGATATCGAGAACAAAGCCTCGACTGTTTCCGGTGTTAGACAGGTCCATGACCTGAAAGCCCGGTATTCCGGGCGGGATATTTTCGTCGATATTCATGTGGTGGTTGACCCCAATATCACGGTCCGACAGGGACATGCCATTGCCAAGGAGGTCGAAAATTACCTTATTGCTGAAATATCCGATATTGGCCGAGTCACGATTCATATCGACCCGGATTTGAAAAGGGATGTTTGATTAAAGTCTCTTTGGTTGGTATAATCTAACAGCTATTTTCAACTTTAGAAAAATAATCCCTGGATATTGACTTTCAATTATTTAAGCGTAAATTGTACTCATCATAATATAAAGGGCTATTTTATAAGTTATTAAAAGGAGGTTTCCTACATGTCAACGAAAGAAATTCAGAAAGCTATCGTGGATAATATGAAACGCTGGCAGAAAATTGAAAACGCATCCGTAGCCTCGACCGGAAAAGTTATTGATAAAACCGATAATCCGGTGGTACGTATTATCATGGAAGTTATTCAGCGGGACTCCCAGTTCCATTATCGCATTCAGGAAATGATTGCCGACAGCCTTGAAACCAAAACTCTTTCCTTAAGTCCCGATGACCTGAGTGAAGTCTGGGGAATGATTGAAAAACATATTGAACTGGAAAAGAAAACAGTGGAACTTGCCGAAGAAGCTCTCAAGCATCTCAAAGGCAGGAAGATGGTCGTTCAGGAATATCTCCTTCACTACCTTCTGGAAGATGAGAAAAAACATAACCTCGTCCTGGAACAGCTGGGCATCATCAAGAAGGGAATGTATCCTTACGGGTGATTTTATCGGTCGTCAGCGAGGAAGTTAATTTATAGGAGTTATAGTATGAAATTAGATTCCGTCGAGAAAATTCTCGACTATGCGATTGAAAAGGAAGAAGATGCCGCTCAATTCTATCTGACTCTGGCATCCAAGATGGATAAGGAATACATGAAGAAAGTGTTCAAGGGCTTCGCTAAAGAGGAAAAAGGTCACAAGGCTAAAATCCAGGCCATTAAGAAAGGCAAACTGATGCTCAAGGCCGAGAAGAAAGTCATGGACCTGAAAATAGGCGATAACCTTGTGGCGGTTGACCTTGATGCCGAACTTGATTACCAGCAGGCGTTGATTCTGGCTATGAAAGCGGAAAAAGCCGCTTATAAACTCTACACCGATTTAGCCTCGGCTACCAGTAATGCCGAATTGAAAGAAACCCTTACGGCTCTGGCTAATGAAGAAGCCAAGCATAAACTTCGTTTCGAAATTGAATATGACGACATCGTTCTGAGCGATAACTGAGCATCGCTTGCCTTGAAACCAGCCAATATTCTCCTGTGGCTTTGACCGCTGAAGAAATTTTTCTTAACGGTCAAGGCGGCAGGAGTTTTTATTTTTTCAGAAGTTCCGGCAGGGCTTCGTCGAGTGTCGGGTACTGGAATTTGAACCCGGTTTCCAGAAGACGGGCCGGGTGAACCCGGGCGCTGGCCAGAAGCAAAGGATCCGCCATTTCACCGGCAACCAGGCGCAATACAAATGCCGGTACGGGGAAGAAAGCGGGACGATTTAAAAGGCGCGCGGCTTTTTGGGTAAGCTCAATATTGGTTACCGGTTGCGGGGAAACTAAATTAACCGGACCGCTAAT
>CAZUAS010000196.1:0-2620 GCA_964618515.1 uncultured Ignavibacteriales bacterium | reverse complement strand
TGGTGCTGATAGGCCTGGCAACAACCGTCGCTCAGATTTTCATGACCAAAGGCTATCTGCTTGAAAGAGCCGCCAATATCAGTAATTTTAATTATCTCGGAACTATTTACGCTATCATATTCGGTTATTTTCTCTTTGCTGAGACCATCGGCGTCTTCGGCTATGCGGGTATCTTTTTAATCCTGTTTGGGGTAATAATGAGCAGCCGCTTCCGGCAGAAAACCGGAACTTAAAAAACGACCGCCGGTATCAGCGGTCGCTTTTGAAAACAGCATTTAAAATATTATTTTTTCTTTCCCTTGCCGGGATTATTCAGGGTTTGATTACTTGCCGGATTTTTCTTGGGAGTATCGTTTTGCTCGGCGATATTCTTCGTTCCCCCGGCCGCCTGATCTTTATTCTTTTTCACCAGGGTATTGATGTTCATGAAACTCTCGCCCTTCTGTCGCAGCTTGACAACTTCGTCCGGTGGATATCCGTAATGCTCTGATATGAATTTGAGATTTACGAAATTAATGACTTCTATGTCAGTCAGGTGTATTTCGTGCCATTCCTGACGCTGACGGTTTTTAAAATGGCCGTAAGCCTTACCGTAAGGTGGTCCGGACACATCTTTTAAAGGAACATAGAAAATTGAAGCCGATAAACCGAAATGAAGTGAAATATCCATCCAGGATTTCCCCTCCAGGCGGAGTTTTACAATAGTTTCCGGAGAAGTCCCGGCTTTACGGGCCAGGAAAAAAACCACCGGGATTTCTTCGTTGGGAATCTGTTTCTGCCTGACGACAACTATTTCTTTTTCCGGCACCCGGTAATGTTCCCCGATCGCCAGATAAAAACCTTTTATCCCTTCATCTCCTATAGACAGGCCTAAATTGACGTCAGCTTTTCCCGCAAGGGTCATAAGGCACAGAGCCAGGATTGATAAAAATAATAATCTGGTAGTTTTATGCATTATACCTCCGATAGGGTATGGGTGTATGTTTTCTTATAAAGTCTGTTAGTAATAATATCGGAATACGACAACAGGTTAATGAGAAGAAAAAAGAGGTTTTGTTTGTATCTGTTTCAAAGAGTGAAATAAAGAATCGGGATTAGTCCCGGTTTGTTTTTTTCAGCAGTTCCTTAACTTTGGAAACTAATTCTTTCATCCAAAGGGCATTAAAAAGGAACGAACTTCATTTACCTTTTCGGAACCATTGGAAAGGGTACAGAAGGTGATGCCGGGAAAAGAACCGGGCGCGGTTAAGGTCAGGGTCGCTTACCACTCGTACATCCTCAACCGTATAAAAAGAATCGGGGGTGTATTCTTTGATTTTTCTAAGGAGGTCGTTAAGTGCGTTTTTCTTGACGATAGTGAAAATAATGGTTTTGGGACCCAGAGCACCTTCGGCATCGACATAGGTTACCTTGTAGTTCTGAGCAATCAAATATACGACTAAATCGGCAGCCTCCCGGGGTATGATAACGCGTACCAGCAGCTTGCCGATTGCCAGGCGGCGCTCGATTGACATTCCAACAAAAGTCCCGGCGGCAAAACCCGCCGCATAGGCGATATAGTTTTGCCAGCTGGTCAAGTTCTGAACTATCTGGCTGATGGCCAATAGCCAGATAAGTATTTCGCAGAAACCAAGAGCCGTTGCCAGGGCTCGATCACCCCGGCCGACCAGTATTATGCGCAGGGTACCCAAAGAGACATCGATTATGCGGGCGATAAAGATCAAAAAGGGGATTATAATCGGGGAAATATGAAAGATATTTTCCATGTTAACGGCGCTCTTTTAGTAAATTTACTTCTTAAAAATTTTATTGACATCTAACAATATATAAACATAAGCTTTTTATCAAGAACTAATTACCGCAGACTAAGTTACAATCACTCATGAAGTTGTGGATTTATCAGGATGTCCTCGGTTTCCTTTCTAAAATCTCAAAATTTTTAGTGTCTTTTATTTAAAAATGCTTATATTAAAAGTGGAGAATGACAGCATAAGATGCGCCCAACCACAAAGTATATATTTTATTGCTCTGCGTTTGACTTTATATCCGAGATCGTACGGATATTATATAGTAAACAAAGGGAGGTGCCTTATGAAAACCTTTGTTCTAATGACTAAAGTGGCGACCCCGGAAGCGCAACTTGTCGAAGTTGGCGCTCACATTCGAAACCAGGACCGGAGTCGATGCGCCTGGTTCAGGCATATTAAACAATTGTGTCCGGATGTTAACTTCCTGGCTCATTATGCTCTGCTCGGTTACTGGGATTATATGGATATTTATGAGGCTCCGGACGAAGAAACCGCCGCCAAGGTTTCGATGCTCAGTCGCGCTCATGGCGCCCATTTGGTGGAAAGCTGGCCGGCTATTCCTTATGAAAAGCTCCGTCAACTGGCTGACGAAATTGAAAATCTTAAAGGTACCGAAGACAACTGATCGGTAACGATTATCAAAAAAGTTATTCTGCGCCTGGTTGCCGGGGATTTTACCCGGCAACCTTTTTTTATCCTTTTGAGTTTTTTTTTATTATAATCATCCTTTAGTTTTATCGCGAAATGAGAAAATGAATATTTCCTTAAGAATTTTGCTGGCAGTTATTATGGGAACGGCTGTTTATCTGTTC
>CAZUAS010000195.1:0-2658 GCA_964618515.1 uncultured Ignavibacteriales bacterium | reverse complement strand
CCGGTCCTGATAGAATTGCCGGGCACCAGGGTATACAGCCGGGCTTATGACCCCGGGCAACAGATTATAATCGAAGCCATCCGACGCAAGAAAGATATCTTATCACAACTCCACGATTACCGCTTTGAGGCTTACACCAAACTGGTGGTTAATGATTTAAAGAAGGATTCCGGAGCCGTCTTTTTAATAACGGAGAGCCAGGTAACTTCATACTGGCAGTACCCGAACAAATATAAAGAAGTGATAACCGCCCGTAAGCAATCCTCGAATATTCCCCCGGAAGCCAACCTGGTGGCGGTGGGGGAAATTTTGAATTTCAACCAGAACCGCATTATTTTCGGAGATTACTCGGTCGTAACGCCAACCGCCAAAGACGCCCTGGATTATTATAATTATTACCTGCTGGATACGCTTTATATCGAAGGCAAGCCGGTTTTCCGCCTGGAGATAGAGCCCAAAAACAGGTTTGACCCACTGTTTGTTGGTTTTATCCATATTGCCGACTCGACTTTTGATGTCGTGGCCGTGGATGTGGGTTTCAGCGAAGGGGTGACTTTTCCGATGGTCAGTAATATCCGTTACCGGCAGGACTTTGCCATGATAAACGATGAATACTGGATGCCTGTAAAAATCGTTTTTTCCGGTGAGGTTACTTTTAACATACGCATCCCCGGGATACCTGAAGTACTTTCTTTTGAACACATGGCATCCCTTTATAATTACGCCTTTGAAACCGGCGCGACCAAAGGGATTTTCGATGAGTATAACCTGGTGGTGGCCGATGAAGCTGATGATATCGACAGCGCCGTCTGGTTTTCCCGGCAGACCATCCCCCTGACCGATAAAGAAATCTACGGTTACCGGCGGATTGACTCTATCCAGAACCTTCCCCGGCCCTTGTATAAAAGAATCCTGGCGCTGGGGTTGGGCTCGATGGTTTTCCTGGCTCTGGGTGGTGAATATGACCTTTTTCATTATAACCGTGTCGAAGGACCTTACCTGGGAATGAGACTCAATCTGGATAAGCCGATTCCTCATACGCAATTATGGTTAAAAACCGGCTATTCGTTCGAGCAGGAAAAATGGCAGCATCGCTATGGTTTCAATTATGAGTTCTGGGAAAAACAGAAAATGTCCGCCGGACTGGAATATAAAGACCTGGTGGTAAATTTCCCGAACCAATCGGCATACAATCCGACCTTTCTGGCGTTGCTGGCCAAATATGACCAGTTCGATTATTATCATGAAAAGGGCTGGCATCTTTTCGGCGGCATGAAACTTCTCAACCATACCCGTCTGGATATTGGTTATTACGATTATAACCAGTATCCCCTGGATAAAACTACCGATTACAGTCTTTTCAGAAACGACGAACTCGCCCGGCTCAATCCCCCGGCGACGCAGGGGAAACTTCGTTCCGTCTATGCGGCTTTCAGTTACGATTCCCGCATGCGGTATAAAAGTAAAAAAAGAGATATTATAAGTAACGCTCCGCAGTACACCCGTTTAGAGACCCGTGTGGAATATGCCGACCCGGATTTCATCGATAATGATTTTGATTTTTCACGTTATACCATGTCTCTTTATCGAAGGCAACGTCTTTTTGGTTGGGGTTATTCATCTTTATATCTGTACGGCGGGGAATCGGAGAAAACCTTACCCCCCCAGAGATATTATACGGTGGATTTCGGTAACGAGGTGTTTGCCACCGGCCAGGGATTTAACACTCTCAATGAAACCAATTTCTATGGGGATCGTTTTTTCATGGTTATGCTCAATCATGAATTCGGCCGGTACCTGTTTTACCAGAGTGGCTTGCCCTTGATAAAGAAGATCCCTTTCACGCTGGCGGTGCATGCCGGGGCGTTCTGGACGGAACTTGACGAGAATAAAAAAATCATCGGTGATTATTTTTTCCCGACGGCGGAAACCGCCTACAGCGAGCTGGGTTTCAGCCTTGGTAATTTAACGCCGTTTATGAGTCCTTTTAACCTGATGCTTGATTTTACCTGGCAACTCTCCGATTATAAAACCAGCAATTTTGCACTCAAATGGTGGTTCACTTTATAAGGAGTACGCTCAGTTGTTCGGGCGGTGCAGTTTACCTATAAATAAAACAGTGCCACGTTCTTTTTCTCTTATTAAATAGATGA
Organism: uncultured Ignavibacteriales bacterium; assembly: GCA_964618515.1. Lineage (GTDB taxonomy): Bacteria > Zixibacteria > MSB-5A5 > GN15 > FEB-12 > JAFGNW01. The sequence continues at coordinate 505 of CAZUAS010000195.1, read as the reverse complement.
AGGGCCGGTCACAGCGCAGGGTGAAAAGTTGCGGTTCCATGAACGCGGCTTTTTGAAGTACCACCGAGGTGACGGCCGCCGCCTCGGTACCTTCCTCATTGACTTCAATGAAGGTTTTGTGTTTGACCTCGCTTATAAAAAGGTCTTTTTGTGGTCGGATTTTTGAAAAATCAGCCGCACCAAAGGCCGTTACCATACCGAGGTATTTCAAGGCTTCGTTGAGGTTGATTTCATACTCCAGTTTGAACCGGGGCAGATAAACATGACCTTCCTGCGGACTCATTTCCCCCAGCCACCGGTCTAATGAATTCGGATTCAACAGGGCAATGAGCCGGTTGATATCGGTATTTTCACGGGGCAGGATAACCGTCAGGACAAATGATTCCTTTCCATATGGAATATCAGCCGCCTGGAAATGTTCATTTTCGGCATAGTTAAAGGTGTTTTTTTGATACATCAGGCGGCAGTCGGCGGGAGCGGTGCCGGGGGTATAAAAAGGTGATGT
>CAZUAS010000194.1:0-2673 GCA_964618515.1 uncultured Ignavibacteriales bacterium | reverse complement strand
CGGTCATAACTGCCGATAGCTGTCCTTTGCCGCCGTCGACGACGAGTAAATCCGGCGGTGATTTTTGTTCTTCCTTCAGTCGGAAAAAGTAGCGGCCAATGACCTCGCGCATCATGGCAAAATCATCCTGCCCGGCCACCTGTCTGATTTTGAAATGCCGGTATTCCGATTTATACGGTTTGGCGTTGCTGAAGTAAACCAGCGAACCAACGGCATCGGTCTGGCCGGTATTGGAAATATCGACGCAGGCGATGGTCCGCGGTGAACGGCCCATATGCAGATCATCCTTGAGCGCCTGCACGGAGCCGGCAAGGCGCTCTTTGTATCCCTGTTTTTGAATGAGAAGTTCATCAAGAAGCAGACGGGCATTGGTGGCGGCCAGGTCAACCAGCTTGAGCTTCTCCCCTTTTTGAGGAGTGTATATCTTTATAATCTTTTCGCCCTTTTTGCGTAACCAGCGTTCGATAAGTCTTTCATCAGAAAGGGTCAGAGGCAAATATATTTCCTGCGGCAGGTCCTGCTGCCGGTTATAATACTGCCGCACGAATCCGGAAATAATGTCTTCATTGGAATCATCGGCTTCGGCAGTCAAGCGAAAGTTCTGGCGCCCGATCAGGACGCCCTCGCGAATCTGAAGCACGACCGCCGCGATTTCGCGGCCCTCCCGGGCACAGGCAACAATATCGCGGCTGACCTGTTTGCCGACATCTACCTTCTGCTTCTGCCGTACCGATTCGAGCGCTTCAATCTGATCGCGAATCTCGGCGGCCCGCTCAAATTGCATACGCCGAGAAAAACGATCCATTTTTTTTCGGAGTTTTTCGATGAGTGTTTCTCCCCGTCCCGATAAGAATAATATGATATCTTCAACTTTTTCGTGATAGGCCTTTTCGGTCACAAGGCCCTCGCAGGGTCCGCCACAAAGGCCAATATTGTAATCCAGACAAACTTTCTGCGCTTTACCATGGGGATGCGGGATTATCAGGTTGCAGGACCGTATTTTGAACAGCCTCGTAAGAAAATTCACCGTACGCCTCATGCCGGTAGAATTTGTAAATGGACCAAAATACCGGGCGCCGTCGTTTTCCAGCCGGCGAACAATCAATACCCGCGGAAAAGACTCTTTGACCGTCACCTTTATATAAGGGAAATGTTTGTCGTCCTTGAGATTGACATTGTATCGGGGATGGTATTCTTTGACCAGGTTGGCTTCGAGAATCAGCGCCTCCACCTCGGAGTCGGTGACCATGAGGTCGAAGTCGGAAATGCCGCAAACCAGCCGCGCGGTTTTAGGCTCATGCTTTTCAATGGCATGGAAATAAGTACGAACACGATTTCGCAGGTTTTTGGCTTTACCAACATAAATTACTTTTCCGGCCTTATCCTTGAATAAATAAACACCCGGTAAAGTCGGGAGATTCTTCAATTTCAGTTTCAGAGTTTCGTTCAGTTGCATGTCATTTATTATACGTCGGACAAACCAAAAGCACACTAATCGATGATGCGCCGGGCGCCGATATAATGTTTGCGCCAGCATTCTTCCTGCATCCCAGAAATAATCACGCCGGCCGAGGAAGAAGCGTGCACGAATTCGTCATAGCCGACATAAATTCCGACGTGTGATGCAGTTCGGCCGTCGGTCCGGAAAAAGACCAGGTCCCCGTAGCGTAAATGCCCCTTTTCGATTTTGTGTCCCTTTTTATATTGTTCGGCGGCCGAGCGAGGCAGGTCAAGGCGATTGAATTTCGAATAGACATTTCGGACAAATTCACTGCAATCAAGGCCCTTGACGAAGCGCGACATTCCCGAATAGGGCATACCCAGATAGGATTGTATGATCATCCCCAACCGAATCAGGTCCATGGTTTTGAGATTGGCAAATTCACTGGTTCGGTATTCCAGGACTCTTTGAGCTTTTGGCGAGTTATCCGTGTTATCCTTTATTTCTTCGCCGCCTTTACGATATCGCGGAACCGAGGTGGTGCACCCCGACAAAAGTATGACCAGGAAGATAACAAGCGGCAGCCGACAGCTTTCAGTTAATTCGCGGATAAACAATTCCAAATCTCCTGCGATAATATAGGCGGGTTGATATCAGCAAAACAACCAGAAAAATCAAATAAACGGGATAATAATAGCCGGCCAGAAGCGACAGAAGAAATATCGGAAATTTGCAGGCAAACAACAGGGCACTCGTTTTCTTGAGCGACGCGGCGGTCAAGAGCAAGACAAAAGTCAGAAGACATACACCAATCAGAAAAAAGTTCATCATAAAAAGAGCGGGCAATATTGCGGAAAAAATGAATATCGAAGCCCAACCGATTACTTTCCTGTCCGAAAGATAGAAGGCCAGAGTCTTTTTGCCTGTCCGAACGTCTCCTTCCCTGTCGGGAATGATAGTCATCAGATGGGCGGAGGTGACGGCCAGGAAAAAGTACAAACAAGGCCAGACGATATGGCCGGAAAACTTGCCGGCTAAAAAAGCCGCTGTCAGAGGAATTAATACTCCAATTCCGACGCTGTTGGCCGCAAGACCCCAGACCGGCCTGTCTTTTAGACGGGCCGGTGGCAGTGAGTACAGCAAGCCCAAAATAATTAGTATTATATTGATAACACCCACACCCCAATTAACCCAAAAAGAAATGATGACCGAGATACTCCAGAGTATCACCG
>CAZUAS010000193.1:0-2839 GCA_964618515.1 uncultured Ignavibacteriales bacterium | reverse complement strand
TTCCTCCCAGTGATTCGATAACCTTGTTGTACAAATCGATTGTATGCGGCCAGGATTGGGGAATTTGTTTTTTCCTGACGATATTCAAACGCTCCAGGCGTCTTTTAGGATAAACTATTTTTCGGTTGGCCGAAACCATCTTCCCGGCCAGCCAGGAACGAAAATTACCGTGCAAATCAATAACTGTATCGAAATGATAATCATCAAGTTTATTGAGAAGCTGGTAATAACCAAACACCCCGTTTTTTTCAGGCAGGCAGACAATTTCATCTACACCCTCGAATGTTGTCACAAGATCCCGAAAGCACTTTTTGGTGAGAAAAACGATATAACTATCGGGGAAATTGATTTTTAAATTCAGAATACAGGCAGAGGTTAAGATTATATCTCCCAGCGAGCTGAACCGGACAATTAAAAACTTCCTTTTCATCAAAGAAAAAGATAAAGCCCTGCAAGCCCGATGGCAAAGCAATAATAACCGAAATATTCAAATTTCCCCTTTTTAATGACGGTCAGAACCCCATAGACCGCTAAAAGTCCGGTAATAAAGGCCAGAATCGCTCCTACCGCATACTGGCCGAAAAGGGCATTTTCGAGGTTCTCGAGACTTTTAAATTTCAAAACGGCTGCCCCGGCAATAGCGGGTATAGCCAGAAGAAAAGAAAATTCCGCCGCATCGGACGGTTTTACTCCTGCAAACATACCAAAAGCAATGGTGGTTCCGGAGCGAGATATGCCGGGTAAAATAGCCAGAGCCTGACCGATGCCCATAATAATAGACGAACGCAGGTTGACCGATTTGTTTTTTGATTTTAAAAATCGGGTCAGGATTAAGATTCCACCGGTCACCAGCAACAAGGCCGAGGTTAAAGCGGGGCTTGAAAAAGCACTTTCAAAAAAATCTTCCAGAAAATAACCGGCCAGACCGGCCGGGATGGTTCCGATAAACAGATATCCGATTATCGCTCTCTCTCCTTTTAAAGTCGAATCAAACAATGAGCGTATTAAAAGATAAATTTTCTTGCGGAAATAAACCAGTACCGACATCAGTGTCCCGAGATGAACCACGACTTCGAAAGCTACCCCGGGGTCGGAAACCCGTAAAATTGTCTGGGCGATTACGAGGTGACCGGATGAAGAAATCGGAAGAAATTCAGTCAAGCCCTGTAAGATACCCAGAATAACCGCATTGAGATAGGACATATTGAAATTAAAAAACCTCACCCGGAAGTGAGGTTTATCAGGTATTCACCATTATTTATAAGATATTGTAATCAAGTCCAAAGAAAATACCATCATTACCGTCAATCTGGAATTCGCCATATAATTTTATCAGGTCCGAGATTTCAAAAGAGACGCCGCCGTTTATTCCGAATTTAAGTTCCGAATCGGAACCACCACCATCGCTGCTATAATGTTCTAATCTAAGATTGAAACGGGCGTAAGGAGCCAGAATGCGACCGCCGGAGGTTTCAAATGGATACGACCCAACCATCATGGCGCCAATTTCAAAAATCGAACCGCCTTCAAAATCGACATATTCCAGAAAAGCACCGGGAGCCATATCGAAGGGGTGGTCTTTATTTTCCGCAACACTGAACATCTGGTATCTGAAATCACCACCAAAGGCAATACCGGCATCGCCGAAATCCGGGTCGAAAATCCCGAATTTCAAACGTCCGTTAGTGTAAGATGAGAGACCATAATCGAAAGTTCCATTAAAGGAGGTGCCATTATCACCCAGGCCGATATTAAAACCCAGATTCCCCTTTCCCTGACCCAGAGCTTTTGCAGTCGTCAGGCAACCGAAAGCGGAACCGAAGGCATCAATCGCCAATACGTTTCCACCAAGGAAAAATCCCGCTACCAGAGTAATGACAAAAATTTTTTTCATATTAATTCCCTTCTAAAAATTATATCCATTTCATTAAAATGATTTTATAAAGACATTCCGGTTATGTCAACTAAAAAGCAGAGAGTATATTTTATTTGTTGACAATGACCGACAGCCGTTATTTCTTCAAAAAAATGATTATTTTAAGATCTTCATTTTTAAAAATCTGCACGAGAAATAAATCCTTACAGGAGATTACTTATCGTGGTTAATGAAAAGGATACCAATACTGCAACTGTTCCTGTTCGTGACCAATGGACCGGTCACCTTGGATTTATCCTGGCCGCGGCAGGCTCAGCTATCGGCCTGGGTAATATCTGGAAATTCCCTTACATTACCGGCGAATACGGCGGCGGCGCCTTTGTCCTGGTTTATTTGCTCTGTGTCCTCATTGTCGGCCTGCCGTTGATGATTGCAGAGATGATGATCGGGCGACGTGCCCAGGAAAATCCGGTGGGTGCCTTTCAGAAACTTCATCATCGCGGCAGTCCCTGGCAAATAACCGGATGGTTGGGTGTAGCTTCCGGTTTTTTTATTCTTTCTTTCTACAGTGTCGTCGCCGGCTGGGCGGTTGCCTATACTTTTAAAGCAATCATCGGCTTTACCGGCAGTCCGGAACAAATCCAGAACCAGTTTACCGAGCTGGTAACCAGCCCCTTTGATTCTATCCTCTGGCACACAGTTTTTATGGCTATGTGTATTGCTATTGTCATGGGGGGCGTGCGACAGGGTATTGAACGCTGGTCCAAAATCCTCATGCCGATGCTTTTTTTCATCCTGATCGGCTTGATGTTTTATGGTCTCTTTTTTACACGGGGAGGCAGTGAAGCTTTGAAATTTTTATTCCAGCCTGATTTCTCCAGACTCTCCGCCGAAGCAGTCCTTTCCGCCCTCGAGATCGGAAAGAGCACACGTCTGAACTCCAGTCACGAGATTCCATCTCGT
>CAZUAS010000192.1:0-2869 GCA_964618515.1 uncultured Ignavibacteriales bacterium | reverse complement strand
TCGTTCATTTGAAAAATCGGAATGGAACCGGGCTTACCAGTCTGTTCTCCAACCGGGGTCGTCTTTTAAGCCTTTTCTTTACACAGCCTGTATTGATAATGGATACAAGACAACTGATATCATTGATGATAATCCTATCGTACTTGACATTCCCGGCGCCAAGCAATGGCGACCACACAATTATGATTATAAATTTAAAGGTCCTATTACACTTCGGGATGCTTTAAAAACGTCACGCAACCTGGTTTCGGCGCGATTAATATTAAAAATAACCCCTCAGGAAGCGATTTTCTATGCCAAAAGAATGGGTATAACCACGCCTATGGACCCGGTGCCCTCGATTGCCGTAGGTTCGGAAGAAGTTCGTTTGATTGAGATTGTTTCTGCTTTTTCCACTTTTCCCAACAAAGGCATCCATATCCCTTACCGCATGATACACAAGATAGTTGACCGCTACGGTAAAGTACTTGAGGAAAACCTGGCTGTTCAAAAAGAGGAAGTGCTTTCAGCTCAGACTGCCTATATCATGGTAAGCATGATGCAGGGGGTTCTTGACCCCGGGGGAACCGGACAACGAGCTCGCTGGATGGGTTTCACTCGCCCCGCCGGAGGCAAAACCGGCACGACGGATAACTTTTGCGACAACTGGTTTATTGGTTACACACCCCAGATTACTGCCGGGACCTGGGTCGGGTTTGATGATAAGACTTCCCTTGGCCGCAGTCAGGACGGTGCTCAGAATGCCGTTCCTATCTGGACTGAATTCATGATGTCCGCCCATGACTCCCTGCCGATAATAGATTTCGAAGAACCTGAAGGAATTGTCCATGCCGACGTTTGCCTGGAATCAGGTGAGCTGGCAACCGACCGATGTATCGAGGTACGTAACGAAATTTTCATTGAAGGCACCCAGCCGACTACTACCTGCCATCTTCATCCTTCTCGGGGAATGTATATCCCCAGGGCTAACAAAAACAACGATATCCTTCCTGAAGATACTACTGACGAACGGGTACATTTTTAATCGCCGTTTTCGTTTTTTTTATTATATTTCCTGAGGTAGCAGGTACTTGACAAGGATGTGCCATCAAATTATAATGGAAGACGAAAATTGATAAGTTATCTGCCGGAGTGGTGAAACTGGTAGACGCAGGGGACTCAAAATCCCCCGATAGCAATATCATGTCGGTTCAAGTCCGACCTCCGGCACCAATAAATTTGAATTGTCGCCATATACTTTAAAGGCCATCCTGATTAATCAGGATGGCCTTTAAGCTTTGAGTCGGTATCATCTTATCATGGACAGAATATAATCGGAGTATGTGACAGATACAAGTAATCAATAAGGCGGGTAATATCGGAAATATCCGGGGTAGCGCCGCTGCCGTCAACATCGGCTTCTTCAAGACAGCACAATGGAGTATGACTAATATACAGGAAATCAACCAGACGGGTAATATCCGAGATATCCGGTTCGTAATCACCGCTGCAATCGACATCGCCGCGAATACCAAGACAGCAGGTATCACAGATATCATCGTAGCCGTTACCGTTAAGGTCTCCCCAGCAGAACGAACCGTCGCCATTATACTGGCCGCTCATCATATAACAGTCAGCTTCGGTGGTGACGACGCACAGCTGGCCGCCTTCAATACAGCAGGCACCCTGCGGTTCAAGCTGCGGATTATTGATGACGAAAGCCTGGTTAAGCCAAGCCTTGCAAGCATGTTGGACAACTCCGTTTATTTGAACACCAATTCCCCGGATATCAATTGAAACCCATTCAGGATTGTAATCCGGGATTGTGACAGGAAACTCAAACTGACCCATTGCCGGACCGAAATATAATATTTCTCGATGGATATATAAATCTTCATCAACTCCCGGGAGGGGTGGTACTCTTGGGTCTCCGGGCGGATTACCGGTTAATGACCATTCCGGGGTGGACCAGTTCAGGGCAAACTCAATCAAGCCTCCCCCCTCCATAAAGAAAAATACCCATAAATCCTTAAAGCGATTTTTTACTTCCGGATGGTCATAGAACCAGATATTCCACCATCCCGTTTCAGGATAAAAATACCAGCCATCACCATAGGCATTTTGTCCCCAACCCGTCATTAAACCATCCATATTCACACCAAAGAATTCATTAGAGATTGTTTCAAAAGGTTCCAGGATTGGTTGCCAGTTATCTATGCCCATAGCTCCATCCAGCCATGACGAGGCATCGTTCCAGACATCAAGAGAAGTCTTCCATCCCCACGCAACATCTTGTGGAGTTTGCTCCAGTATCGCTGAAATGGCCAGCCAGTAAATCGTTCCTTGTTCTTGTATAAAAGGTTCAGGAATTTTAACGATATTATATTGCCAGTATTCCTGATGGTCCTGCCTATTGTAAACTCCAGTACTCGGATCATACCAGCCCTGCCATATAGTCTCAGGAAGGAGAATCAGGCGGGGGATATAATTTTCAAAAACGCCTCGCCATAAAAGTTGTCCCGGTCGGCTGTAAGGAACTTGAGGTGGGCTGGCAGGGATATCGGAATAGATTTCAATCTGAAAAGCCACTATATTTCCCGTAATACCGCCCCTCCAGGAACCCCAGAAGTGGATTTCGGTAATAGGTCCGGTGGCTGAACACATCCAGTCATCGGCAACGAAAAACGGATAAGAGGCATTGACATCCCAGCCTTCTTCATTGGGCAATTGCGGAAAATGCATTTTATGGCCGTTTTCCGGCACCCAATCGGCTTTAATTGATACGGCCAGTAAGCTCAGCAGGCAAACGCCTGCCAGTAGTAAGAATTTCTTTTTCATAAACCCTCCAATATTGTTAAAAAGTTTACTGAAAAATTAAATTGTTTTAAGA
>CAZUAS010000191.1:0-2922 GCA_964618515.1 uncultured Ignavibacteriales bacterium | reverse complement strand
CGAAAATTTCATCATAATCGAAATCTTTCACCCCGATGACGATCAATTTATCTTTCAGCAGGGAGAAGTTGAAATCGCTCCCCAAAATGGTGGCGGCGGAATATATAGTATAGGCACTGCTGTCCGGGAAATTGATAAACATTTCGCTCCGGTCGTTGATGGGGATGGTTCTCATTCCTCCCAGGTCAATTTTTTTACCCTCGTGAACCTTGATCTGGTCAGGGGAGATATTGAGGTAACCGGCTGCGGCAATCAAAGACAGCGAAGGATAGTAATAACCTTCATAATTCATAACCAGGGGCTGGCGGCGCAGGACCCGGTCATCGTCCGGGTAATCGAACTTGAAACCGAGCAGGGGGTTCTGGGTGATTATTTTTTCCGCTGGCAGGAAGACCTTGCGTACCAGCAGGACGGATTCGTCTTTTAGTGTGCTCAGAGGGTTGTCGATAGTTATCGAATTGTTGAACAGATATTTGGGGTTGTTCATCTTCTTGCTGCGGTAATTGGCCAGGGCGATATCATACGGCATGACGACATTTTTTATCCAGGTCAGCTGGCCGGCCAGGATGTCGGTATATCCGGCGGAATCCTGGGCGACATCTTCCGGGATGACGAAATTGAGAACGATGGCTTTGGGTTCGCCGTTGGCACAGGCGGCCAGAAGGTCAGCTATCCGGTCATGGTTCCAGGGCCACAGACCATAGGCATCCTCCGCCGGACCATCGACCGTCACCAGAACCACATTTGGTTGCAGTTTTTCCGAAGAAGTTACTTTACACAGGAAGTCATTTAGAGAACGCTGAAGTTTTTCCATCGGGCCAAAACTGTTGACAAACAGAATAACCACAAAGATGGAAATCAGCAGATACAAAATATATGATGAATATTTAGCCATGGTATCCTCTCTAACGACCGGTTGATAGTCTCTCTATCAGCATTGTCGGTATTTGTGCCCGGGTCATTTTCTCCTGGGTTAAGGTTATGTTATAAGGTGTACGATAGTAATTGACCGACCATTCATCGGTGTCGAATACGGTGTAGCAGGCACGTGGGTCATTATCCCGGGGTTGTCCGACGGAACCGATATTTATCAGGTAGCGGTTATTGCCGTCGGGGAGAAAATCATGTCCGGCAGTTTGGCGCAAATGTTTCTCCGGTGACAGGGAATAGATAACCGGGATATGGGTATGACCGAACAGGCCAATTTTCGTTGTGAAAGAATCAAACGCTTCCTGAGCTTCAGCCAGCGTCATGATATAATGCCATTTATCCGGTTCAAAAGGAGAAGCGTGAACCAGATATAAATCATCCAGAATGGTGTCCATTTCAAAATCACTGATTATGGCCATTTCGCGGTCATTGATATGATGCTGGGTCCATTTCAGGGATTCCTGGGCTATTTCATTAAGGTAAGTAGCCGGCATCAGGCCCATAGCGGCGTACTCATGATTGCCCATCAATTTGATGGCGCAGTTTTCATTTACCAGCCGAAGGCATTCGGCGGGGTCACAACCGTAACCGATTACATCACCCAGACAGCATATTTTATCCGCCTTTTGCCTGGCGATATCGTCAAGAACCGCTTGTAAGGCTTCCAGGTTGGCATGAATATCCGATATCAACGCCAGCCTCATTGGATTTTCCCCTCGACAAATTTAAAAGTGCTCTTGCCCACCGTGATATAATCACCGTTTTTCAGAAGGTAGTTATCAATAACTTCCCCGTTTACTTTCGTTTTGCCGCTCTTACCCAGGTTTATCAGGGAGTAACTGTTGTTTTCCTTGACAATTTTAGCCTGGATACCGGAAAGCATTAATCCCTTGGCTTTAATATGGACGAACTTGGCTTTTCCGATAGTGGTCACTTCCCGGTCAAGTTTGAATTCGGAAAATTCCGTATTTTCCTCACCCAGCAAAACCGAGCCGCCGTATTTACCTACGATTTCGCGTTCCACCCGATCATTTTCAATCAGCTCTTTTTGTTTTTTGGTCTTAAGTATCATGGTGCCATCGACACTTTTCAAGTCTTCCCCGGAGTGAGTGGTTTCTATATGATACACCAGGGAATATTTGCCGATGGTGATGACATCATCGTTACGCAGGACTTCTTCATTGATTTTCCGGTTATTGACGAAAGTACCGTTAAGGGATTCGTTATCGATAATGACGGCGGCATTATTGTTGAATTCAATCATTGCGTGTTTACGGGAAACACCTCTATTTTCCAGAACGATATCATTATCGTTGGTTCGCCCAATGGATATTCGTTTTTTTTCGGTAACAATCCTTTCAATTACCTTGTCTTCATATTTGACAATTATTTCCGGCATAACCAAATCCTTTCGATAGGCTTGGAATTTATTCCATCAAATAAGGTGTATTTTCTTAATTATCTTAAAGTTCGGGCACTTGTACCCTATCTATAATATAGTTATATTATCGGCATGGAAATCGGAAACTTAAACTTGAAAGGTTTGGTGCTGGCGGCGCCATTAGCCGGAGTTTCCACCCGACCTTTCCGGGTTCTGGCGATACGTCTGGGGGCGGCGATGACTTATACGGAAATGATCTCTTCCGATGGTATTATTCGCCGTCAGAAAAAAACCATGGCCCTTATGGAATTCGGTTCGGACGAGCAACCCCTTGGTATACAGCTCTTTGGCTCCAACCCGGAAATTATGGGCCAGGCGGCGACCATCGTAAGAGAACAATTCCACCCGGATTTGATTGACCTTAATTTCGGTTGCCCGGTGAAAAAAGTGGTCCGGAAAAACGGTGGTGCCGCAGTTTTAAAGGACTTAGAGTTAACCGAGGACATTATCCGGGCGGTGGTCGAAGCCTCCAAAGAAATACCGGTAACAATCAAAATTCGTTCCGGGTGGGATGAAACCAGGCCGGTGTATGTCGAAGTCGGTCGGATAGC
>CAZUAS010000190.1:0-2954 GCA_964618515.1 uncultured Ignavibacteriales bacterium | reverse complement strand
CTTAATTATCGGCCGACGAATCAGCGTATAATCTTCAGCGATTCCCCTAATGATTTCCTCACGGGCCGGCACGTGCTTGTCGAACCCGTATTTCTTGTATGATTTGGACATGGGATTAAGGAAATGGCTGATATCGAAATGGCTGATGAGAGCCTTCAACTCGCTCTCGGTAAACGGCTGTTTGGATAAGTCACGAACTTCAAGTACAATTCCGGCACTCTCTATAAAGCGTCGAATTTCATAACACTGTTCGTTCTCATCATAGGTAATATATTTTACTTTCTTCAAGGCCATAGCGACCTCCTAACTAACAAACTCGTAAACATAATCGCAAAAACTGCTGCTGACTTATTCTTACTCAGGAAAAGTGACACCTTTTGAAAGCAGAGTATCACTGTCTGAATTCCGTACAAAAATTTCAATCAAATTGAAACCGTAGGCCATTATAAAAACGTTCTTAAAACCGTTTTGTCAATAAAAATAAACAAAACTAAACCGTTTTTTTATTTCCATCCTGCCGGCTATACGGTGTTCAAGCCCCCGAATATGTTTTGGGCAGTTATTAATATTTTTTATAAGATAATCAGGTTTCACTACCCTGTCGAATCGGGAATTTCAAAAATTCCCGCTGGCATCCTTAAGACTGCATCTTATAAAAATTATCGGTAAAGTTGCTGTCAACTTTATGTGATATTCTATATTATTAAACAGGACAGCCCGGACAAAGTTCCGATAGTAATAATAATAATTCTTTTCACGCCAAGTGCGTTCATGGTGCAGTTGTCAATCAGTTCAGTAAGGTTGTCGGCCAATTTGCTTTCAACCGGATAACCGTTATCTATACCCTGACCGCCACACTCAAGCCATCACGAAGCGGAATAAGGGTGGTAAAAAAACTGCTGTCCTGATACAGACGGTTGGTAAAAGCCAAGACCGCCTGAGCGGTCTTATCCGGATTTTTATCCAGAATCCTGCCTGACAGGAAGACATTATCAGTTATAAATAAACCTCCTTTCCTCAACAAATTAACGGCCGGATCGATTGTTTCCGGGTAGCCTTCTTTATCAATGTCATTGAAAATCAAATCATAAGGTCCGCTTAGTTTCTTTAAAGCTATCAAAGCATCAGTAACCTTGAAATCAAACTGGCTCTGCAAACCGGCTTTTTTAAAATAATCATAAGCCCGGCGTTTATTCTGTACGCGCTTATCGGTCATGGTTATATGACCTTTTCTCCCTACCGCCAATGACAACCAGAAGGCGGAATAACCAAAGCCCGACCCCAATTCAAGTATTTTTCGAGCTTTGACCGCCAGAGCCAGTTGATACAGCAGGCGCCCGACCAGTGGTCCCACGATCGGAAAATGATTTTCCCGGGCATATCGTTCCATTTCAGCCAGTATCGGATGCCTCTCAGGCGTCACTTTCAACAGGTACTTATCAAACTTCGTTGACATATTTTATTTCCAACAGGTTATAAGGACATCCTTCTCAGGCAAACCAACTTAAAAAACGTTCGTACAAAAACGCCCGTTTAAGCCTCGATGTTGAAAACATCCCGGTTGTCAGACCAAGTCTAAAAATGTATGGTGACCGGATCTGGAAGTGTCTGCAATAAAAATATCCAGACTTTTGCAATAATTAATATAACAGCTATTTTAAAAATTTCAATATATTTTTATAAAATATAAGCAGGCTGATGATTGCCGGATACAAAAGTAACTTGCGGGAATCGATTATTTTTGAACAACAACTCTGGCCTGTCCGTCGGAAATTCTGACCAGTTTATCGATTACAGCTTTAACCAGAAAATCCGGCGTCGAGGCTCCGGCGGTCACGCCCACCGTCGTCACGGTTTCCTTACCCTGAAACCACTCCGGTTGAATGTCTTTCTCGGAATTTATGAGTATCGCCCGGCGACACAGGGATTCGGAAATTTTTACCAGGCGCTTGGAATTGGCCGAGGTGAGCGAACCGACCACGAGTACCATATCTACTGTGGGTGCCAGTTCCAGGATGGCCGACTGACGCTGCTGGGTGGCATTACAGATGGTTTTATATACTTTAATATGCGGCCATTTTGCTCGTGCCAGTTTCTGGACTTTTAAAAAATCTTCAAGGTCCGCAGTCGTCTGTACCGTCAAGGCCAGCCGGCGGTCTTTCCAGTCGGGCAAAGCCAGCATTTCTTCCGCATTAAAAACCACGGTTATCCGATCGGGAGCATGTCCCACTATTCCCTGCGTTTCATCGTGACCCGGGTCGCCGAAATGGATGATGTAGTATTCATTTTTTATTTTATCAATAATGTCGTAAATCCGCCTTACCAGCGAACAGGTAGCGTCAACCAGGGTCAATCCTTTTTTCAAAGCTTTCTTTTTAATCGCCGGCTCCACGCCATGGGCGGATATTATCAACGTCCCCTCGTTGACCTCATCGACCGAATAAACCTGAAGAACCCCTTGCCGGCGAAACTTATCCACCACCGCGTCATTATGCACAATTTCTTTTAATATGGTCACCCGGCCGCTTTTATCCCGGGCCGTGTCCTCGGCAATCTTAATGGCTCGCTTTACTCCCATGCAAAATCCATGATGGCGGGCAATTATAATTTTTTTCAGCACCGGTAAATCAACTTCCTTCTGTTTATATAACAAACGAAAAAGAAACCATTAATTACAATAAAATATCCACGAAGTATTTTAAAACAGTCAGGTCATCGTTAAGTTCAGAATGAAAGGAACTGGCCAGGATATTATCTTGTCGAACCAAAACCGGCCGCTCCTGGTATTCGGCCAGTACCCTTACCCCTTCTCCGAGCCGAGTGATTTTCGGCGCCCTGATAAAAAACCCCCTGACCGTCTTTGAACCGCTTTCCAAGGTTACCTCGATATCCGTTTCAAAAGAAAAAACCAGATCGGAAGAGCACACGTCTGAACTCCAGTCACGAGATTCCAT
>CAZUAS010000189.1:0-3003 GCA_964618515.1 uncultured Ignavibacteriales bacterium | reverse complement strand
TACACCCTATCCTACACTCTTTCCCTACACGACGCTCTTCCGATCTACGGCGAGGGGAATTATTATAATTTTGACGGGGATATCGATAAACTTGAAAAAACCGGCCGGGTGGTATTTCGTTATGTCGACCAGCGCGGCGATGTTAACCGAGAAGCTAATCCCAATGGTTCGATAAATAATATTGCCGGTATAATAAATGAAGAAGGAAATGTTCTGGGCATGATGCCGCATCCGGAAAGAGCAGTGGAGGATATCCTCGGTTCAACCGATGGATTAAAGGTGTTTGAGTCTATTCGCACGGCCTGTTCCTCCCTGGTAAAGACAATGGGTGAAAGATGAAAAGACGTGAAGTTATTTTTATCATTACGGCCTTGATCCTGGGGGCGGTAATGGGCGGTCTGGTGGGTGATATAGTGGGCACTTTTCTTCCGCCGGGAGCCGCTAAGACCGTATTCACCAAATCGATTCAGATAGGTTTTGACACCACCCGTATCGAATTATATGCCATCTCGCTGACTTTCGGATTAATGTTCAAGATTAATTTTATGTCGGTTTTAGTGGTATTGCTGGTGCTGGTTTATTTTCGCTGGTGGTATTTATAGATTGGTTAACTAAGGAGGTAAATATATGTTCGGCTTGGGACCGTGGGAATTATTGCTGGTATTTTTAGCCATCCTGCTTTTATTCGGGGCCAAGCGGCTGCCCGAGATTGCCCAGGGTATGGGTAAAGGTATCAAGGAATTTAAAAGAGCGATGAAGGATACGACCGACGAGATAAAAAATACCGTCGGTACCGAAATCGATAATCCGGCCAAAGACAAAAAAAATGACCCTAAGTGAAAACCTGATCGGGTAAGAAGAATATGAATTTCACCAAAGTCGATGTTGAAAAAATCGCCCGGGTTCTCAGTGCGGAAAAAATCACTTTCGAAAAAGACCATTTTCGTCTGAAAGTGACCAATCGGGAAGAAAAAAGAATTTTAGTGCTGGAAATGTACCCGGAAATTGTGCTCGGAAAAACCCGCGGGATGCTGGTGGTGGTCTATACCGGTAACTCTCATTTACAACTTCACAATTGTACCGGCTATGTTGTCTCCGAGGAGCTTGCCGAGGTTACTTTCGTGGCGGAAAATGCCAACCAGTTGTCCGGCCTGGTGGTGGAAAAAGGCGCCTCATGTTCTCTTTATGCTTCTTTGAACCGGGAATTGATTTCATCTGATTTTACCCAGCTGGGAGTGGAAGTCATGCTGTCCGGTGTGGCTCTTTCCCTGGCTGAGGAAGTCCTCGATAAGGGCAAAGACAAAAACAGTTAAGCCCTTTTAAAAATTCTGTTTTGAGCAAAAAAATACCAGCGGTTGAAAGCTGGTATTTTTTTGGCCTTTGATGAAAACCTTTTACCGGGCCGAAAACGACTCCACAAAATCTTTCAAATCATTAATCAGGTCGGTGGCTTTCTGGTAACGTTCCTGCGGATTCTTTTTGAGTGCTTTGTCGATGATGTGGTCAAAAAGAAGCGGAATCTGCGGGTTTACATTCGAAGGTTTTTCCGGTTCCTTATTGATAATGGCGTAAATGAGGGAAGTTATATTTTCACCTTTAAACGGCCGCCGTCCCAGGAGCATTTCGTACATGACCACCCCGAGGGAGAAGATATCGGCGCGATGGTCGGTTTTAAGACCTTTGAGCTGTTCGGGAGAAATATAATTGGGCGTCCCCATGGCAATGCCGGTTTTGGTCATCGAATTGGAATCTATCCGGGCGATGCCGAAATCCATGACCTTGATGCGATAATCGGCGAGAACCATGATATTGGCCGGTTTAATATCCCGGTGGACGATTCCCTGCGAATGAGCGTAATCGAGGGCGTTGCATATCTGGATAATTATTTGTGAAATGATGCGGTAGTTGAACTTCACTTTCTTTTTGATCATGTCTTCCAGTGTCTGGCCTTCGAGACATTCCATGGCAATATACTGCAGGTGGCCTTCGGAACCAACGTCATAGATGGTGACGATATTGGGATGAGAGAGCTTACCGGCAGCCTGAGCTTCTCGATAAAGGCGTTCTTTAAGCTCCGCCATCTCTTCCGGGTCATTGACAAAATCTAAACGGATGGTCTTGAGAGCCACCGGGCGATTAATCGCCGGGTCCACGCCCTTGTACACCAGGCCCATGGCGCCTTTACCCAGGGTGCCGGTAATCTGGTAACGCCCCAGGTTTTTAAGGGTATCGGTTTCGGTGCGAATGCGGTCACTTTCGGTTATCCGTTGTGAGTCGTCGGGGACATATTCACGCAGCGGGTCTTTTCCCGTACCGTAATCTTTCGATTCAGCAACCGCCGCAGTTTTTTCCGGAGTTTGCTTTTCAGGAAGGATAGTGTCATCCGCCAGGGGTCTGGAGGCATTTGATGAAACGCCGCTTTTTTCGTCGTGCTCGTCGAGGGTTATGGTCTGATAGTCGTCGTAATGTGACGACTCCTTTTCCTTTTCGAGAACAACAGTCTCCTGGTTTTCGGGGTCGTCCTGGCGGGATTTGATTTCCCGTACCGGGGTTTCGAATATGGTTTCGGGCTGGATTTTATGTTCCACTTTGGGTAGTTTTTTGGCGATGGGTTTGGCTTTTACTTCCACACCTAATATCCGGGTATCAAGCAACGGGGAGGCTATCATGAACAATACTATTTCCAGGGCGTAGTACACGGTACTTATAATCGTTTTGAAGGAGCTGAACATGAAGTAATTTACATTTACCAGAATTATCAGGCCGATAAAGAGGATCATCATCCGGTATAGCAAGCTTACTCGCGGCATCAAAAAAGCGCACAAGCCGCCAAGAGCGAAAAGGATCACCATGTGCACCAGCGCCAGGTCTTTTTTCTCCACCAGAAGATTATTATTAATTATATTTTCAATGATAGTGGCGGTCACCTGGCAGGAAGATGTTTCTTTCTGGACCGGGAGATCGGAAGAGCACACGTCTGAACTCCAGTCACCGCTCATTATC
>CAZUAS010000188.1:0-3059 GCA_964618515.1 uncultured Ignavibacteriales bacterium | reverse complement strand
GGAGGTTAAAATGCCCAAGCTTTTGGTAGTCAACGGACCCAATTTGAATCTTCTGGGGACAAGAGAGCCCGATATTTACGGCCAGCAAACCCTGGACAATTTGAACCATACCTTGCAAAAACTGGGAAAAGACCTCGGCTATGAACTGGTTTTTTACCAGGCCAACAGTGAGGGTGCGATTATCGATTTTATCCAGAAAGAAGCGCCCGGGGCAAAAGGCTTAATTATCAATCCCGGTGCTTTTACTCATTACAGCTATGCGATTCGTGACGCTATCGTTTCCGTTAAAATTGATGCTGTCGAAGTCCATTTTTCCAATATTTATGCCCGGGAAGAATTCCGACACCAGTCGGTCATAGCGCCGGTCTGCCGGGGCCAACTTTCCGGTTTCGGCTTTTATGGTTACGCTATGGCTTTATCCTTTTTTGCCGATACAAAAAGTGATGAATAACGCGTCGGTTAAAATAATCGGAGTGGCCGTATGTTTTGTTATCGGCCTTACTTTTAGCGCCTGTCAGGAAGAAAAAATAACGCCTGAAAAGGTTCAGGTAACTCTCGACTCCCTGGAAACGAAACTGGGCTGGATTAATTACCGTCTGGCGGAACAACAGTGGGAAGCATGTACCGGCGGCCGGGCCGATTCCCTGGAATTTTATAAGGCTCTCTATAAACACGTCCTGTCCAACCCCGGGACATTCAACGTGCTTAATCAGGGATTGAATCTACTCAAGGAAGAAGAAGACCTTCGTCGGCTGGAACTTCTACGGTCGCTTTTTTTAGCGCATATCGTCGAAAACCAGAAAGAAATATCCTTGCAAAGAGATTCTCTTGAGTCCTTGAAAAAAACTTTCGAACCCGAGTTCATGGGTTCTAAAATACCGATAAAAGATATCCTGGACACCCTGTACTACAATAAAAATCGCATTCATCGGGAAATGGCTTACCGGGCGCGCTATACTGTCGGCCACATAATGAACAAGGGGATGGAAAGGCTTTTCCGGTTACGCAACCAAGAGGCTCACCGAAACGGTTACAATAATTACCTGACCATGCTTTTTAACAGGGAAGAATTTAATCAGGCTGAAATATTTGGATTATTGAGTGAGCTTAAAACCCTGACGGAAAACATTTACCAGGCCATTATTCAGGATGTTCGTTCCGGGCTGGCTTTAACAGAAGTGGAAATCTGGGACATACCTTTTTATTATGCCGGTTTGTTCAAAGAAATCGATGATTATTACCCCGCCGATTCACAATTGAAATATATGAATGCGGGTCTCAGTGAAATCGGATTTTCGCTTAACAAACTGCCGCTTTATTTCGACCTTGAATATGTTCCGGAAATGATGCCGGAATTACATTCCCTCCTGATAAAAAGCCCTTTCGACCAGCGCATCGCCGGCAAACTTGGTGACGGCGTGCAAAACGCCAACGCTCTCGTCAAACAGGTAGGGAAAGCACTATATGCTTCTCACATTTCGCAGGAAAAGCCGATTTTTAACTACCTTAACGATGATACCTGGACGTTGAGCATGAAAACCATCTTTTCTTTCATAACCGAGGACAGAAACTGGCTGGAAAGATATATTCCCATGCCTCGCGATTTAATGGAACGTTATCTGAAAGCACAACGAGAATGGAAAATCATCAACCTTCGCATGCTGTTGGTGAACCTGGCTTTCGAACTGGAAGCTTATACTAATCCCCGGCGGGATTTAAACAAGGTTTATTGGGATATTTACGAAAAATATACTTTTCTTCCTCGTCATGACGATATAAAAGTCTGGGCTGTTAACATGAATTATGTCGAGCGCCCCCTGGCTCATAAAAATTCTCTTCTGGCTGATATTGTTGCCGCTCAAACCATCGTTTACCTTAAAAAAAATTACGGTTCGGTGGTGGGTAATCCCGAAACTAAAGCATTCCTGGTTCAAAATTATTTCCGTTTTGGCAGTCGTTATAAATGGCGGGAACTGGTTAAGCGAGGAACTGGAGAAGAACTGAATCCCAAATATTATATGAGTTATCTAAATTATCTAACCGGTGATAAGGTCGAATCGAACTGATTCTGAGCGGGCTTTGAGGACATCCAACCATTTCTACTCTTAATCGATTTTACTTGTCATTAGTTCAATACTCTTGTAAAATGCAGAGCAAAACCTTGTGATTGGGGTGTGAATTTACTGTCATGGCGGAAGTTACGTTCAGGAACGAAAACATTACTTCAGGTCCGATTGTAAAAACCATTTTATCCCTGGCGGTACCGGTGGTGCTGGGCATGTTTATGGAGATTGCCCTTTCGGTTACTGATTTCTACTGGGTAGGTAAATTGGGCGCTACTTCCCAGGATGCCATCACGACTTCGATGGTTATAATGTGGGCGGCTTACTCCTTGATTATTTTGATTACCGTCGGCGTAACCGCTCTTGTCGCCCGCAATGTCGGTGCCTGGGATTTTGTCCAGGCGCGCTTTTATATCAGCCAGGGATTCCAGCTGGCTTTTTTACTAGGGCTGGTTTTCTCACTGGTAGGTTTTTTTCTCTCACCTTATCTCCTTCGCTTTATGGACCCGGGTGAAGCTACCTTAAGTCAGGCTCTGCCATATTTAAGGATATTTTTACTTTCAGCGGTTCTTTACACTGTCACCGATACGGCTTATGCTGTGTTCAGAGCTTCGGGTGATACCCGAACGCCTACCAAGATCGGCATCCTGATGGTCTTCATCAACATGGTCCTTGACCCGGTCTTAATTTTCGGTCTTGGGCCCGTTCCAAAATTGGGCGTTCCCGGGGCGGCGATAGCTTCCTCCATTTCGGTTTTTATTGCTATGCTTATTGTTCTTACCAAGCTTTATCGGGGTAAACTGGGTTATTCGATTGAACCGATTTTAAGGTTTCAACCGTACCTGCCGGGGATGTTAAAAATCATGAAAATCGGCCTACCGATTGCCATACAGCAGTTTGTCTTTCAAATTGTTTACTGGTTTTTAATTAAAATAGTTCATGTATATGGAGAAAATGCGGGTGCCGCAATGGGGATAGGCAATCGCATGGAATCCC
>CAZUAS010000187.1:0-3081 GCA_964618515.1 uncultured Ignavibacteriales bacterium | reverse complement strand
CTGCAAATCGGCGCCGAAATAAGCACGGACACTGCTGGTGTCGCCGGTCAGGGCCTCGGCAAAACTCATTCCCCGGATTTTATAGATATGCACGCCAATCATAATGTCGGAATTTTCATAGTTGCCGTCCCGGGGTATAAAAGCAAATGAGTAACCATCTTTTTGAGCCTCGACGGTAGCCATTTTGAATTTGTCAGGGGCTGGGATTACATAATTGAAAAATTCACCTTCATAAAAGGCGGTGTTACTGTCAAGCTCGGTGTCGAGCTCGATAGCTCCGGGGTGGCTCCATGACAGTAATGCAAGAATTAAGAAAATTAAGGTATTTTTCATAGTTATTAAATTATCGGCACAAGGAAGGGCTTTTTTAATTTTAGCATTAAATTCCGGTTTGGAACCTAAAAAAATAGCTCTTGGGGCTTGTGTTAAAGTGTTCGGGGCGTTATAATAAAGGCTGTTTTTAAGTTTTCTAAACTTGGAAATAAAGAACTAACCATAAACTTTTTAACATCGAGGTACTACCTATGGCAGGAATTGTCGGCTATGGAGCCCACCTACCAAGGCATCGAATCAAAGTTGAGGAAATTGCCAAGGTATGGGGAGCGGACGCCCCCAGTTATAAGAAAGGCCTGATGCTTCGTGAGAAATCGGTCCCGCCGCCGGATATGGATACGATTACCCTGGCGGTAGAAGCCACCAAGAACGCCCTGAAGCGTTCCGGGGGGGTGAATCCGGTTGATATCGGAGCTATTTATATCGGCTCGGAATCCCATCCTTATGCCGTTAAACCATCCGGGACGGTGGTGGCGGAAGCAATCGGTGCTACACCGGATATTCATTGTGCTGATTTTGAATTTGCCTGTAAAGCCGGGTCGGAGGCCATGTTTGTGGCGCTCAGTCATGTAGATTCCGGCTATATGAAATATGCTTTGGCCATAGCAGCCGATACTTCCCAGGGAGCGCCCTCGGATGCACTGGAGTTTTCCGCCGCCGCAGGCGCGGGCGCTTTTATCATGGGTAAAGATAATCTCATTGCCGAATGCCTGTTCACCCATTCCTATATGACCGATATGCCGGATTTCTGGCGGCGCGAACATCAGTTCTACCCTCAGCACGGTGGACGTTTTACCGGCGAAGAAGCCTATTTTGCCCATACCAAGGGCGCTTCAAAAGCCCTCTTGAAAAAAAGTGGTCTGAAACCCTCGGATTTTGCCTACGCGGTATTTCATCAACCAAATGGCAAATTCCCGCAACGGGTTGCTTTTGAACTCGGTTTCACGCAGGAACAGATTGATCCGGGCTGGCTGGCCCCACGTCTGGGCAATACCTATTCCGGAGCTTCCCCGATTGGTTTGACAGCGACACTCGATGTTTCCAAACCCGGTGATTTGATTTTCATGTGTTCCTACGGTTCCGGGGCGGGTTCGGATGGTTTCGTCTGGAAAGTTACCCAACGTATTGACGAAGTCCGTGATAAGGCGGTACGAACCCATAAACTTTTAGATGAAAACTTGATTTACGTCGATTATGGCACCTACGCCAAATTCCGCCGTAAAATCAAGATGAATGAATAGGAGGTGGCGCAACATGAGACAAGTTTGTGTTGTTGGCGTGGGCTTCAGCCAGTGGGGCGAAGTCTGGCGCAGGTCGCTTCGCGGCCTGTTCGTTGATGCCGCCATGAACGCCATAAAAAGTGCGGGTGTTGACCATCTCGATTCATTATATGTCGGTTGCATGGCCAGCGGGCCGTTTGTCAGTCAGGAACATCTCGGCGCCCTTATGGCGGATTATCTTGGCATGAAGGGTCTTCCGGCGATGCGGGTTGAATCCGCCTGTGCCTCGGGCGGGATGGCGTTCCGCCAGGCTTTTATCGAGGTCTCCTGTGGGATATCCGATATCGTCATGGCTTCCGGTGTGGAAAAAATGACCGATTGTTCCGGTGACGATGCTACCGCCGCTTTGGCGATGGCCGCTGACCAGGAATACGAGGTCTTTAACGGTGCTACGTTTCCCGGATTGTATGCCCTCATGGCGCACGCCCACATGGCACGGTACGGCACCACTCGTGAAATGCTATCAGCGATTGCTGTCAAGAATCATAAGAACGGCGCTAAAAATCCGGTCGCCCAGTATCCCTTCGAAATAACCATCGAAGGCGTGGAAAAATCGGTTATGATTGCCGACCCGCTCCATATTCTCGACTGCTCGCCGATTACCGACGGCGCCGCGGCGGTGATTGTCACTACCGAGGAAATCGCCAAAAAGCTCGGCAAGCCTTATATCAAAGTAATCGGCTCCGGAGTCGGCACCGACACTATCCAGCTGGCGCACCGGGACGATATAACCTCCATCAAAGCCGCGACGCTGGCAGCTGAAAGAGCTTTCAAGATGGCCGGTAAGACGATTAGAGATGTTCAGTTTGCCGAGGTTCACGATTGCTTCACGATTGCCGAACTGGTCATCCTGGAATCAATCGGGGTTTATAAACCGGGACAGGCCGGTCCGGCTATCCTGGCTGGGGAAACGGCGCTCGAAGGTAAATTCCCGGTCAACTCGTCCGGCGGTTTGAAATCCAAGGGTCACCCGGTGGGAGCTACCGGCATCGCCCAGGTAGCCGAGGTTTACAAACAACTTACCGGACAGGCGGAAAATGGACGCCAGATTCCCGGTTCGCCGAAAATAGGTTTGACCCAGAATATGGGCGGTTCCGGGGCATCTTCGGTGGTGCATATAATGGAGGTGGCGTGATGACGATGTTCAGTTCTCGTAATTGGCGCGAATACCCCCAGCGTTACCGGCTGGAGGCATCGAAATTCAAAAAGAGCGGCAAGACCTATTTCCCGCCGCGGGCGGTTGACCCGGAGACGGGCGACACCGCGCAGGAAATAGTAAAATTGCCCGATACCGGCAAGATCGTTACCTACACCGTTATTCGCACGGCTCCGAGCCAGTGGACCGATATTGCTCCGTATGCGCTGGCGATTGCCGAGCTGACCGATGGGACGCGCCTGATGGCGCAGGTGGTGGATTGTGATAGATCGGAAGAGCACACGTCTGAACTCCAGTCACGAGATTCCATCT
>CAZUAS010000186.1:0-3090 GCA_964618515.1 uncultured Ignavibacteriales bacterium | reverse complement strand
CTCATAACCCGAAGGTCGGAGGTTCAAATCCTCCCCCCGCTACCATAATTTTGACTCTTAAGAGAAATGGTTAGGAGCACAGGGCTCCGGATTTACTACTAAAGTTTCTATATTCTCGCCACCACAATTAGTCTTTTGCTGGACTCCTTGTTATAAGAAGTAAAATTCCAATCACTATAAAAATCCACCTTGACAAAGCCAGCTTTTTTCAGGATGTCATGCCGACTGTCCATAAGGCGAATGCGAATTCGTACTTTATGGTGTTTGATATCGAAAGCCTTTGCAGTACGAGTGAAATCAAAGATATTTACAGTCATAATATTCGAAGAATAATCCATAGTGAATAATCTTGTGATATCCCTATTATTGAGTATGGGAGCAAAGCGCGGCGGATTGTGCATCAAGGCATCCGTCTGTCCCTGGTCAATAACAAGAAGACCATTGGTATGTAAAACCGACTTCATACTGCGCAGGGCTATAAGTGTCTCTGAATCCTCAAGTATTTCATTGATGGAGTTGTTGAGACAGACAACGGCATCAAACTTCTCGTTATAAGTATCAGAAAGATTACAAAAATCCACCTTTTGAAGAACAACATTGGTATTGGCTATTTTAATTTTTGCCTGGGCAAGCATCGATTCCGAAATGTCAGACCCATAAGTTTCCAGATTCATCGAGTGAAACATGAACAGGTCCGAACCGGTTTTGCAGGCATAATCTAAGACTTTGTTTATATTGTATTTGCCGAAAAGCTGATGGAAAAACGCCGTGCGGACAGGATCCTCTTGCCTAATCTCATCCAATCATATCGTTCAGCTAAACCTTCGTAAGTATCCACTGTTGTTTTTACTCCTGCGATTTATTTCGTTGATAAACATAAGTCTGTTTTTCTATTAAATGCCAGTTACATATAAAATCAAAAGGTTCTATTATTAAAAACGATCATCATTTTTATGATATATACTTTCCTGATAATATTCAAACAAAACCAGCCAAAACATCCCCAAATAAATATTATTTTCAAAAATTTCCATGTCGAATGATGAATTTATTCGGCTGTATCATTATTTTATTTATCTTCTCGAACCATCCTCAAATTCTATATAATTTGCCATCCTTTAATCACTTAAGCCTCCTCCGTTTTTTTGAGGGTACTTTTTTACTGTTTACTTAATAATATCAAAACCGTGCCATTTTCAAAATATCATCAGACTTCTGATTTCTTGTAAATTACAAAGAACAACCGTTATTCTTTTCTACTGCACTTAGTTTACCATAAATGATATTTATTTGTATCTGTTACTATACACTGCAATTATTAAGTCGATGATAGACAACATCTTAATAATGGTTCACATTACTTGTGGATTCGGCCCTGCATTTGCGCTATAAAAAAACAGATGAAAACTTTTAGCCAGTAGGAGTACCTCTATGACTAGTAAAAACATCGGCGGAATTTTTCTGCTGGTTAGTCTGGTTCTCTGGTCTTTTTCCGGTTGTGATAAAGAGAAGATAGTTGAATCAACTGAATATGTCCATGATATTGAATATCGTCAGCTTCCTCCCGAAACCATCTTTCAGTTCGATACTCTCATTATCAGAGACTCGAATATCGTCTCACCTCCCGACACAATTTATCAGTTTGACACGATTCGGATAACGGATACCTTTATAGTCAATACTATCGACACTGTCCGGGTACATGACACTATCATCCAGACAAGATATATTCATGATACCGTGACGGTAGTCCAGCACCACTATGATACAGTGGTGACAATCGACACCGTCCGTATCACACAGTTCAGCCCCAATGAATACCTGGCCATAGCCGCCCTGCAATACTATTCCGACCCGCTTGTTTTCGAGTTTATTTACGACGAGTTTGGTTATGAAGACGGCTGGGTTTTTTATCTGTCCACTTTCCAGCTTGACGTTACCTCGCAATCATCCGGAGTATATGATATTTACGGTTACATTGATTACTGGACGCCCGACTGGACCGGTTATTATCCCCTGGAATTCTACTGGCGTATGATTTATAAGGGAGGTGACCCGGCCGACCCGGCCAACTGGGAAATGGGTGAACCGGCCAGTGCATCTTTCACCTCCAGACCCGGAATTCACCCGGCTAACGATGGCCGGAAGTCATTGCGGACTTTACAATGAGGTCTTGGTTATAATTAGACTTTTACGGTTTTACCAATAAAAAAAGGCCGATATTAATCGGCCTTTTTTATGTTCAGGATGATTTGATTGTCCTTTTTCTTTCCTTTCAAATTTCTTCCAGACGCCGGGCTTTGCCCTCTTCAAACAGGCAATCCTAAAGGTAATAAAACCACCCGTATGGGTTAAAAAACGTAGATTTATCATCTCTTTTGTTACCAGTATGACATTTAACTTGAATATCGTTTTTTCAGTATAATATTATATTTTTGAGAAGTTCCTTTGATAGCTTCGGAAAGAAAACATATTTTAAATAATCTTAGAATTTACGGTCCGGCACCTTATAAAACAGCCGTAATTCACGGCGGACCCGGAACGGCCGGAGAGATGGCTCCGGTAGCGCGCCAGCTGTCGGCGAAACGGGGCGTTTTAGAACCCCTGCAGACCACCGGCACGGTTGAAGACCAGGTCACAGAATTAAAAACCATTCTGGAAGACCACGCCGCATTCCCGCTTACCCTTATCGGGTATTCCTGGGGCGCCTGGCTGGTTCTTATATTGGCGGCTCAATATCCCGCGCTGGTTAAAAAACTGCTTTTGGTCAGCAGTGCTCCTTTTGAAGAAAAATACGCCGCCGGTATCATGGAAACACGCTTAAACCGGTTGAATATCAAAGATAGAATGAAAGTATCTGACATCCTGACCGGGTGCGACGGAGTTGGTTCGGAAAATAAAAACAGTCTTCTGCATCAGTTGGGCAATTTACTTTCCCGAGCCGACGCTTATGACCCGATTGAAACAGCATCTGAACCAGCAGATAAGATTAATTATCGGTTTGATATCTTTCAAAAGGTATGGAAAACCGCCTCGGAATTAAGAAAAAAACGGAAAGCTGTTGGATTATGGCCGGCAAATCCTCTGTCC
>CAZUAS010000185.1:0-3193 GCA_964618515.1 uncultured Ignavibacteriales bacterium | reverse complement strand
TGCCGCAGTCAGGTAAAAGATAGCGTATTGTCATGCCAACCCGGTGCGATGGGGGGTGGTGAGCGATCCGGGAGATTGGGCGTGGTCAAGTTACAATTGGGAGAAACCCACGGCAAGCCGTGGGCGACCCGACCGTGGGCGACCCGGCCTTTATTCCGCTAATGGTTTCTTTTTAACTTGCTTCAACTTTAACACTTGACTTATGTTTAAATAAAATCTAAGGAGATGCGGCATGAAAAAGACAGGTTTGATTTTTCTGATGACCACCCTGACGCTTTTTATCGGGTGCAGTAAGGATGATAATGGTTTTGACCCCAACAACCCTCCGTCGGTACCGACCAATCTGGTGGCGGTCGGTTCCCTGGGGAATATCCATCTCAGCTGGGATGCCAGCACCGGCGAAGGCTTGCTCGGCTATAACATCGACCGGAGCACCGATGGCGTCAATTTCTACCAGAAAAACGGCGACCCGGTAGTGCCTACGGAGTTTGACGATACCGACGTACTTGATGGTGTTGTTTATTATTACCGGGTCATGGCGGATGGCGACGGCGAATCAGCTCCTTCCAATGTAGTAAAAGAAATCCACGGTACCCGTCTTCAAGCTTCCTATGATAACGGGTTGACGATTGAATCCGGGGCGCTGAATCCCTATGTTGTCGAGGATACCGTGGTGGTAAACGGCGGGAATCTTGTTATCCAGGATGGGGCGAAGCTTTATCTGAAAGATGGCGCCGTTCTCGATATGGATACCTTCAATATCCGTGTATATGGTCTTTTACGGGTTGTTGCCACCGCTGATGCCAACGCCACCATTACCGGGCATAGAGTCGGCGGCGAACTGAATGACGGCGACGGCTTCCGCTTGCAGTTCGATGATGCTGATGATTTCGAAGCCATCGGTAACACCGGCTGCCTTATACAGAATACGATGATTAGCAACCTTCGCAGTTCCAATAACGCCCTTGACATACTGAATTGTTCTCCCAGAATATATAATTGTAAAATAACGGCCAATATGACCACGGGTGGGTCATACTTTGAAATCAGGGGTACCTCGGCTCCGATTATTGAAAACTGTTCAATAAACCATATTGTCATTGCCATTCGTTCGGATTTAAGGTCCACGACCGCCCTGATACAGAATAATTTTTGCCGGGACGGGTACTATTCGTTATATTTCGCCGGTCTGGACAACCCGGCTGTAACCTCGGGACAAATATACAATAATAATTTCGACGGTAACGTTAACGGCCTTCGCTTAAACGGCATGTCCGGTGATTACAGTATCCCGCTCGGAAATAACTATTGGGACGGCGGCGTGCCATTCATAAGTCGGAGTGCGTCCGATATAACCGTTCTGATTGATTTTTCGCCGGCTCTGGTCTCCGCCCCGACCGGTTGCGGACCGACCTGGTAAAATCGAGATTTATTTATAATATTGATATTATATGTTTGCAGATTTGAAAAACTGGTTTATTGAACATCACTTTTCCGATACCATGGCCGGGTATGCCGGCTGGCTGGTGCTGGCGCTATCGTTTATTATAATCGCTTATATTATTAATTTTATCGTCAAAAAAATCCTGTTGCATGT
This sequence comes from uncultured Ignavibacteriales bacterium, assembly GCA_964618515.1. Classification (GTDB taxonomy): domain Bacteria; phylum Zixibacteria; class MSB-5A5; order GN15; family FEB-12; genus JAFGNW01. Next base: position 1,596 of record CAZUAS010000185.1, on the reverse strand, counting down.
TATCACCTTTTTCATAAAAAGAACTAAAACCACCTGGGACGATGCTCTGCTAAGGAACAAGGTTTTTACCCGCTTGTCCCATATGGCGCCCGCGCTTATTTTATACTTTGCCGCTCCTCTGTTTCCCACCGTACAGGATTGGATTCAACGTCTGGCCATTACCTATATGCTGCTTGTCGGACTACTGGTCATCAATGCCTTTATAAACGCCGCCGTCGATATTTACAGTCGTTTTGATATCGCCCGTCACAAACCCATTAAAGGATATTTCCAGGTTGTCAAAATAATACTGGCGGTGTTTATCGCCATTGTCGCCATTGCCACGATTATGAACCGAAACCCGCTGCTTCTTTTAAGCGGTCTGGGCGCCATGACGGCCGTTTTGATACTGGTTTTCAAGGATTCCATCCTGGGATTTGTAGCCAGTGTACAGCTTTCCACCAATGATATGGTCAGAATCGGCGACTGGATTGAAATGCCCAAATACGGTGCCGACGGCGACGTCATCGACGTAAATCTGCACTTTATCAAGGTTCAGAACTGGGATAAGACTATTGTAACCATTCCCGCCTATGCTCTCATTTCCGAATCATTTAAAAACTGGCGCGGCATGACGGAATCGGGCGGCCGGCGCATCAAACGGGCGGTTAATATCGATATGACCAGCATCAAATTTTGCACCCCCGAAATGCTCGACCGTTTCGAAAAATATCAGCTTATCAAAGACTACCTGCAGACCAGAAGACGCGAAATTGCCGAATATAATAAAGCCAATAATATCGATACTTCCGAATTGATAAACGGCCGAAACCTGACTAATATAGGAACCTTCCGGGCTTACATCACCGCTTATTTAAGAAAGCATCCCAAAATCAAACAGGATATGACCTTTTTAATAAGGCACCTTCCCCCCGGCGAGTTCGGCCTGCCGGTCGAAATTTATGTTTTCAGCAACGACCAGGTCTGGGCCAATTATGAAGCTATCCAGGCGGATATTTTTGACCACATCCTGGCGGTGGTTCCACTTTTTGAATTACGGGTGTTTCAGAATCCCACCGGTTATGATTTTAGAAGCCTGGCGAAGCCGGCCCAGTGAGAAAACAGCCCCTGCAACTAATTGTATATTAACAAGATGAGTGTCCCCGAAGGCTCTCCAGCAGGACTCCTGGTTCCCTGAAATATTTTATATCTACTCTTAAAATGAAACCAGTTTGAATATTTGTCGTATGTGAAGGTATGAAGGGTAGTTTAAAATGGGAGACTAAAACATGAAAAGATTCGCCATATTTTTGTTCGCTTTTTTCTTTGCCTTTTCATCGGTATTTGCCAAAAAATATAAAAGTGACAGGAAAGCCTCCACCAGCAATAATTCCTATACTTATATCGTAAATGACCACCGGATTGTGGAATTCGACGATATCAACATAGATATCGACGACGGTTCCATAATAATGACCGAGGAAGGTACCGAAGAAAACAAAGTCGAGATTACCGAGGAATATGAGCTATTCGTAAACGACCAGGAAGTCAAACTCACGCCGGCACAAAAGGAAATGACAGAAGATTTCCATACAATGGTTATGGATATTGTCTATG
>CAZUAS010000184.1:0-3276 GCA_964618515.1 uncultured Ignavibacteriales bacterium | reverse complement strand
GATAATGAGCGGTGACTGGAGTTCAGACGTGTGCTCTTCCGATCTCAGAGACGGGGAGCGCTGTATCCCCTGGGGATATATCCTGAGCAACAATGTCAGCGAACCCGAACGGGCTCTCAAATATTTCCAGCGCCGTTATGAAGTAAAAAAGGACGATTACCTGGCCCTGTCGAATATCGGGGAGGTGTATTATTCCCGGGGTGAACTCGACTCCGCATACAGCTATTTAAGCCGGGCAGTAGCTTTGAATCCCGATAATCCCCGCTTGTATGAGCAACTGGCCAAAGTAACGGGGGCGATGGGCAAAGACATCGAAGCCAAGGGGCATGCCGAAAAGGCTCTGCGCTATAAGACCGACAATCCCTCCGCTCTTACGCAACTGGGTATTTCTCTTTCGAAGATGCTGCGCTTCGAAGAAGCCTTGGTATATTTTCGACGGGCATTCGAACTGGGACCGGATGTCGTTGAACATAACCTTAACCTGGGTATTGTTCTTATCGACCTCCAGGTTTTTGACTCGGCTTATTATTATCTTAATCGGGGTATGACGCTCAGTAAGGGTAAACTGGATAATAACCCCCTGGTTCTGTTTAAAATGGGTGTTGCCGAACAGGCCCTGGGGAACAAGACCGCCGCCCTGGAACATCTTCAAAAATCGGTAGAACTTGACCGCAATAATGCCAAGTCACAAACTCAGCTGGGGATTCTTCTTTTCGAATTAAACCGAACGGCCGAGGCCTTGCCGCCTTTTCGACGGGCTTATGAAATCATGCCGGACAATCACGAATATGTTCTTAATCTGGCCATGCTGTACGGCACTCTCGGGCAGTATGATTCCGCCTATGTCTTTTTGCAAAAAGGCATAAAGATGACCTCGTATCCCTCCAGTAATCCCTCGGTTACGGTAACCCTGTTCAAGACCTGCCTGGCGCTGGGTAAGCTGGATGAGGCTCAAAAAGAGCTGGTCCTGCTCGAACAGATGTATCCTGGTTCTGTCGAGGTTGGGAAATTACGAAACGCCTATGAGCAAGCCTTAAAGAAATAACCCGAACCCCTTTCTGAAAATATTTTATTTCTCCTTCAGGTAACCCAACGGCATAATCAATAGGGCGGCTTCGGAACGTCCGTCTATTTCCAGAACTTCATTGACCAGAGCGTCGTTGAAGGCTCCGACCGCCACCGTACCCATATCCAGCGAAGTGGCTTCGAGATATATGTTTTCACAAATCGCCCCGGCTTCCATATAGATATACCGGTAGCCCCGGTCGGAGTACTTGCGGGTGGAACGAGCAAAACGGGCGGTTAGGATAATGGTTAAAGGTGAGTCGCCGACAGTCTTCTGTTCATTGGCGGCGATGTGAATGTCTTTATTAAAATAACCTTCTTTTAGAAGCGCCAGACTGCTGTCGGCCACCTGGTAATGATAAAGACCCATTGGCAGATTCTCAACTTTGTCAACGATAAGGTAGGTTTCGATCGGGTAAAGGGCGCCTCCCGACGGGGCGGCGCGAAGGGCATATTCGCCCATGGTATGAGTTAAGCCGGCGGCGGCAAAGAGAACTTGTGCCAGATGCTCGAGACTTACGACCTTAGAACTATATGACCGTACCGATTGACGTTCCCGAATAGCGCGTTCGACGCTTTTACCTTCATACGAAGGTGCGGGCAGTTTGATTTTTCTGGCTTCGGGATATTCTTTATATAAGGGCATATTCTCTCCCCAGGATATATTTTTACCAACCATGCCGTATTCATCGTAACCGGTTTCCCGGTGGAAACGCGGCCCGATTGATAAGGAATCACCTTGAACTGCTAAAAGCGGAATAAAAAAAGTTATCAATAATAAAATAAAAAAAGGGTAAAAACGCATTCTTATCACCTCACTGATTGTTTTTTTTAGTCGTTACATAATAGGGATCCAATTGGAAAAAAACAAGTCTGGTGGTTTAGTAATGGTCCCGGACGTATTTCAGTTAGCCGGCATAATTATAAATCTTTTTTTTGAGAATCTTTTTAAACAAAAAAACACCCGGGGAGTAAACCTTCCGGGTGTTTAAGCAATGATGGAGGGAATGTAAGTTTTTCAGTACCACACGCGATTTTTATTTTTTTGGGGGACTTCCGGTATCTCCGGTATTTCCGGTATGAGAGGAATTTCCGGGATGACAATGAGCTCGGGGATTATAGGTATTTCCGAAATAGATGGTATCTCCGGAATGGCGGGAATCGCCGGTATGGCCGGATATTTCCAGCGGTTAGAATAATTTCCGGGCTCACCATAACATTGAATATGATTTTCCGGGCGGCCATAAACCTGGATATCGCCGCTGCCATTTAACCGGGTGTACAGGGTTTCACGGGCATAAACCCTGACATCGCCCGAGCCGTTAATTTCCACATAAGCGTTGTTGGCTTTCAAATCCGAAGCATCGACATCGCCCGAACCCTCGACCGCGATCTCGATTTCCGATACCATGCCTTCAATATTGACATCCCCCGAACCTTCGAGATACAGGTCGAAAAAAGCACCTTCCAGGTTTTTAATTTCAACATCACCCGAACCGAAAACCGCCAGCATTTCCAGTTCCGGAACGGTAATGTCTACCCGGATATCGATATCGGAATCATATTCTTCGGTGTTGATCAAAAGACGGTGCCGGCCGACATTGGCTGTAGTAACCTTGTCAAGCTGTTCCAGGTCAGCCGAAACCGTTACTTTGTGTTGTTCGCCGACGGTTATGAAAACATCACCCGAACCATCAAGTTCAATTCTGTCAAAGGCTTCAAACTGTCGCTCCTGCGTAATGCTTCTGTCGGAACTGAAAATTAGTTCAGCCTGAAGGATAAAGGTAAAGATGAAAATAAAAAAAAGAGCTGCTGATACTGCGGGTTTTAATCTTTTACTCATCAGGATCTCCTTTTTATTCCGTTCGGATGGTATTCTAAATACGAAAAAGGTATTGAAGTGTTTCATAAATTGAGGGAAATTATATAAAGTGTGATGTTAATACAAAGAAGGGGTTATCTTGTTGTATGATATATGATTATTATGGCTCAGGAGCCTTATACACCTGATTTAAAATGGCTTCGTTTTGTTATTTTTAAGGGGACTCATTTATTTTTTTTTGCATAAAGAATTTATGTAGCTCGAAAGTCTTGTACTTTCGACTATCATAAAATAATGTGTCGAAACTGCAGGGGTTTCGACCTACAAGAACTCTCGTTCCAATGCTCTTCGTCACCGATGAAGGCACGGTGTGCCTGAGCTTGCGTTTA
>CAZUAS010000183.1:1668-3295 GCA_964618515.1 uncultured Ignavibacteriales bacterium | reverse complement strand
CCCAGACCAGATTGATAAGCGGCTTTCGAGAAATATCCAATATTAACTGGTCAGGCGGTTTCCCCTGGGTCAGGCCCGGTATGTTCAAAGAGACCATCCCCTGATCCGCCATTATTCCGTTAATATAAACCTCATAGGTCGTGTCACTTAATGATAGTTGCGCCGGTCGGTCGATGAAATGGGCTCGACCCTGAGAGTCGGCATTCTGAATTTTAGCGGGTGCTATGGTAGTAAAACGATCGCCGTATGCAACATCAAGCATGGCTGTGACTGTCATACCGGCGGCCATGGAATCCCCGTGACCTTCAAGTGAAAATCCCCGAAAAGTAAAAGTGTAATCTCCCACCGACTTCATTTCCTCACGAGCCAAAACCAGCTCTTCGGCACCCTCAAGTTCCTGTATTTGTTCAGGGGCAAAGTAGTAATCATTAAGTAACTGACGGTCAATAAAGGGCTTTCTCATGATACCATCCAGCCGCCGGGAATAATAAAGCTGGGGATGGATATACGACCGTATCGTCCCTTTTTCCATTTCAATATTCAACTGGTTGTTCGATTGCATGATATTTCCGTCCATACCGGTATATCGAAGGTTCATACCAAATGCCGAGCCAATGGTTCCACGGGGTAAAATCAGCTTTTCACTGGCTGAAAAGCCGGAGGATGCCAGAATCCCGACGAGCATGATGCCGTAACCCAGATGGGTCAGCTGCCCCCCTAAAAGCTTCCAGTTGTGAGGAAAATAGCCGTACATAGCCTTTAAATTGGACATTATCGCCATGACCGCCATGGCAAAAAACAGTATATAGAAATAATCCCTTACCCCGATTATAACAGCGACTATGGCCGTTATAAGAAAAGCCGTCAAGGGTAAAATCATTTTACGCCTGATTTTCGGACTGAAAAGATACATTAAAAGACCGGTCAGAACCAGGGTGGAAATTATAGGTACAACCAAGGGATTTCTGACCACGAAATAAAATAAACCGAAACTTATGATAAGTCCCGAAGCCGCGCTGACCGCCAGTTTGACCGGCCATCTTTTAACTTCGTAGCTACTATAAGACAAAAACGGTGAAATACTTAACAGGAATGAAATGATTATTGCCAGCGGCAGAGCAAAATCATTATAGGTGGTAATATCAGCGGCCCGGGGATTATCCGTAACCGAGGTGATGAAGGGTAGCGATGTCCAGAAAAGTACAACCAAGCTGAAAATCAATAGAACCGTCAACCCGGCAAAAAGGGCAAATTCCCGCCCGTAATAGTTGTAATTAACCGGCTCATTCACTACTTTTTTAAAACGATAAATATATAGAATCAAGGTAAATATTACAAATACCAGAATAAAACCAATCAGGAAAAAATTAACACCCAGGTCGGTGAAACTGTGGACGGAAAAATTGGCCAGCACTCCGCTGCGTGTCAGAAACGTCCCGTATACCACCAGCAGGAACACAAAAGCGCTTAGAATAATATTGGTTTTTTTCAAAGCTCCGGAACGCTGCTGAATAATCAAACCGTGAATCAACGCCAGTGACACAATCCAGGGAATAAAAGACGAGTTTTCGACCGGGTCCCACCCCCAATAACCACCCCACAAACCCTCACCCCCCCCCCCCCCCCC
>CAZUAS010000183.1:0-1658 GCA_964618515.1 uncultured Ignavibacteriales bacterium | reverse complement strand
GTTTTATAAGCCCAGTAACCGCCCAGAACAGTGCCCGCCCCCAGTGTCAAAGCAACTATTGCCACCCAGGGAAAGATGCGTTTGACCCAGTCAGTATGGTCGTTCACTATCAGCGCCGCCATGACAATCGCATAGGGAATGGCGGCCATGGCATACCCGATAAAAATCACCGGGGGATGAATTATCATCCAGGGGTCGCGTAGCAACGGATTCAACCCCAGGCCATCATCGGGTATAAACGGTAAAAGAGCAAAAGGCGATAAATTGATAAGGATTAAAAGCAGGAAAAGATTAATAAGAGAAAATATGACCATGGCATAATCGCGATACTGCCCGGCTTTCTCGATTATTATATGGCCGAACAGGGCGTTAAAAAAAAGCCATAAAAGATAAGTACCTTCCTGACCACCCCAAAAAGCGGATAAGATATAGAGGAAAGGCTGAACCCTCTCGGAGTATTCATAAACATATTTAAAGGCATAGTTGTGGCTGAAAAAAAGGTAAAATAGATAAATTACCGCCAGCCCTACGAACAAAGTAAAGAGGTTATAGCACTTGTAACCGAGTGACTGAAAATCATTTTTACCGCGAGCTACCAGAAAATAGCTGAGTCCGGCAATTATATTCATGGCCAGAGAAAATAAGATTAAAAGCTCACCAACAGTATTAAAACCCATTTTAATGAAGTATCCGTCTTTTTTAAATTATGTTTTTAAAGCGTTAAAAAAAACCACCAATAATTGTTTTACCTACAAATATTACAATAAGTTACGGAAAAAAACAAATAATTGATTGCCCCCTGTAACAAATTTTCACTTGACAATATATGGCAATAAATTAAATTATTAAAAATCTATTCGCTTATTCATCAGGGTGCATTTTAACTCCAACAGGAGCTTTTTAATAGAAAAATGTAATTAATAATATCTGACTTAAAAAGTCATATTTTTTTAATTTCGGGAGTACAGTAAATGTTAGCCAAAGTAATCGATGTAACCAAGGATATGGTTTATCTGGAAATTGATAAACAACTTCGATTCAAGTCCCAGTATATCATGCAGGACAACCGGGAACAGGTGGCTAAATCGGATAACGTCAATTTTTCCTTTTATGACAACCGAAGCGGAACGGTGGTCATTATCACCGACATTGTCAATAAGTTTAATACTTCCTTTTAAAATCATTTTTTTAAACGAGTTTACCCTATCTTTATATTTCATTTTGTTGACTAACCGCTTAAAATAAAGCTATAATAATAGTCATAAAAATGATAGCCTGACCTCGTATGCCGGTGCGAATCGAGGAAAAGGGAAAAATATGCTTATTTCGGGAGAAAAAGATGGACATAAAGAGAATCGGTTTAATCACCAGCGGCGGTGATTGCGGGGGGTTAAACGGCGTTGTCAAAGGTGCCGCACAAATGGCTAACCGTAAAGGTGTACAAACTTTCGTTATTCCCAACGGCTATGCCGGTCTTTACAATCTTATCGAAATGAATACCCTGGTCGAATTAACACCTTCCCGGGTGGATACTTTCAGTATCGGGCTGGCTGGCTCCGAAGCCGGTCATTCCCGGGTCAAAATATCCAAAATTAAAGATGAAAATAAATATGAAAGATCGGAAGAGCGTCGTGTAGGGAAAGAGTGTAGGATAGGGT
>CAZUAS010000182.1:0-3299 GCA_964618515.1 uncultured Ignavibacteriales bacterium | reverse complement strand
AATTGTTCAAATTATGGGATAGTAACTATAATCCCTTTGAAATTCCCAACATAATGTTGTTCAATTATTTTACTCTGATGAGATTGTTATCAGGTTTTGAAGTCTTTTAAAATACCCGATTTTGTTATTTTTTCCTTTAAATGGTCACTTTTATTCTTATCTTACAGCACAATAAGATTACTGTAAGCTTTTAATATTTCTACAAGGTGCTTTTATGAATTCACTTAAGGATAAAATCGTTTTTATCACAGGTGCTTCCTCAGGGATAGGTAATGCCTGTACTCACCGTTTTTCCGAAGCCGGTTCAAAATTGGTTTTATGTGCTCGAAGGTTTGAACGCCTCCAAAAACTGGCCGGAGAACTAAAAACCGAATGTCATATATTCCAGCTTGATGTTCGTGATGAGACCGCTGTCCATAAAGCCTTGCATGCTTTACCTGAAAAATGGCAGTCTATCGATATCTTAGTGAATAATGCTGGCTTATCACAGGGGCTGGACAAAATCTACGAAGGTGACATAACCGACTGGAACACTATGATTGATACCAACATAAAGGGGTTGCTGTATATCAGCCGGGAGATAATACCCGGTATGGTCAAAAGGGGCCGGGGACATATCATCAATATCGGCTCCATTGCCGGGCACGAAGTTTATCCGGGTGGTAATGTCTACTGTGCCACCAAACATGCGGTCAAGGCCATCAATAAAGGGATGATGCTCGACCTGGTCGATACCCCAGTACGAGTAACCGCGGTTGACCCGGGCCTGGTTGAAACGGAATTTTCCGAAGTCCGATTCCACGGTGATACCCGGCGCGCTGAAACCGTTTACCGGGGTTATAAACCGCTTTCCGGAGACGATATCGCCGACGCCGTTGTCTGGGCGGCCAGCCGACCGGAACATGTAAATATCGCTGAAATTATCGTTTTGCCAAAAGCCCAGGCATCGTGTACCATCGTTCATAAAAAGCTTAACAAATAGATACCATCGGGCAATATCAGAAACTCTTTCAAACCCTCATATAGTGGTCAGCAACAGCAATTGATAAACCTGTAAATAAAACGGTCGGAAAAGATTCCCGACCGCGCCCTAATTTGAAAACTGTCCTTAAAGAATGGTTTTTTTTATAAGTCGTAATATTTCTGAAATTCATACGGGGTGGGACGCACCCGAATTTCATCTACTTCCTTGCGTTTCAACTTAATCCAGCTTTCCAGTAAATCCTCGGTGAAAACACCGTCCTCAAGCAGATACTTATAATCCTGTTCCAGGGCGTTAAGGGATTTATTCAATGAGGTAGGCAAAAGGTGAATTTTGGACAATTCCTTCGGGGACAATTCATCGAGATTTCGATCCAGAGGTTGACCCGGGTCGATTTTGTTTTTAATACCATCAATACCAGCCATGAGCATCGCCGCAAAAGCCAGATATGGGTTCATGGTCCCGTCGGGGGGACGGAACTCGAAACGCATCGTTTTTGGATTTCGCTGGTATCCCGGAATACGTATACAGGCGGTCCGGTTGCCGACACCATAAGTTCCGGCTATGGGAGCCTCGAAACCGGGAACAAGACGCTTAAAAGAGTTCGTGGAAGGATTGGTAAAGGCCAGAACCGAATCAGCATGTTTTAAAAGACCGCCGATATAATAAAGGCCGGTTTTAGAAAAATTGACCAGACCTTTTTTGTCATAGAATATGGAACCGTTTTTATCAGCCAGATACTGGTGGACATGCAGACCCGAACCTGGTTCGTTGAAAAGGGGTTTGGGCATAAAAGTAGCCGACTTCCCCATCCGGAAACACTGATTTTTAATGATATATTTAATCAGCATCGCCTGGTCAGCCATCTTCGACATGGTTGAGAAAGTCACTTCGATTTCATGCTGACCGCCGCCGCCGACCTCGTGATGGTGATATTTCAAACCCACCCCGACTTCCGCCAACATTGAGGTAATCTCCGAACGCAGGTTAAATGTCCGGTCCATCGGCGGCGCGATATGGTAACCTTTCTTATAAGGAATCTTATAGCCGAGATTTTCTTCATCCTTGCCGGAATTCCACTCGGCTTCCACCGAATCAAGATAGTAGAAGGCGGTTTCGGGACCCTGGAAGAAACTGACATTATCAAAAACATAGAATTCAAATTCCGGTCCGAATATCGCCTGTGTGCCTTTAATGATTTTATTCAGATATCTCTCGGCGTCGGTGGCCACACGCCGGGGATTGCGGGAATAAGGCGTAATGTGTTCGCCTATTTCCATGATATCCCCGATAAACGAGATGGTGGGGCGTTCAAAAAAAGGGTCAATGAACACCGTCGAATCATCCGGAATAACAATCATATCGCCGCGTTCGATAGATGAAAAACCCGGCAACGAAGAACCATCAACCCCGACTCCGGAAACAAAAAGCGATTCATCGAGCGCCGAGACCGGCAGCGTAATATGATGCCAGGCGCCGAGCAGGTTGCTGAATTTAAGGTCAATATACTCGACCTTTTTATCCTTTACCAGCTTGGTTAACTTTTCCGACTTCATTTCCTTATCCTTCAAACAAAAAGTTATTATGCGCCTGAATATTAACACATTTTTTTTATTTGGCAAGGAGTTCGTGAACAATAAAAAAACTATATCGAAGCCTTTTATTTCATTATCTTCAAAAAACAAAACCATTAAAGGGAGTTAATAATGAAATATCCTTTTCTTTTTCTAATCATTATCTTTTTTATCTTCATTTCCATAAACGCTCAGGATTTATCGCTTATCGACAGCGCCCTTTCTCAAGTCAACCTGACAAGAAGTGATATCAGTTTTGACCAAGATGAAATAGCTGTCTGGGGCGGCGACCGCTGGCGAAGTCATTACTTTACTCTCTTTCATAACAACCCTTTCAAACTGCCCCTCCATGGCCGGATAAATCTGGAAACCTGCACCCGGGATATTACCGACCTTACCGCCCTGGTAGCGGGAGCCGGTCGGAAAATAGACTGCCCCGTTTTCAGAGGTTTGATTGGTGACCCGCTCGAAAAATACATTGGATCGTCCGACTCCATTCCTCGAGAATCGCTTACCGGCAGTAAAAACGTTCTAGTCGGCAAAAAGTACAAACCCCTCCGGGAAAAAATCGATGCTCTTTACCTGATGACTCTCGATAAAGATTTTACCTTCATAAAGGCACTGGCCGATTATGATCGGGGCAAATACCGGGAAAAACTGTTTGAATATTTTGTCAGGGACAGCACCAGGCACAACGACCTGGTAGAAAGCCTGGCGGAGAAGCTGGATTTCAACCGCCTTAT
>CAZUAS010000181.1:0-3315 GCA_964618515.1 uncultured Ignavibacteriales bacterium | reverse complement strand
GAGATAATGAGCGGTGACTGGAGTTCAGACGTGTGCTCTTCCGATCTTAGGTGGTCCGTTCGCTATTGGTGTACAGTCCACAAAGGGCGGCCTGATAGCGGGTAAGAGCCATTTCGTACCGGGATGAAAGGCGGCTGAAAAGATTGATAGCCCTTTTGAACCATTCCCGAGCCTGACCGTTGTTGCCGTTCTGATATTCGACTCGGGCCAGAACCCGGTAGCAGGCGGCAATTTCGACCTGTTCATTTATTTTCTCGGCAATTGCCAGTGCTTCGGCGGCATATTTCTCAGCGCGAGCAAAATCTCCCCGGGCCAAAGACAGGTCGGCCAGAAGGCGCATCACCTGGGAATCATGGTCGGAACCGACCGCGATTTCATGCGCTATTTTTAAACTGCGCTGCAGGGCTTTATCCGCAGCTTCATAATTCTCCTCAAGCAGTAAAATCCAGCCCAGATATTCAAAATAGATGGCGGTTTCACGCTGATAATCGTTAACCAGTTCGTAGGCCTGTTCCAGAATTTTCCTGGCCTGGCGGGTATCCCCGCTCAGGGCTTTGGAGATGGCATATCCGAGTTTGAAAACACCCCGGTTTCTTTTATCGAGCCGTTCGCAATCACTCTGACCGTCGGCATAAAGCGCCAGCGACTCTTTAATCCGACCGGTTTTACGATAAATCAGGGCAAGGTTATTTTCACAGACCCTGACTTTATCTATGTTACCGGCTTTACGATGATACTCAATACACTTTACCAGGTTATCGATTGCCTGTTCGATATCGCCGCAGAGCACACAAAGGGAAGCCAACCGGTTCAGGGTACGGGCGGCTAAACTGAAATCATCCACCCGTAAAAAGGAAGTGTAGGCTTCCAGAAGAGCTTCTTTAGCTTCCCGATTCTCACCTCGTCCCTGGTGCTGCCAGCCTTTCAGGTATTTCGCTCTGGCGAAAAGTCCGTGTTCCGAGGTTTTGCGGAAAATCCGAATCGCCTGTTCCGGGTAATCATGGTCGTAATTACCCATAAATAACAGACATTCGCCCTTGAGAAGATACCACTCACCCCTGGTCAACAAATCCCCATTATCCGTCACCGGGCGATTCAACAACTCCAGCGCCGCGGCATGGTTATTTTGTTGAAGGAGTCTGGACGCCTGTTCGAGGATTCGTATTTTGTGTGTTTTGGTCTTCATTCATGGTCCCGTTTTCTTCATTTTGACAACTGGTTTTCTTGATAATTATAATGACCGGCGGTTGAAAATTACCACCGAGCAGATAATTACCAAAAAATCTGAGTGTAGTTTCCCACCATAGTGACAGATCTGTATAACCGAAATTCCCTTTTTCCCCGGTTAACTGTAATTCTCCCCAAGGGTCCGCTTCGTCGGAGTCATCTCCGCCCACTATCTGACCACCATGATGTGGATTAAACGGGTCATAGGGGGTTGCCAAAACCGGGGGTGCGACCAGCGTTATACAGAAAAGCACTGCCATCAACAATGCAAGTAAACGCTTCATTTTACACCTCATTCATTTAAAAATTACCTTAGTATTTCTATATTCTTATATACTACCGGGGTTATACATAGTGAGGGCACATTCGTCAGATAAAGCAAAACCTGCGTTTGCTAAACAGATAAGTTTTAAGCGGAGACATATAAGCTCCAGCCCTATGCGACTGTAACCATATGAGAAGTGAGGGCATTGTGAAAATATAACTAACCCCGAAGTTATACTTCCATTAATATAATAATAATCATTAACATATTATCTGTCAAGAGTAAAACGCATATTTTGCGAATTTACAACCTGTTGTCATCAAGGAAAATGAAAAGCCCGGTATTTTTGACTGGCGCAACTTCAAAAGTTTATTTTCGTATAAACCACCATAACGCTGATTGCAGAAAGGAATTACCATATGAAGTCTTACCTTTTTTCGTTCTGTCTGGTAATTATCCCGGTATTTTTGAGTCAGGTAATTTTTGCCCAGGATAATCTTACCAATCCCTATGAGATCATGAACAACTATATAAAAGCCATAGGCGGTCTGGAAAAATTAAAAGCCGAAACGAGCAGTTATACTGAGGGTACCCTGACGGTGGCCTCTATGGAAGGCACCTTTAAAAACTGGAAAAAAATCCCCCAGTTAAATCGTACCGAAGTTGACCTGAAAGTATTCACCCAGACTTCGGGTGACAACGGCCGGTTCAGCTGGGTGGAGGACGCCAACGGCAAAGTCCAGGTCATTAAAGATGAAAACACCATGAAGCGCCGGGAAATCAATCGCCTCAGTGAACTCTTTGAATATCTGAATCCTGACTCCAGGTATTTCCGGTTATCTTTTGAAGGTCATGAAAAAATCAATGATAGTGACTGCTACATAGTAAAAATTGCCAACACCATAAACGATGATATAACTTTAAATTATATTAACAGCATCAGTTTTTTACCGGTAAAAACCGTAAATAAATCTCCGGACAATGAAAACCATACTGTCTATTCCGACTTTCGCGATATCAATGGAACTAAAGTAGCTTTCCACCAGGAATCGGTAACCCTGCCCCTGGAACAAAAGCAAAGCATACAATTGACTAAGTATATATCTAATCTTGAAATAGACCCGGCCCTTTTTGAACCGCCGGGCGAAGACGTTAAAGATTACGAATTCACCGACGGCGAGATGGCTGAGAATATCCCTTTTATGTTCATCGAGAATCACCTTTATATCATGGTGAATATCAGGGGTAAAGAAAGAATGTGGTGTCTGGATACCGGGGCGGGGATGTCGGTCATCGATATCGAATTCGCCAGAGAGCTGGGGCTGAAACTGGAGGGAGAACTAAAGGGCCAGGGAGCCGGTCAGCATATCGACGTAACCTTTACCACTCTGCCCGAATACAGCCTTAAGGGTATCCGGTTTTCGGAGCAAAAAGTGGCGGCCATCGATGTTAGAAGCATTTTCAAAAAGTGGGGACTGGAAGTCGATGGTATACTTGGTTATGATTTTCTATCACGTTTTATCATCAAGGTCGACTATGCTAACGAGTTGCTTTCGTTTTACCCTCCTGACAATTTTAAATATACCGGTTCCGGGGTGGTGCTCGACGCTCCCCTGGTAGGTAACACATTCAGCGTCCCGGCCACCGTTGATGGCAGGTATTCCGGTCAATGGTCGGTTGACCTGGGTGCGGGCAGCACCTCGTTTCATTACCCCTTTGCCGAAAAAAACGAATTTATAAAGCTCCCCAGTATTGAACGTCTGGGAATGGGGGCTGGAGATCGGAAGAGCACACGTCTGAACTCCAGTCACCGCTCATTATCG
>CAZUAS010000180.1:0-3441 GCA_964618515.1 uncultured Ignavibacteriales bacterium | reverse complement strand
TACACCCTATCCTACACTCTTTCCCTACACGACGCTCTTCCGATCTGTAATCCGAGGTATAGTAAAAAATCCCGCCACCGAAACCAAAACCTAAAACCGGGGCATATGATAAAGAGCGATAACGAGGATTGAGGGTCTCTCTTATTTTCGTGGTGAATTTGGGATTGTCAATGCCAATATGACCTTTCAGGTAGGGCACCAGATTGGATTCCCCGAAGAAATAATATTTCAAATACAGACTGGGATTATAAAGACGATGTGTCAGGTCATTGGGATTATTAACCAGATTGAGATATGCAACTCCGGGACCGCCATAATTCACGGCATCGGGGGTAAAAACCGGTTCCGTATCGTTACCAATAGCTATATTATAATAAGTAAAATTTAAACCGAGCACCAGGTTGGGCGTCATGAAATAACCGATTTCAAGACCCATATCCCACCCCATGGAAGCGCCCAGGCCTATAGAGTCATGCCAGCTGGTTATGCCTCCTATCGGAAGGGCCAGGCCACCAAACATGGTAACTTCCAGAATATCCCGTTCTTCATCTTCTTGAGCCATAGTCAGATTACAGGTAAAAATAAAAAATACGGCCATAAGTATAGCTATTTTTCTCATTCCCACATCCTCAATTTATATTATTTTTTTTCTTCCATGTAACAATCGCAACCAAACAATTTAGAAAAATAATGAAAAAAAGGATAGTTTGTCAATAGATTAAATTCGATGAACAACAACAAAATAAGCAAAGAGGGTGACCAGGAGGTTTACGGTGGCAAAACGATAAAGATAAAAATGACCATTTAAAAACAGTTGAAATTTAAAAAAATTATGATTAAATTTAGAGTTTATAATAAATTTATGGAGAACTGATGAAAATACTTGTAGTTGGTTCCGGCGGTCGGGAACATGCCCTGGTTTGGAAATTAAGGCAGTCCAAAAAAGTCGAAAAAATTTTCTGCGCCCCCGGCAACGGCGGAATTTCACTCTTAGCCAAATGCATCAATATCAAAGCCGATAACATCAAAGGCTTGGCCGAATTCGCCACCCGGAACAAAATAAATCTGACTGTAGTGGGGCCGGAACAACCCCTGGCTATGGGCATTGTCGATGAATTTCAAAAAAGAAAATTGAAAATATTCGGACCGGAAAAACAGGCGGCTCAGATTGAAAGCAGTAAAGTATTTGCCAAACAGTTCATGCAAAAATATCATATCCCTTCCGCTCCCTTCAAGGTTTTTAACGCTTTTGCCGAGGCGGTGGGTTTCTGTAAGTCGGTGGCTTACCCCGTTGTTATTAAAGCCGATGGCCTGGCGAGCGGGAAGGGCGTAATTATCGCGGAAAACCAGGAAGAAGCCAATGCCGCTATTGAGAATATCATGCTGAAACAGAGTTTCGGAAAAGCTGGTGAGCAAATTGTTATCGAATCCTTCCTGAAGGGCCAAGAAATTTCAATCATGGCCATCACCGATGGTAAAACTATTATCCCCCTGCTTTCCAGCCAGGACCATAAACAGGCTTACGAAGGCGACAAGGGCCCCAATACCGGCGGTATGGGTGCTTACTGCCCAACCATGCTGGTCACTGATGAGATGATGGAACAGATCGACGATTTTATCCTCAAACCGACCATTAACGGTCTCAGAAACGAAAATATCCCCTACCGGGGAGTATTGTATTGCGGGCTTATGATTACCGACAACGGCATCAAAGTTCTTGAATACAATTGCCGCTTCGGTGACCCTGAAACGCAGGCGGTCCTGCCACTTTTAAAAACCGACCTGCTTGAAATTATAACAGCGGTTGTGGATAAAAAACTCCAAGGGTTACCGAAGCTGGAGTGGCGTAAAGGCTGCGCCGCCTGTGTGGTGATGACCTCGAAAGGTTATCCCGGAAAATATACGACCGGATACCCAATATATGGATTGAAAAAATCATGGTCCAACGGTAACTATATTTTTCACGCCGGTACTCGTAAAGACAATAATAACTGGTTGACAGCCGGCGGCCGGGTACTGGGTGTTACCGGCATCGATGCCGATCTTAAAGGAGCATTGAATAACGCTTACAATCTTGTGAAAAAAATCAAATATGAAGGGGCAACCTACCGCCGTGATATCGGCTTTCGAGCTTTTAAAACAGAGGAAGCAGTCGGACTGGCTAAAAAATGAGTAAGGTATTGATAATCATCGGGTCTAAATCGGACATGGAATATGCTGAGAAATGTCAGCAGCAGCTGAAAGCTTTTGAAATAGAAAGCAGCATTGAAATTACTTCGGCTCATCGCCATCCCCGGCGAACCGCAGAACTGACCGCCGGTGCCGAAGAGAACGGTTTTGAAGTTATTATTGCCATGGCGGGATTATCGGCCGCCCTTCCGGGTGTTGCCGCTGCTCATTCCGACCTGCCGGTTATTGGCGTCCCCTTACCGGCAGCGCTGGGCGGAATTGATTCCCTGCTTTCAATCGTTCAGATGCCGCCCGGAATACCCGTTGCGGGCGTTGGGATTGGTATACCCGGAGCAAAAAACGCCGCGGTTTTAGCCGCACGAATCCTGGCTTTGAAAAATCCGGCTATCAAAAAGGCGCTGGACAATTTCCGTCAATCTTTATGATTTTTTTTGAACTATTAAATAAATTAAACTGTAATATTAGGTAGGAACTTATAATTTTTTGAAAGGAGCCAAGATGGTAACAACCAGATTTCTCACTGCTCTGTGCGTCTTAACCTTAATGATATTTTTCCTGGGAGTAATGCCTACTTCTTCAAGAGCTGAAGTTGACACGGAAAAAGCTAAAGAAATGTATAATGAGGGTTTGAAAGCCGCCTCCGAAGGGAAAACCGACCAGGCTATTCTATCGTATAAGACTGCCCTGAGCCTTGATCCTGGCTTTATCGACCCTTATCTCAATCTGGGAGCCATCTACTTTGAGAAAAAGCAATATGGCGATGCCCTGGAGATGTTTAAAAAGGCATCCGAGAAAGACCCGAATAACATTGACGCTCTGGCTAACATCGGCCGGGTTGAATACAAACTGACTAAATATCCTGAAGCGGCAGCAGCTTTCAAAGCAGCTATCGCTCTTGATAATAAAAAAGTTGACCTCTATACTGAACTGGCTCGGGTCTATTATCAGCAGCAAAATTTCACTGAACTGGTGACAACTCTGGAAACATGTCATCAGCTGGGTGGTGGTGATTACATGTCTTATTATATGCTGGGAAAAGGATACCAGAAGCAAAATAATATTGATAAAGCCATCGATGCTTTCAAAAAATCTCTTGCCGACAAAAGTGATAACTACAATGCCAATTTTGCCCTTGGTCAGATATACCTGGATCAGGAAAAGTTTCTTAATGCCGCCAATGCTTTTAAAGAAGCCTATACTAATGACAATAAAAAGCACCTGGCTTATTACAACTATGCCGTAGCCATGGAG
>CAZUAS010000179.1:0-3521 GCA_964618515.1 uncultured Ignavibacteriales bacterium | reverse complement strand
ATTTTTCTTATTCTCCAAAATCAGGAGCTCCGTACTCCTGACTATTTCTCTCTTTTAAACTATCGAAACCACAAGGGTTTTGACCTACCTGAACTGATATCATATTGAACATTTATGGCATGACTTTCGTCAATGTAATAAGGATATAAAAAGGAGATGTGAATCAGCAATGAAACTTTATTTTCAATTGATTATTTGTTTAGTTACTTTTCATGGTTTGTTAATAGCAAACGAAAAATCGTCTTCAGACATAATGATTCATTATGGTCTCAATGACAGTCACAGTAAAAGCTGGGTATAGGAAAATAGTGATGGAGTTGTCGGCTTTTTCTACTTTCAGCCCTCGTAGGGACGAAGCCTTTAGCAGTTCGGCCTGTTATATTCTACCAATTAATAAAATTGGCACAACCACTAAAGGGTTGTGCCCTTCAAAAACTGCCCATAATTTTCGAGTGTCTTCAAGCTTTCGACCAAGTGATTCCCCGATATATTGTTTGCTTCCCGGCCGAGAATGTCGTTTATTATCATCTGACTTTAAAAGATTGTGAAATTGCGGATATTGGGTTGTTCTTAATATGAGTTCGGCACATTTGACGTTCCTGGGGGCGACCGGAACCGTAACCGGCTCCAGGTATCTTCTTGAGATGCGGGGGAAGAAGATACTTATTGATTGCGGTCTGTTCCAGGGTCCCAAAGAAAACCGGCAGAGAAACTGGGAGCCGTTTCCGGTTCCCCCCGAACAAATCGACCTGGTTTTTCTGACCCACGCTCACATTGACCATATCGGTTATACGCCGCGTTTTTGTCGGGAAAATTTTAACGGCCGTATTTACTGCACCGACGCCACTAATGAATTGAGCAAAATCCTTTTGCGCGACAGTGCTCATCTTCAGGAAGAAGACGCCTACTGGGCGAATAAAAAAGGTTTTTCCAAACACAAGCCGGCGCTTCCGCTGTTCACGGTTGAAGATGCGGAAAAAGCCCTGCAATATTTCTCACCTCTTCATTACGGCGAGGATTTGTACCTGAGCGGGGACTTTCGAATAAAATTTAAAGATGCCGGGCATATTCTGGGTTCAGCCATGGTGGATATTAAAATCATCAATCACCGGGAATCCCGGAAAATTGTTTTCAGCGGTGACCTGGGACAGCCGGGTAATCCGATTTTGCGCGACCCGGTTCAGGTTTATAATGTGGATTATCTGATTATTGAGTCCACCTACGGTGACCGGTTACATGAAAAGGTGTCAACTTCGGATGAACTGGCCCGGATAATACTGGAAAGTGTAAAGCGGGGCGGCGTTCTTTTGATTCCCTCTTTTGCCGTGGAGCGTACTCAGGTGGTTCTTCATACTATCCGGGAGCTTGAGGAAAAAGGGCTGATCCCCTTATTGCCGGTTTTTGTTGATTCCCCGATGGCTATTGAGGCGACGGAAGTTTTTGATAAACGCCTGGTCGACCAGAATCTGGCCACCCGGATATCGCATCTGGAAGGGAAACAAATTTTTTACCCTCAAAAGCTTAAATTCTGCCGGACAAGAGAGGAATCGAAAGCCATCAATAACATTAAAAAAGAAGCTATTATTATATCATCAAGCGGGATGGCGACCGGCGGTCGGGTATTGCATCACCTCGCCCTGCGCCTTCCCGATCCGAATAACACTATCGCCTTTGTAGGTTACCAGGCGGTCGGCACGAGAGGGCATCACCTGGTTGATGGTAAACCGGAGGTAAAAATTCACGGTCGTAAGATTCCTGTTAATGCCTGGGTTGAAAATATCCCCGGGTTTTCCGGTCATGCTGATTATCATGCCATTCTGGCCTGGCTGATGGCGTTTAACCGTCCACCGGAAAAAACATTCATCGTCCATGGGGAGCCGGAAGCCTCGGCGTCACTGGCTGAAAAAATCAGAAGTCACTTCAACTGGGAGGTGGATATTCCCAAACTGGGTGATATCCGGGAGATAGAAATGTGATTTTTTCATCTGGATATATTTTTACAGCGGCGGTATTCTCGAGTTGAAGGTATAATATCAGTGATAAAGGATGTTTTCAAAACCATACCGGCCGTTAAAAAAGAAGACAAGGAGATAAGTGATGTCATTAAATGAGCCTGCCGCTAAAAGAAACGGCATAATCGGGGGCAGTCTGATTCTGGGGCTGTCGCTGGTGGTCTGTGCCGTGATTGTCAGTTCCAGTTTTGTAAGGATTAAGGGCTTTGGGCGAACCATTTCGGTCACCGGTGCCGCCAACAAGACCATTACCTCCAATTATGCCATATGGGAAGGAAATATTTCCGTTATCGCACCGACTGTCGAAGCCATATCGGTGCGTCTTAAAGACGGTTTTAACAAGGTCGAGGCGTTTTTGCGTTCGGAAGGATTCGAAACGAATATGTACGAATGGAAACCGGCTTATATTTACAAGAATTATAACCGGGAGGGAGAGGTCACCGGATATTCGTTAAACCAGACTATCAGGGTGGAAATGGAAGATGTTTATCGTATTACCGAACTGGCTCACAAGGCTTCCCGCCTGATTGAGCAGGGAGTGGAATTTAATTCCAGTCCGCCCCAATACCTTTTTACCGGCCTTGATTCCCTGAAGCTGGAGATGATTCAGGCGGCGACCGAAAATGCCAAACTTCGCGCGCAACAGTTGGCCTCGACAACCAATCGAGCCGTTGGCCCGCCAACTTCGGCCCAGGTGGGTGTTTTTCAGATAAGACCGCGTCATTCACAGGAAGTGTCCGGGATGGGGATGAGTGATATTTCTTCCATCGATAAGGAGATTGTCTCAACCGTACATATCAGCTTCTTAATAGAATAGTCGTTTTTCAGGTTTAACGTGTTCTTGACTGTGTCCGCCCGATAAAATATAAAGTAATGGATAGAATGGTCATTTATTGAACATCGATTTTGATTTTTTCCATTTAAGGATAATCTTTAAGCAAACCCGTATAGAATCCGACCTTATTCTTTAAGGATACCGGGTTCTTTCTCCAAGTCTCTAATAGGTAATTAGTTAGACGGCGATATCGATACTCGTTTCTAGTGCGTATTATTAAGGTGAGTTATAAGAAAAATTCTTGTTATTTAGTATATTGGATAATTATATCCAATATTGGTTCGGTCGGGAATTGGTCGAAAAAGATGCAATTGGGTTAATTGCATGTCGGACAATGGATTGCCCTTGAACCAGTGCGTACTGGTTTTTTTACCAGGATTATACGAGGGTTCAAAAAGTATGGTTTATACCGATAATATTTCAAGCGCGAATAATTATATATACTTAACAAATAAACTCTCTAAATGAAGGGGGAATGAAATGAAGAAGTGTAACTCAATCACCGTTGTTACCATCTTTATGTTATTCCTGTTGGTCAGCGGGTCATTTGGTGCCGAAACGCCGTCACCGTCTTTTGACCTCAATTGGTACGGGTATTTCAAACTTGATGGTTCAGTTGACCAGAATCAGATCGGAAGAGCACACGTCTGAACTCCAGTCACCGCTCATTATCT
>CAZUAS010000178.1:0-3540 GCA_964618515.1 uncultured Ignavibacteriales bacterium | reverse complement strand
TCAGGGGAAATACCTCGAAGCGGAGCCATTGTATAGGCGGGCTCTTGAGATACGCAAAAAGGTCTTAGACCCAGACCATCCGCATGTAGCGACCAGCCTTAACAATCTGGCTGGGTTGTATCGAACTCAGGGGAAATACCTCGAAGCGGAGCCATTGTATAAGCGGGCTCTTGAGATTTTAGAAAAAGCGTTTGGCGAGATACATCCTAATGTTGCTACTATTTATGAAAATATGAGTGTATTATATTCAGAAATGGGGCAGGAAGAAAAGGCTAAGGAATGTGAACAAAAGGCACAGGCTATACGTGATAAATTAAAATAATGACCTACCCGTTAATAAATTCACAAAAAGTAAAACTACTGGCTGAAAAAAATGGCTTTGACCTGTGCGGGATAACCACGCCCGATATTATCCCCGAAGCCAAAAAGGCATATCATGCCTGGCTTGAAAAAAAATATCATGCCGACATGGCGTATCTTGAAAAAGACCCCGGCCGCCGCACTGACCCCAAACAGGTATTGCCCGATGCCCGGTCGCTTATCATGCTCGGTGTGAATTATTATCAGCCCAACTCCGATAAAATCCCCAAGGGTTTCGGGCTTGTCTCGCGCTATGCCCGTGGGCGGGATTACCATAAAGTCATGGAGCAGATGACTGAACGGCTTATCAATACAATAAAAGAAGAGCTTAAAAATAGTATGGAGCCGTCGTTCAAATATTTTGTCGATTACGGCCCGATGCTGGAGCGCGCCTATGCCGAAAAAGCCGGACTGGGGTATATCGGGAAAAACTCCACATTGATAAATAAAAAGTATGGTTCCTGGTTCTATATCTCGGAGATTATCACCAGTCTGGAACTGGAACCGGACCAGGTTTGGCCGGGTGAACATGGTCGTTGCGGTACCTGTCGCCGCTGTATCGATGCCTGTCCGACCGGGGCAATTATCGATAACGGCGTCATCGACGCCCGGCGATGTTTGTCATATTTGACTATCGAAAATCCATCGGCCATAACCGATGAAATAGCTTCGAAAATGGGCGCGATGATTTACGGCTGCGATATTTGCCAGGAGGTTTGCCCGCATAATAAGAAAGCGGTGGTAACGGAGCATAAGGAATTTCTTCCCGAAAGCGGAGTGGGGGAGTTTATCGACGCTCGCAAAATTGTGGCTATGCAAACACCCGAAGATTTTCATAATTTGACCTCGGGGACTTCGTTAACCCGTCCTAAATTTGAAGGCCTCAAAAGAAACGCCCAAATAGTCCTGACCAACCAATCTAACCTGAAGAACGGTAACAATTAAACTATTCCTGAACGGTGACAAGTAATTTTCGGTTGCATCTGAAAGTAAAATAAAACAAATTGTCACATGGCCAAAATTGCACCATCAGTGTTGGGCGCTGATTTCTCTCGATTGGGGGAAGAAATCAAAAGCGCCGATGAAGCCGGGGTTGAGGTTTTGCACTTGGATATCATGGACGGGCATTTTGTACCTAATATTTCATTCGGCCCGGCAATCGTTAAAACCATTGATAAATTAACCAGGGCGTTTCTTGATGTTCACCTGATGCTGACTGAGCCGGAAAAGTATTTTGAAGCTTTCGTTAATGCCGGCGCCGACAGCATTACGTTTCATTACAAGGTGCACCCTGAACCCCGACCTTATGTAGAACAGTTAAGAAAGCTGGGAGTGAAAACGGGCATCTCGATAAATCCCGATGTCGAAGTGGCGAAAGTCCTGCCGCATCTTGAGCATTTTGACCTGCTTCTGCTCATGTCGGTTTATCCCGGATTCGGCGGGCAGAAATTTATCCGGCCGGTGTTGACCAAAATTACGGAAGCCCGGAATTATATTGATAAAAAGGGAATGAAAACCATCATCCAGGTTGACGGCGGTATAGACAGGATTAATGCCGCCGAGGTGGTTAAAGCCGGGGCGGACTGGCTGGTAATGGGCACCGCCTTTTTCGGTTGCGATAACCGTCCGGAGCTGGTGAAATATATAAATAACTTGTAAACGGAAGACAGGTGAGTATTAATGAAACATGTTTTTTTCATGGTTAGAACCGGTCGGGTTGACAGGGAATACAAGCGGGCTTTACAAAAAGGGAGTCGCATAGATCTTATCAATCAAATCATGAACCGTCGGGCTGAGGTTTTTACCCGAAGGCCGGAGATAAAGAACCTTATCGCCAACCGCCTGGGCTGGGTGGACAGCGCTTCGAAAATGAAAAAAAATATAGTTCCGATAGAAAAATTCGGGCAGGCGGTCATACGAGCCGGATTCAGACATGTTGTCCTGATGGGGATGGGCGGTTCCTCGCTGTGCCCGGAACTTTTCAAGTTGGTCTACAATAAACATCGCGCCCTGAAATCATTCAATGTCATCGATGCCACCGATCCCCGCGCGCTCAAAGATTTATTGCGGAAAATTGAAATAAAAAAAACCCTGTTTATCGTAGCTTCCAAATCGGGCGGGACGGTGGAGACGCGTTCGCACGAAGCCTTTTTTATCGACCGTTTGAAAAAAGCGGGGGTCAGTGATTTCGGGCGACATCTCGTGGCCATCACGGATAAAGGCAGTCCCCTTGAGAAATTCGCCCGCAAGAACAAATACCGTAAAATATTTTTAAATCCCGTGGATATCGGCGGAAGGTATTCGGCACTGTCGTATTTCGGTCTGGTGCCGGGCTTTTTTGCCGGCGTAAATATGAAAAAGCTGACGGATAACGCCATCATGATGGAAGACCTGCTCCGCAAACGTAAGGGTGAAACCAATCCCGCTCTGGTGCTGGGGGCGCTGATGGCTGTGGCTTCGAAAGCTGGTGTAAATAAATTAACATTCGTAGCTTCGAAGAAAACCGCCCCGCTGATTCCCTGGATCGAACAACTGGTCGCTGAATCGACCGGTAAACAGAAAAAGGGTGTGATCCCCATCGAAAACGAACCCCCCGGTAAAGTGTCAGCTTACGGCAATGACCGGCTGTTTGTCCTTATGCGGATGGTCGGGGAAAAAGAAGTTTTACCTTTAAAAACCAAGCGTGAATTAGCCACTAAGAAGTTCCCCCTGGTGGAGATTGTCATTAATACCCATGATGACCTGGGCGGACAGTTTTTGCTTTGGGAGGCGGCGACCGCGGCCGCCGGGTATTATCTGAATATCAATCCGTTTGATGAACCTAATGTAACCGAAAGCAAGAACAATACCAGGAGCATCCTTGACGCTTACCAGCGGATGGGACAGTTGCCTTACCAGGCAACCCTGGCGGACTGGGAGGGCATGTCATTGATTGCCGTTGAAGGTACCCGCTATACCATGACCGAAATAGCGAATATGGAAAAAATTATGAAGAAATATTTCAGCGGTCTTAAAGCCGGCGAGTACTTTGCTCTATTAAATTATTTCAAGGCGGATAAAAGGACTGAGAAAGTCCTGGAGAAAATAAGAATGACTATCAGGGATTATAAAAAAGTAGAGATCGGAAGAGCGTCGTGTATGGAAAGAGTGTATGATAGGGTGTAGATGGAGGGGGGCGCG
>CAZUAS010000177.1:0-3600 GCA_964618515.1 uncultured Ignavibacteriales bacterium | reverse complement strand
CCAGCGAAGACCTGTCCCGAATCCGCTGGAGCGTAAACCGATAAAAAATCACTAAAATAACGTTTTTTCCCACCTCTAAGCACTTGGCAGGCAACCCGTTTTTACGTATATTTGTGTAAACTAACCCCCCTTTTCTCTAAAGAAATATGGGGAAAAACCGATAATTTCACGTATGGATAGCGATTTCCTGATACAGGAACATAAACAGCTCGAGACTCAAAAAGAGGCTCGTAAATTCCTCAACCGTAAAGAACGCAAACCCCTCTGGCGGGAATACCTCGACACCGCCATTATCGCCCTGGTGGCGGCTTTGCTTTTACGCATTTTCGTCGTCTCCGCCTACCGGGTAAGTTCGGCTTCAATGGAGGACACCCTGTTCGAGGGCGACTATATCTTCGTCAACAAGCTGGCGTTCAAATACGGTACCGACCCGAAAGTCGGCGACATTATCGTTTTCAAGTATCCCAATAATCCCAACAAGGATTATATCAAGCGGATAATGGCCGGTCCGGGACAGGTTGTCCAGATAGCCGACAAGGTTCTGTTTGTCGATGGCGAGGTCGCTCCGATTCCATTAAACACCAAGAACATCGACCAGCGGATTATCCCCGCCGACCTTTCGTTCCGGGATAATTTCGGACCCTTCACCGTACCTTCGGGGGAATATTTCGTCATGGGCGATAACCGCGACGACAGCCGTGACAGCCGCTTCTGGGGTACTGTCCCGCTGGAAAATATCAAGGGCAAAGCTGTTTTCGTTTACTGGTCATGGGAACCGGACCCCGACGCTCCGGGCTGGGGTTTTCCATACATACACAATGTCTTTCAGTGGATCGGCCACGGGTTGTATAACTTCCCGACTCATATCCGCTGGTCAAGACTTGGCACCGCGTTATAATGGCTTTTGGTCTTTACGTTCATTTTCCTTTCTGTAAAAACCGCTGTTCCTATTGCGATTTTTATAAAGAATTGCACAGTCCCGAGCTGGAAAAGGAATTTTATACCGCTTTGAAAATCGAAACCGAGCTGGTTGCCCGAAACCAGGCGGTGATTGACAATGAAATCGGCACCATCTTCATCGGCGGCGGTACGCCCACCCTGACCAATGTCAAAAAACTGACCGACTGGCTGAAACTTCTAAAAAAACATTTCTTGCTGGCTCCGGATATCGAATTTTCCATAGAAAACAACCCTGAATTTGTGACGCCGGAAAAACTTCAGGCTTTCAAAGACCTCGGTGTCACAAGGCCCGTTTACGGGGTACAGTCCTTTAATGAAAAACTGCTCAAGCTGCTTGACCGTAAGCATCAACCTTTCGCCGTTCACAAGGCCATATACCTTAACAATGTTATTGGTTTTAACAATTTCGGTGTGGACCTGATATTCGGCCTGCCGGGACAGACCACCCGAATGCTCTCGGATGATATTGATCAGTTGGTTGACCTGGAACCGCCGCATATTTCGTTTTACCAGTTGACGGTTGAGCCGGGAACGGTTCTGGCTGATAAAGTAGCTTCCGGCAAGCTTAAGATGCCCGACCAGGAACTAAGCCTGGCGTTGTATAAAGGCGGCTGTCGTCAGCTGACCGACAGCGGTTATAAGCGATACGAGGTGTCCTCATTCGCCAGAGAAGGTTTTGAATGCCGGCATAATATAGGCTATTGGGAAGGCGGTGATTATATCGGCCTGGGACCCTCGGCGCACTCCTTTATACAGGGGCAAAGATATGCCAATATTGCCGATATTCATATATATATTCGAAGCCTCAAAGAGAAGCAGCGCCCCCTGGTAAAAGAGCGGCTTTCTCCCGGTGACCGCATGCTGGAAGCCATCATGCTGGGCTTGCGGACAGCGCGGGGTATCGACCGGCATCAGTTTGCATCGCGTTTCGGGGTTTCGCTGGAGCAGACACTGGATAAAGAGCAGTATCGAATTTTCCTGGAATCGGGTCATCTGGTGTCCGATTCCGATTCCCTCCGGCTGTCCGATGAAGGCATATATTTAGCCGATGAAATTACCCGAAGGTTGATAAAGTAAGTTGTTCAAGTTCTGTCAGGTCCTTCTCGCCATAGGCGAGGGTGACCGGACAGTCTCCGCAGGTCGGGTTTTAAATCCGCCTTGGGCGGATGAAAAACCCAACATCTTAAAATATATTTTTGTCGGATTTCTCGCTACGCTCTGCTTCACTCGAAACCCGACCTGCTACTGCTGTTACTTAACCACGAGGACTCTCTTAGAAAAAGCTTGCTAAAAGGGGACATTACACAGAAGCAATATTAAGTCCTTCTGTTTTAAAATTGACAGGGTTTGAATATTTTGTTAAAATGAGAAAGATAATGCGTATTCATTTTTTAATTCATAAAAACTATCTCGTATAAGCGAGGTTAAATAAATGTCTATTATTACCATATCAAGAGGTCCTCAAGTTGGCGGAAGGGCTATAGCCGAATGTCTGGCTGAAAAGATTTGTTACAAATGTCTGACGACGGCTGATGTGGTGAAGCGTTGTGCTGATAAATTCAATTTGCCTGAAAAGGAAATATATAGTAAACTGCAGGAAGTTCCCGGTTTTTGGAAAAGATTGAAACACGAGCACAAGCGAAATCTGGTTTATATCCAGTGTGCCGTACTGGAGGCCGCCCAGGAAGATAAGATAGTTTATCATGGTTTGGCCGGTCAGCTGTTTTTAGCCAATATCAAGCATGTTTTGAAAGTTCGCATCGAATCGCCCTTTGAACGGCGCGTTCGAGCGGCTATGGAAAATTTAAATATAAACGAGAGTGAAGCGGTCGATTACTTGAAAAAAGCCGATGAGACCAGGAAAATATGGGTGAAGTTATTTTACGGTGAAAGCTGGAACGACCCGCGACTCTATGACCTGGCTATCAATAGCAGCAACATGGATGTAGATACAATTTGTAAACTCATTATAAGTGCTTTTGAAAGCGGCAATTTCGATACCACCCCTGAATCGCAGGCTGACCTGGACAACCGCAGGTTGGAGACGGAAGTCTTAGCGGTTATGGCGGCGGATGAGACCCTTTGGGATTTGCCGATACGTATAAAAGTCTCAGGCGGGGTGGTGACACTCAAGGGATTGGTGAAAAACCAGAAAACCAAAGATACTCTGGTGTCACTGGTCAGTAATATCAGAGGAGTGACCGCCTGCGAGAACATAATGAGCACCGCTGAGACACCTCTCAAGCGGGGCTTTTTCATCGATTAAGCAGTATTTCTTTTAAATAGATAAAGAGTATCTTACCTATTATATAAAGGCGGGCTCTTTTGCGGATCTTTTTCTTTTAAGTGCTTAGTCTGGAAAGGTGACGAGGAGTACCTGGAACCGCGTTTCCATATATAGCAGGGTAAATAGAAAAATCCTATTTTGTCTTTCCTAAACTTTTTTTATAGCTTCATCCTTTAAGAGAATAACTTTACCATTAACTACGAAAAGATAAAAAAGGTCAAGCCCCTAGTAGGATTGACCTACAGGAACAGTCCCCTGATGACAAGAACTTGTTCTTCTCTCGAGCCGAAGACATCTTCTGAGTCAAGATCGGAAGAGCACACGTCTGAACTCCAGTCACCGCTCATTATCTC
>CAZUAS010000176.1:0-3610 GCA_964618515.1 uncultured Ignavibacteriales bacterium | reverse complement strand
GGGCCCCCGTCAATTCCTTTGAGTTTCAATCTTGCGACCGTACTCCCCAGGCGGGGTACTTAATGCGTTAGCTTCGGCACCGGGGGGGTCGATACCCCCGACACCTAGTACCCATCGTTTACCGCTTGGACTACCAGGGTATCTAATCCTGTTTGCTCCCCAAGCCTTCGCGCTTTAGCGTCAGTATCAGTCCAGAAAGCCGCCTTCGCTACTGGTGTTCTTCCAGATATCTACGCATTTCACCGCTACACCTGGAATTCCACTTTCCTCTCCTGTACTCAAGACCAACAGTATCGAATGCAAGCCCTGAGTTGAGCTCAAGGTTTTCACACCCGACTTGAAAGTCCGCCTACGCGCCCTTTACGCCCAGTAAATCCGAACAACGCTAGTCCCCCCCGTATTACCGCGGCTGCTGGCACGGAGTTAGCCGGGACTTCCTCTGTAGGTACCGTCAAGTACCGGTCAGTTACTACCGATACGTTTCTTCCCCACTGACAGGGTTTTACACTCCAAGAAGCGTCATCACCCACGCGGCGTCGCTGCGTCAGACTTCCGTCCATTGCGCAATATTCCCTACTGCTGCCTCCCGTAGGAGTCTGGGCCGTATCTCAGTCCCAGTGTGGCCGTTCACCCTCTCAGGCCGGCTATTCATCGTCGCCTTGGTGGGCCGTTACCCCGCCAACAAGCTAATGAAACGCGGACTCATCCTTGAACGGCAGGTTGCCCCGCCTGTGATCTCAAGAGGATGCCCCCTCGGAGATATTATCCGGTATTAGACCCCCTTTCGAAGGCTTATCCCGGATTCAAGGGCAGATTATCCACGTGTTACTCACCCGTTCGCCACTTTACTCGACCGACCGAAGCCGGACTTTCTCGTTCGACTTGCATGTATTAGGCACGCCGCCAGCGTTCGTTCTGAGCCAGGATCAAACTCTCCATAACAATCTATTCAATTGTTCGTTTATCCTGCCTTAACAACGCTCACGCATTGTTCTAGACTTATCTTTAGTTTTGGTCTGTAAAGATTTCTTCGAAATCTTCGGACCCGCGACAAAGTCATAGAATATTTTCTATTCTTCAGCGAAACTATTTAGTTGTCAAAGAACTCTTATCCGAAAAAAAATCTGCCTGACATATTGCCTGGCAGATTTAGAGTATAACTCTTCGCCACTTTTATGTCAAGTTATTTTTTTTATATTTTTAAAAACTTTATTCACGATAATAACTTATTATAACCTTCTGTCTTATATTATTATCGTCACTCATTAATAAAATTTAAGAGCCCGTTTGTCAAGCCCTATCCACACTTTTTAACTATTTTTAATATGAGCGGTTTACAACAAATTATCCCCCATCGCAACTTATTTATAAACAATATCTTGCCGGAAATAGTCGAACCTCTTCTTTAATCTGCGAAACCTCATCCCCCGAAATAACACCATCCGCCGCCAATCCGTTCTTTCCGTGCCACTCAATCGCCGATCGGCACCGAATTTCGTTTGCATCCTTTTTATAGGTGTGGTTATATTTCCCGCGATGCTTAAAAATTTGACCTCCCAAGAAAAAAAACGGCTTCTTCTGGTCGCTGTCTTTATTTTCCTGGCCGCTTTCTTTGTCCGGCTGGCGTACTTGAACCAGATTCAAAAAATGCCGACCATGTCTTTTCCGGTTATGGATGAAAGGTATCATGTGAAGCTGGCCGACCAAATAAATGCCGATACCACCAGATTCTCCGAACCTTTTTTCAGAGCCCCCCTTTATCCCTATTTCCTGGCCGGGCTTTTCAAACTTACCGACCGCTCTTTTTACTGGTCACGTTTTATCCAGATTATCCTGGGAGCTCTTTTGCCCCTTTTGATATATATTTTCGGACTGGCGGTATTTAATCATAAAATCGCTTTCTGGTCGGCGGCTATAGCTGTCTTTTACCCTACATTCTTATACTATGAGGCTTCTTTGCTGATTGAAGCGCTGATGCCGCTTTTGACATTTCTATTAATCTGGCAACTTTACCGGACGCAACAAAAGCCTTCTACTATTAATTTCGTTTTCTGCGGTGTTTTACTCGGCCTGACGGCCTTGGCACGGCCCAATATTCTGCTTTTAGGCCCGGCTCTTTTCATCTGGGTCTGGCTGGTTTTAAAAAATCAGCTGGGCTGGAAAAAAGCTTTGTTCAATTACGCCATAATCGCAGCCGCAACTATAGTCGTTATTTTGCCGGTCACCATCCGCAATTACGTCGTAGCCCGAGACCCCGTTTTTATCGCCTGGCAGGGCGGCTTTAATTTTTACCTTGGTAATAACCGTCAGGCCAGCGGCTGGTCCGCCACCGTACCCGGGATCGACTTCAGCTGGGAAGGCGGTTATCGGGATGCTATCGTCATTGCCGAAAACAGCCTGGGGCGGTCATTGAAACGTTCCGAGGTCTCCGATTTCTGGTATAAAAAAACCTTCGAAGAAATTGCCAGCGACCCCGCCAAGTTTATTGCTCTCATTTTCAAAAAACTGCGTCTTTTTTTCAACGGCTTTGAAATCCCCAATAATCAGAATCTTTACCTCACCCGCGAGTTTGCGGCAGTTATGAAACCTCTGATGTTTCCAAAACCGTTTTATTTTCCTTTCGGTCTTCTGGCTCCCCTGGCGCTTTGCGGCTTGATTATATCATTGCGGAACTGGCGCCGGTACCTGCTCATTTATCTTGTTATTGGCTCCTACCTGATTTCCCTGCTTTTATTTTTCATTTGCGCCCGCTTCCGTCAGCCGCTCATCCCGTTAATGATTTTAATGGCGGTTTTTGCCGTTTCTCAGCTTATCGAATTCATCAGGAAGAAACATCTTAAAAATGTCGTCCTGTTTGTTTTCATTGTGCTTTTACTCATCTGGGAAAGCAATCATGATTTACTGAAACTTGACCCCCGGAAACTCCGGGCGGAGGATTATTTCATGCTCGGGGCGGCCGAGCTGGAATACGGTCGCCAAAACGAGGCGGAACTTCATTTTCAGAAAGCTCTCGATATCGATTCAACCCACGGGGCGTCTTACAATAACCTGGGGCTCATCTATTCCCAACGGAACGATTATATCCGGGCGCTGACGAACTTCCAGAAAGCTGTTCTTTATGAACCGATGACGCTGGAACATTATTTCAATTACGCCACTACCTTGATAAATCTGAAAGATTTTCAGGGTGCTATCAGTATTCTTGAAAGAGCCCGGCAAATCAATCCTCTCAACTATTATGTGCATTTCAAACTCGGCTTGACTTATTACCAGCTTGGTAATCTGGACAAAGCCGCTTCCTCCCTTGCTGAGAGCCTTCGTTTGAATCCCGATAATGACCAGGCCCGGCAGATCTACCGGGAAATTATTCAACTTCAACCACAGATGCTCCGCAATCCTGAAAAAAAACCATGATTTATTTTTTTTCGTTTTGTTTTTTAAAGTATTTCTTTTATAATGGTCGGGTATAAAATAATATTGGTTCTTTCTGTTATAATTTCTGGATGAAGAAGCCAATTTAGCCACCAAACCTGGAGAAAATTATGAAATCAAAGTACCCGCTGATGGCCGAACTTGGCCGCAGGAAGGCGGTCGTCCACCTCCACCCAGT
>CAZUAS010000175.1:0-3667 GCA_964618515.1 uncultured Ignavibacteriales bacterium | reverse complement strand
ACACCCTATCCTACACTCTTTCCCTACACGACGCTCTTCCGATCTAGTGACATTTTAATTTTTCTTTTTTTATAAGGAGGCTTTTTATGCTCAAAGAATTTAAGGAATTTGCCATGCGTGGCAATGTCATTGATATGGCTGTCGGTATTATCATCGGGGCAGCGTTCGGGACTATCGTCAAGTCCCTGGTTTCCGATGTAATCATGCCGCCGATTGGTCTGTTATTGGGGAATGTTGATTTCTCCAACCTTTTTATTGTATTGAAGCACGGCGCCCAGGCGGGTCCCTTTGCGACTCTGGCTGAAGCCAACGCCGCCGGTGCGGTCACTTTAAATTACGGGGTTTTTATCAATACCATCATAAGCTTTTTAATCGTTTCCTTTGCTATCTTTATCGTGATCAAAAACATGAATAAACTGAAAAGGAAAGAAGAAGCTCCGGCTGCAGCGCCGACGACCAAAGAATGCCCGTTCTGTTTTTCCACCATTGCCATTAAAGCCGTCCGTTGCCCCAACTGTACTTCCGAATTGAAAGCCGGTTGAAACATTAAAATAGAGTTTTTTTAAGCCCCGTTCTTATGGTAAGACGGGGTTTTTGTTTGGTTAAAGGAAGATAAATCTTTCACCGGAACCGGCTTTATTATGGTTTCAAATAAGGTTGACAATTAACGATTAATGCTTAAATTTGGCACTTGATAAAAAGAATGATACTTCATTGTTTTATTCATAAGTAGGAAAAAACCTATGAGATTATATGAGTTTGAAGGTAAATCCCTTTTTAAGAAATACGATATTCCCATTCCCGAAGGAAAGACCGCCACGGGTATTGACGAAGTGGCACGGATTGTCCGGGAACTGAATAAGCCGGTGGTAATAAAAGCTCAGGTGCTTACCGGCGGACGGGGGAAGGCCGGGGGAGTGAAATTTGCCGATAATGCTGATGTCGCTCAAAGTGTCGCTGAAGCTCTTTTCAAATTAAAAATTAAAGGTTACCCGGTAAATCTTCTGCTGGTGGAACCTAAATTTGAAATTAAACGTGAATTTTATATTGGCGTGACGATTGACCGTGCCAATTATAAGCTGGTGGTGATTGCTTCCGGCGAAGGCGGGGTGGATATCGAAGAAACGGCTGAAAAGTGTCCCGAGAAAATTGTCAAAAAAACACTATCAGTGGAACAGGAACTGTATACTTTCGAGGCTCTTGAAATTGCCAAGCAAATCGGCATTACCTCGGAACATCTGAAAACCGCTGCCCGAATTATTGTCAATCTTTACCGGATGTTCAAGGCTACGGATGCCAAGCTGGTCGAAATAAATCCCCTGGTGTTGACTGCCGACAATCAGCTTATTGCGGCTGACAGCCGGGTTTCGCTCGATGATGACGCTCTGTTTCGTCATCCTGAATTGAAAGCTATGGGTATCGAGAAACGTCACGAAGAAGGGGAGATGACCCCCCGTGAAAAGCAGGCGACCGAATGGGGCATCCCGTATCTTGACCTTGACGGTGATATCGGGATGTTTCCCGGCGGAGCCGGATTCGGCATCATGGGTAACGATTTCATCCACTATTATGGTGGTCGGCCGGCGAATTTCATGGATTCCGGCGGTGGTCCCTCACCCGAGCGTATCGCCAAAATGCTCGTTCTGCTCGATGAGAACCCTAATGTAAAAGCCATCTTCGGAGCCCGTTTCGGCGGTATCAGCCGTTGCGACGATTTTGCCAAGGGCGTGGTTATGTTTTTAAAAGAGCATGGCTTGTCCAAACCGATTGTCATGCGCATGACCGGTAATATGTGGCAGGAAGGCGTTAAAATATTTCAGGATGCCAAGAATGAAAATCCTGAACTGTTTGAAAAAGTTGAGTTTCACGGTATTGAAACACCCATCGAGGACATTTCCAGGCGCGCGGTGGAACTGGCCGGCATGAAAGGGGGCAACTGATGGCTATTTTGGTTGATAAGAACAGCCGGGTCATGGTACAGGGGATAACGGGTGGAACAGGTCAGTTTCATACCAAGCGCATGATTGAATATGGTACCCGGATTGTCGGCGGCACCTCGCCGGGCAAGGGCGGTCAGAAAGTCATGGATTGTCCGGTTTTTGATACGGTCGCCGAATGCGTGAAGGAGACCGGCGCCGACGTGTCAGTGGTTTTTTTACCGGCGGTGGCGGTGAAGGAAGCGGCTATCGAAGCTATCCGGGCCGGCATAAAATTTCTGGTTGTGATCCCGGAGCATATTCCCATTCATGATATGCTGCATATCCGCGAAGAAGCGGTGCGCGGAGGGACGACCGTTATCGGCGGCAATACGGCGGGTATTATAACGCCCGGCCAGGCTAACCTGGGTATCATGCCCGATATCGCTTTTGCACCCGGCCGGGTGGGAACGGTGTCGCGCTCCGGTTCCATTACCTACTACGTGGCGGATACGCTGACCCGTACCGGTTACGGCGAATCCACCTGTGTCGGCCTGGGCGGTGACCCCGTGCTGGGTTCGACCTTCGACGAAATCCTTCTCAAGTTCGAAGCCGATGACCAGACGAAAGCGGTGGTGATGACCGGGGAAATCGGCGGTGTCTATGAGGAACGCGCCTGCACCGTGATTCCGAAAATGAAGACACCGGTACTGGCGATGATCGGCGGCATTTTTGCCCCGCCGGGCAAGCGCATGGGACATGCCGGAGCGATTGTCGAAGGGAAGATGGGTACGGCCAAAGAAAAGCTGGAGATGCTGGCCGACGCCGGGGCACATCCCTGCCGCACGTTCAAAGACATCCCGGAGACGCTCAAGAAACTGGGCGTGTAGTGGGGAAGAGTCCGTTAACAACCGGCTTTCAGACTGCAGGAACTGATAGAACAGATAAGAAGCCGTCAGGAAGGGATTCCTGACGGCTAAAAAAATAATGGTAATTACTTTGTCTTCTATATATACGGGTCATCTTTTTACGGTGACCATTTTTGATGTACCCCAGGTAAGAAATAATTGTCAAAAGCACAAGGCTTTCGAAAATACTTAGCCTACTCGCAGTGCAATGAATCAATCGGGTTAGCCAGGGCGACTTTGGCGGCTTGAAAACCGGCTGTTGCCAGCGCAAAAAATAACGCCACCAGAGCCGTCAACAGAAATGTTTCCATTCCCGGACTCACTCGCATGGGCAAATATTCCAAAAAATGCCTGACAAACAAATACCCAAGCGGCCAAGCAATAGCATTGGCGATCAGTATCAAAATAATAAATTCCTTTGACAGCATCGTCACAATCTGCATCACCGATGCCCCGAGAACTTTCCGTACACCGATTTCCCTGGTTTTCTTCTCAGCCGTGAATGATACCAGCCCGAAAATGCCCATGCAGGCGATAACAATAGCTAGAAAGCAATGACCTCAAAGATCGTCGTCTGCCCGCCAATATCATTATAAGTGTTCTTGACCTCGTCTTCAAGGAGGGAGTATTCAAAATGCAGTCCCGGAAAAGTGTTATGCCAGGTATTCTGAATGGCGGCAATCGAAACGGGTATATTTTCGGGCGGTAGTTTTACCACCACCGTGTTGTATCGTTCCGGCTTAATTTGAAGTAAAAGTAATTCGTTTTCCAGACCAAAAGTATTTATGAAATCATAATCAACATCGAACACCTTAAAAACCAGCATTTCTTTATCTTCTCTTT
>CAZUAS010000174.1:0-3708 GCA_964618515.1 uncultured Ignavibacteriales bacterium | reverse complement strand
CGAGATGGAATCTCGTGACTGGAGTTCAGACGTGTGCTCTTCCGATCTGAACCTACCACAAAGCAAATATATATCAGCGTCGGGGTCATCAGTTCGATTATTAAAAATATCAGCGCTGCCGCCATCCATATCCAGAAAAGAGTGGTCATCGGTTCTCCTTTCCAAACTCAACCGTTAAATACTTAAGTTTATTTAAATATACCTTCCGGTATTAATTATTATTCGATAAAATCCACCGGTATAAAAAGAATTCACAAGGTTTGTAGCAACTTAAAATGTCTCGCCAGTTTTTGAACGTAATTACTATTCACTTTTAAATCAGGCTTAAACTATTCGAACAAAACTGTTGACTGGCGGATTCCGTGACCAGACAGTTGCTGGAAGACCCTTAGTATATTTAAAAACATAAAAAAATCCGCACAAGGCGGATATCTTTTCTATTCACGACCGTGAACGCTAGCGGGAACCTCACGTAAAGCAGCTTTTGGTCGAGCAGTTTGAAGTATTACAGCTTCCACCCCGTCCCGCCGGTGACGAGGTGCCGGCTGCCGAAAACATCGAGATAAGCTTGAAAGTCCGCTCCGACCCGCATTTCGGGCAGGGAACAACTTCATCGGCATTCTTTACCAGCTCATCATATTTATGACCACAATCGGTACATTGATATTCGTACATCGGCATAACCAAACTCCTAATCACTCAGGGACAGGACCGTCCCGAACACAATCCCCAAGCCCGCCGCCAGGCAGGGATTGCAAAGCACCTGTCACGTCGAACCCAGGTTAATATACACAAAAGAGAGCAATAATCCAAATATTCCACCCACCAGGGCAAATAAAATCGTCTTCTTTATATTTTTAAATACACACTTCATTTTTCTATTATCCAAGTTTTTTATACCGCCAAGAGGCGAGAGCCGGTCAAAGAGCCGCATCCATTATTTTTTTCAACCTTTTTTCAACTTCTCCGGCCATTTCTTCAAGTCCCGCCCCGGGCATCATTTCAGCAATCATTGAGGGCCGGGCTAAATTGACCACCGTCCGGCCATCCTTTTCATAAACTGTAAAACGGCAGGGCATAAAAAGCGACACCAGTTCGTTCTTTTTAAGCGCCTCATCGGCAAACGAAGCATTACAAACCTCAATAATATTAAGGGGTTGACGCTCAATGCCCTTATCGGCCAGGGTCGCCCGGACATCGTGGTTGGCCAGAACCCGGAATTGATACTCCGGCACCAGTTTTTCCAGTTTTTCCAGCACCGCCCCGAAGGGCTTATTGGTGGTTCTTGTGTAAACCAGTTTATTCTCCATATCAACCCAACTTTCTTTTTATTATTAGATTAACGGAAGGGCTAAAAGATTCAAATTATCCCGGCAGAATTTCAAAGTCGGTTTTAACCGTGGTGACGTTCTTGACTGTCTGACTGACGACACAATATTTATCTTCCGACAGCTCAATCGCTTTGGCCAGCTTATTGGGGTCGATATTTTCCCCCCGGGCAATATACTTAACTTCAATCGTATGAAACGGCTTGGGATAATCCTTGTTCTGGTGAGCGGTCAGCTCAATTTCCAGCGAGGTCAACTTTTGCCTTTGTTTTTCCATTATCCTGACAATATCAATCCCGGCACAGCCGGCGATGCCGTAAAGCAGAAGTTCGGTCGGTTTATAACCGGCTTCTTCTCCTCCGGCTTCCCGGGAGCCGTCGGTGACGATCTTGTGCCCGAATGCCGAAGTTCCCTCAAATTTCAACCCCCCCGCCCATTTCATCTTTGCTGAAAGCATAATAAATCCACCTCTAATATTCCAGTTCCCTTAAAAATTGCGTCCACGATACCAACCATTAATTTAATACAAAACCCGATAAAACTCAAATTTCATTCAGTTCTCTTCTCAGTTGTTCCAGTGAAGTTACCGGTTTTCGACAGGCTTCATTACGGCAGATATACACCGCCACCCCGCCTTTGGGCGCCGTCCGTCCCTCGAACAAAGGATACAGCTCGTTACCACCATTACTGACGGCAATGATCCGGTTGGGGATGAATTTACGGTATATCTCCTTTAGCATTTTTTCCCGCTCCGTCCCATTGCCGACTACCACGATATCAACCTTTTCATTCAAGTAGTAATCCAGAGCAAAAAGGGCGGAGGTCATCCCCGACGGATACTCCGCCAGGCGGCCTGAGACAGCTTCCAGCGCCTTCTTTGCGGTCTGCCAATATTCTTCCCTGCCGGTAATACGGTTCAATTTGAGCAGGTTTAACATCATGACCGAACCGGGCGAGGGTACGGCGCTGTCGTATTCGTTGCGGGGGCGGACAATCAAATCCTCACAGTCATCCGGGCGCAAATAAAAGACACCGGTAGCATCAAAAAACAGCTCCACCGCCCGGTCTGCCAGAACAAGGGCAAATTCCAGCCATCGGCGATGGTCCTCCGCTCCATCACTTTCATAAAGATGCAAAAGACCCTCGATATAATACGCATAGTCCTCAAGGAAGAGACCTTCCGACCGCACGCCTTTGCGCCAGGTGTGGGTCAGGTTGTTTTCATCCAAAAGTTGCCCGGTAACGAACCCGGCGTTTCTCCGGGCGGCGTCAAGATAGCGTTTTTCCCCGGTAACTTGATAGCCTTTACAAAATGCCGTCAGCGCCAGGCCGTTCCACGAAGTAAGGATTTTATCATCGGTCAGCGGTCGCACCCGCTTCGAGCGGGCCTCCAAAAGTATCTTCCGGCTGTCAACCAGCATCCGGTCGAACGCTCCGGCATCATTCTTCATTCTCACCCGCGATGACTCGTCGGTAATGTTCAAAATATTTTTTCCTTCAAAATTGCCGACTTGGGAAACGTTAAAATACCTCATAAAATCGCCGGAATCCGGACCCAGCAGGGCTTCAATTTCATCTTTCGACCAGACATAAAATTTTCCTTCCTCGCCCTCGCTGTCGGCATCGAGCGCCGAGTAGAAACCACCTTCGGAACCGGTCATCTCATGAAGGACAAAATCCAGAGTCTCATGGACCACCGTCCGGTAAAATTCATCCCCGGTCACCTGATAGGCCTGGCCGTAAGTTGACACCAGAAGAGCGTTGTCATAGAGCATCTTTTCAAAATGAGGTACCAGCCATCGGCGGTCAACCGCATAGCGGGCAAATCCGCCACCCACGTGGTCATATATCCCGCCATGAGCCATGGCGACCAGCGAAGTCCTGACGGCTTCAAGAAAACCAGCGTCGCCGCTTCGTTTATAATACCGCAACAATAGGGACAGTTCCAGCGGATGGGGAAATTTGGGTGCCTCGCTGAATCCGCCGTAAACCCGGTCAAAATTCCGCATGAGGTCACCAACAGCCCGGTTTGTAAGGTCCGGACCCGGTAAAGCCGCTGTCCGCGATGATGCCAGGCGGGTTTCAAGCTGACGGAATATCGTCTCCGCCGACGAGGTTATCTGATTTTTGTTTTCACGGTACGCCTGCGCGATTTCGGTCAGGACAGTCCTGAACCCCGGGCGGCCAAAAACCGTTTCGACAGGAAAATAAGTGCCCGCAAAAAACGGTTTCAACTGCGGCGTCAGAAAAACCGACATGGGCCAGCCGCCGCTGCCGGTCAGAGCAGTCGTAAAAGCCATGTAAATAGTGTCAAGGTCCGGTCGTTGTTCCCGGTCAACCTTGATATTGATAAAATTTTCATTCATTAATGCCGCTATGG
>CAZUAS010000173.1:0-3733 GCA_964618515.1 uncultured Ignavibacteriales bacterium | reverse complement strand
GAGATGGAATCTCGTGACTGGAGTTCAGACGTGTGCTCTTCCGATCTATTGGGGTATCGACTATATCCTGGCTGGAACTATCAAACCAGCACAAAAGACAGTAAATGAAACTTATAAAAAAAAAGTTCTTCATAATGCGGTGGTTCCATGAAAAAGCCCGCCAGAGTGGCGGGCTTTCAGCCGGTTTACTTTATCACCTTGAATTTGTAAGGTCCTCCCCAGGCGGGTTTTTCATTATTGTCATATTTCCACTTGCCGCCCGGTGGGAAGAAGGAAGAATCAAAAACCAGGGTCCCTTCTTCGGGAACAATCAGGTCAATGGAGATATTTTTCTGAAGGGGATGGGGATTATAACGTTGTTTGAAGACTACCCCGGCAAAACCGATAGTATCGGGCAGTTTTCCATCCCAATCGGTATGGGTTGCCAGAAGGCCGGTGAAATCCCACACGGATTTGTTCTCCCAGCCGTTATGACCTTTAATATCTCCCAGGTCATTAACACCGTTACCGCTGTCAGCTACATGAATGATATTTTTTATATCTTCTGAATAAAGACGGAAACCGAATGACATCCCGCGACGAAGGGAATCATTGGCCATTAAAATATCGATAGAAAATTTCTCTCCAGCCTTAATCGTGCTGTCATTGAGGGCTCCCGGGCCGGATATTTTGGCACTGATGGAACCGCCCTGAGCCATTACAGAGCCGGAAAAAAGAAATAAAGCCAGTAATGCGATGATGATAAGTTTTGGCTTAGACATAAACCTCTCCTAGTTATAATTAAACTCCCTAGTTTTCCATAATGACATAAAATTTAATTAATAACATAACCTAATCTTATTGTCAATTATATTCTTATACAAAATCTAAGTCCTAATTGCCCAAAATAAAATTAATAATGTTTAAGATTTGAACAGCAATTTTATATCCTATTAATTCCACTGGTCCAGGCACTCAATAATTACTTCTTATTTCAGCCTTAAAGAACGATCTTCAAACCTTCTTTAGCCAGTCTGATATTTTTCAAGCCGGAATCGCCAATCTTCTTTCTTAGTTCTTTTATTTCCATCGGGTTGCCAAGGTGCGTAATAATATATTGTCCGATATTAAGTTGGGGTACATATTTAATAAACTGGTCGAAATCAAGATGGGTAGCTTCAATAAATACATAATCTTGCCCTGTCAGATACTCTTTAATGTCTTCAAAATCATAGACATCAGCCGAATAAAACAGACTCTTCCCTGCTACCTCTATTAAAAAAGAATGACTCTGCATCTTATTGGGAAGATTATACTTTTCTATAAAAGGCGCATATCCTTTCAGGTGATTATTACCAAAAGCCGCCAGTTTAAAACTACCTTTAAAAATATATCCATCCTGATAACCATTAATATTCAGTCTGAACGGCAGTTTTTCAGGAAGAAGATACAAAGCCCTGATATAATTTTCAAAGGATGGTACAAATTCCTCCGGTAGAAAAACATCCAGCGAGTCTTTTTGTCCCGCCAGGTAAACCATCTGGATAAACAAAGGCAGGTCGGAAACATGGTCCGGATGGGTATGGCTGATAAAGACCCGTTTTACTTGAAGGGGGTCGAAACCGAAATTTAAAAATGCCGAAGCGACCCCACCTCCACAGTCTATCAAGGTAAGTTCTTCATCAACTTGAAGAACATAACCGCTGCAGGCTCTTTCTGGCTGGGGCATACCCGAAGACGACCCCAATATGGTGAAATAATTTCCCGTCATTTTTCGTCAATAATAATTCATAATTTAATTCAGGATTATCATTATCGCAAGAGTTACTCCGGCTTTAGATAAAATTCAATTATTTTATGTTAACTTCCGATTAATATAAATAAAACCTGATTTTATGTTACAAAGGTCAAAAATGCAATTATTAACCTGGAACGAAAACTATAGTGTTTATATCGAATCCATGGACAGGCAACACCAGAAAATCATCGATATTATCAATCAATTACACCAGGCTCTCGAGAATTACCGGTTGGAAGATGTCATAGACCAGATATTGCAATCCCTTAAAGAATATACCGAATACCATTTTAACGACGAAGAG
This sequence comes from uncultured Ignavibacteriales bacterium, assembly GCA_964618515.1. Lineage (GTDB taxonomy): Bacteria > Zixibacteria > MSB-5A5 > GN15 > FEB-12 > JAFGNW01. Next base: position 1,652 of record CAZUAS010000173.1, on the reverse strand, counting down.
AAGCTGATGGCAGCAAATAACTATCCTAATCTGGAACAACATCGGAAAACCCATCAATTTCTCAGAAATGAAATAACCCGCTACCGGCAACTACAAGCAAAAGGCAAGCTGACCATTGAGGACCTATCTCGCCTTTTGACTAACTGGCTCATCAACCATATCATGATTGATGATAAAGATTATGGAAGGATGATAAGAGACGCCGGTAAATCATTCTGCAACACCAGCTGTTAAGAAGGGTGACCCCTACGGTTTTTTAAATTATTATCTATCGGAAAACAGCCTTCTCAATCTTTCCAGAGCTTCGAGACAGTCTTCACCTGTCACATCAAGATGAGTCACAAACCTAATTTTTTTTAGGCCGAAGGAAACCGCCCAGACACCGACTTCTTTCATTCTCGCCAGAATTTTTTCAGAATTATCATCAACCGTTATATGAGCGATTATGATATTAGTCTCTACCCGGTCCATCGCAACTTTAAATACGGGTATGGTATTGAGTCCTTCAGCCAGAAGACGAGCGTTGTGGTGATCTTCTGCCAGGCGGTCAATATTATTTTGAACGGCATAAAGACCGGCAGCGGCAATAATCCCTACCTGGCGCATAGCCCCGCCAAACAGTTTTCTTTCACGACGGCATCTTTCAATGAAAGCAGCTGAACCCAGAATCATCGAGCCGACGGGTGCACCCAGTCCTTTGGAAAGACAGACTGAAACCGAATCGAAAGGCCGGGCTAATTCCGCCAGTGACAGACCGGTGGCAACATGAACATTCCATATCCGGGCGCCGTCGAGATGTAAGATTAACCCGAACTCATCACAAACTTTTCTTACCTCGAGTATTTCCGCCTGGGGCAGGATAGTTCCACCGTGACGATTATGGGTGTTTTCCAGAGCCACCAGCCGGGTTTCCGGGGAATGGAGTGTTTTTATCCGGATATTATTGCGGATTGTCGCGGCGCTAATCATCCCCCGCTCGGTGGTCAGCAGGTTCACAAGCAGACCCGAATGAATAACCGGACCGGCCACTTCATAATTGACCACATGACATTCCCGTTCACACAGAAGCTCCCAGCCTCTCTCGGAATTAGCCTTCAAACATATCTGGTTGGCCATGGTACCGGAGGGAACAAAAAGAGAAGCTTCTTTTTCGAACAGGTCGGCGACATATTTTTCAAGTTGCTTGACCGTCGGGTCATCGCCGAAAACATCATCACCCACTTCAGCAGTCATCATCGCCCGGCGCATAGCCTCCGAAGGCCGGGTAACGGTATCAGAACGTAAATCTATTATTTTCATGGCTGGCAATATAACATAAAAAAAGAAAGATAAATAAAAAAAGCTGCCTTGCCAGACAGCTTTTTAAAAAAAATTATACTTTAATTTAGAAGGATAACATTATCGGCATAGGCTCCCTGGTCGGATTTGACCAATTCGAATATAACCTCCTGGCCTTCCCGGAGAGTTTTATAACCCGGCATATTGATTGAAGTGTAATGAACATAAACATCCTGGTTGAAATCGGAATGGTGAATAATCCCCCAGCCCTTGGTATCATTGAAGTACTTGACCGTACCTTTGGACATAACTTACCCCTCTATATCTTTTATTTAATTGCTTCCTGTTTATTCCATATATAATTTTTACAGGTC
>CAZUAS010000172.1:0-3742 GCA_964618515.1 uncultured Ignavibacteriales bacterium | reverse complement strand
TCAGACGTGTGCTCTTCCGATCTGGGTAGCCAGATTAAGGCTGTTGTGATTATCCATAAAAAGGCGGGCACTGTTTTTACCCTGGCGGTAATCGGTTTCAAAATCCCAAATATAAATATCGTTGTCATCACCTATTAAAATCATTTCCACCTTACTGTCATTGTCGATATCATCCACCAGGGGTGCGAAAGGGGTGGAGAAAACCATTGAAGTTCGGGTGGGGGTTTCGATCGGCCAGCCGGGGACAGGGTGACCGGTATAATCAAGGACATAGAGCCGTTCATGGCCCGTACCCGGAAAGATATACCCTGACCGTATAATGATTTCCGGGTACTGGTCGCCCAGTATATCGGCCACCATGGGGACACCGAAAGTTACCGGTTGATGGAAGGCTTCGCCGGCAGGACGGCCTTCGATTTGAATGTATGGACTGCCATCAGCTCGAAAGATATACAGGGAGGCTATATCAAACTCGAAGTAAGTGCATAAAATTTCAGGGGACTTATCCAGGTCAAGGTCCGCGACCATGGGGAAAGTGCTCAGCCAGCCGGTCACCTGGGGAAGAGCCACAGGCCAGCCGGGTAAAATATATTTTCCGTCAGAAAGCGCCCAGATTGTGCGGGTCCCGGTATTGTCATAACCGTTGGCTATGATTTCCGGGAGATGGTCACCGGTGAGGTCAGCCAGAACCATCCCGTATATGACGGAAGTGGTCAATGCATAGGGTAACGGCTGGTTAAAAGCCGGAAGCCCCGAACGACTTTCAAATAATCCCACTCCGGCATAAGGGTATGAGGACGAATATGATACCACTACTTCGCTTATATTATTACCGGTCAGGTCGGCCGAGGTAACGGAGTTACCGCCGTAATAGAAAGAACCGGAAGGTTGCTGATTGAAGGACGTGAAATAACCTTCAAGGGAATAAAAATAGGAGTCGCCGTTCAACTCGAAGGCGTAAACATCACCTACTTCATTAACAATGATAATAACCGAATCCTGGTCGGCACTCAAGCGGGTGACCGTCGGAGTAGGATAGCCGAAGGATAAAAAGCCGGTCGGACAGGAGCGGGGCCAGCCGGGGGCATAAGAACCGTCACGTTTGAAAACGTGAATGCCATCTTCAGTGGTTATGATGATATCTTTGTATCCATCCCGGTCGACATCGTACACAGCCGGAATACAACGGGTGTCTTCGTCGATGAGAACCGGAAAACCTTCCAGAGGTTCTCCGTCGTACCTGAAAACATTAAGCCCAAAACTGGTGCCGACGATAATTTCTTTGAAATTATCGTTGTCAAGGTCGGCGCAGACGGCGGTTAGAGAGGCACGGCCGGGAAGTTTCTGTGGCCAGCCGGCGGCGAAAGTAGAAAGAATATCCACCGTGACGGAGTCTCTCAATTGACTGCCATCGAATTCCCCCGTCAATATTATTGTATAAAGACCGGCACTGAGACCGGATATATTCCAGTTAAAAATGAGGGTGTCAAAAAATTCACTGGTTTCAATCAAGAGTTTGATAGGTGATTCGTTTTCAAATTTATAAAATAAGGTCAGGAATTTATAGTCCGGACCATAAACCGAACCCCGAAGCGGGATATAATATTTAAGGCTGTCACCGGTGGCGGGTGATGAAATAGTCAGGACATTGTCATTTACATATGTAAACGACACTGTATTGGAATGATTATACTTATCTGTCAAACGCAGATTGATGATGTTATTCAGGTCCGGTCGATCAAAAGTGAAGGCAATGGAATCTCCGGGCAGACTGGAACCGCTTGCAAGGAACTGCCAGTCACTGTTATTTAACCCCACCGAGTAAGCCAGTTCCCAGCTGCCACTGTAGCCGGCTACTGGGGCGATTCTTATATCAAGCGGGCCGGAATAGCGATTCCGGTTAAGCGGTTCGATAATATAGAGACCGTTTTGCACGAGAAGGTCGTAAGAGGCGGCGATATTAAGATAACCGTAGCCGCCCACCGAGTCAGGACCGGGCAGGGAATCACCGATATTACGGGGGTCAACCAGGTCAATGGCGCCCAGTTGCAGGATATTTTCCAATTGTTCAAGATTCATATCAGGGCGCAACGACCAGAGCAAAGCGGCCGCACCGACGACTACCGGAGAAGCCATCGAGGTACCGTCGGACAGGTAATAAAGTGAATCGGAACCGATAATGCGAACTCCCGGTTCGTTGGCCTCGGCGTACATATCATAACCCTGAGCGCGAAGCGAGAGAATATCAAGGCCGGGGGCAATCAGGTCAATCTGGGTACCCCAGGTGGAAAAATCTGCCATGTAGCCATCGGAATTACCCGCGGCTACAGTAAAACTTAGCGGATACGAGCCCGGGTAGAGGTCGTCATTAAAACCGGAGTTGCCCGCGGCCACACAGACCAGAACGCCGTTTTCGTGAGCATAAAGTACAGCTTCCCGTAAGATATAAGATTCGAACGGTGTACCCCAGCTGATATTGAGAATCTGCGCTCCGGCATCGACAGCGTAAATCATACCGGCTGCCCCCACCGCGGTGGTTGCGTTAGGCCGTACTTTGACCGACATTATTTCAGCCCAGGGCGCAATTCCGACTACCCCTTTTCCATCCTGGTTGGCCGCTATTATCCCGGCGATATGAGTGCCGTGACCATGGAAATCGGACGGGTCATTATCACCGATAATATCATATAATGAGGTGGAATCACCCGATATATCAAAACCCAGGGTGTCATCGACATACCCGTTATGGTCGTCATCGATATTATTTAAGGGTATTTCGTCGGGATTTTTCCAGAGGCGTCCCCAAAGTTCCGGGTGAAACAGGTCGGTACCGGTATCGATAACCGCCACCACGACCCGGGTAGTTTCGGAAGGCGGGTTTTCATAAAAAGGAGACAGGGTAATATCTTTTCCCGGGGTACCGCGTTTTAAGATAAGGCTGTCATTAAAATCACCCTGGTTACGTTTAATGCCAAAATAATCCTGGCCGGTGTTATAAAGATACCATTGATGGGAAAAGAGGGAATCGTCGGGATAAGCATAAAAATCGATGTAGTAATCGGGTTCGATATATTCAACATTGTCCGGTCCCAGCGCCGCCAGGACTTCATCCCGGGTCAAATTAGGGTCATTACGGTGAACGATATAATATTTTTGGAGATTTTCAGCGCTTTTCAGGTTCTGGTTTTTAACTGTCGGTGCCAGTTTCCGGATTTTATATTCATTTCCTGCAGCCTGACTGATAACCGTTGGTTGACCTTTGCCTTTGATTTTTACTATAAATCTGCCCGGTACCGGCCTGGGTTCGTATTTTTCAGCTTGTGTGGGTTGGCAGAGAACTGCCAAAGTGCAAAGAATAACAGGAAGAACCGGCCATCTTTTAGATATGATTTTCATATACCCCATACAAATTTGAAGTGCATTTTTATATTTAGACGAACCAGGCCTGTAAATATAAAAATGTTTTCTTATAATAATATAATAGATAACGCCTTAAACCAAAGACGTTTTTGTTATTAATTAGATAACAGGCAACCATTTAAGCAGGTTCCTAAAAAGGCTTAATATTACAGGTAGTTATATGCGAAAGTGATTGTTCTTAACGGTTTTTCTTGACACCCTCACCGGTCATAGGTACAAACCTGACCGGGATAATGCTGGTATGGGTGAGAATATTATTCTTTTTTTCGATTAAATAGAGTTCCTGCCAGAGACTGCCGACCGGGATAACCATCCGCCCGCC
>CAZUAS010000171.1:0-3834 GCA_964618515.1 uncultured Ignavibacteriales bacterium | reverse complement strand
GGCGACCCTCCTTTCTATATGCAGGCTGCCAATGTCGATGGTTCTCCGGACGGCACGATTGATATTTCCGATATAACTTATCTGATCCGCTTTCTATATATGCAGGGAGCTGCTCTGATTTGCGAATAAACGAAGTTTATATCAAAAAAACGCCCGGGGTTATCAGCCGGGCGTTTTTTTGTCAGCCTTTTATCATCTCGGGTCCGGGGGACCATTCAGTTCGGGCAGAATTTTCGGGTCTTCCTTTAGTTTCATCATTATATACTCAACCGCTTTCATCAACTGGTCATCGTATCCCCGGGCCAGACGGTCAGGTAGGTTATCGACTTCGATATCCGGTTCCACCCCGGCATTTTCTATCACCCATTCACCTTCAAGGTTATAAATCCCACCCTGGGGAACAGTATAATAGCCACCATCCATCAAGGGGCGGAAACCCCAGATACCGATGACACCACCCCAGGTACGTTTCCCCATAAGCGGGCCGAGTTTATATTCGCGGAAGAAATAAGGGAAATAGTCGCCATCGGAACAGGAGAACTGGTTCATAAGCGTAATCATGTGGGCATGAATACCGGAGCCGGGAGCGGGATCGGAAGCCAGGGTACGTGATTTATCCATGGCTACCACCTCGCGGCGCAGTCTTTCGAGTATCAGACCGGATACAAAGCCGCCGCCATTATAGCGGACGTCGATAATAATCCCGGGTTTGCGCAACTGGTGATAAAACATGCGGGTGAACCGGACCAGGCCGAAACTGTCCATATCCGGAATATGCAGGTAACCGATTTTACCGTCCGACACCGAATCGACATAGTGCCGCCGGCTTTCCACCCAGTCATAATAACGCAACTTCTCTTCCGAAGCGACCGGTTTGATGACGATATCCCGGGCGCCTTCTCGGGTGGGACGGCTGTTCACCGTCAGGGTAACCGTTCGCCCGGCACAGTTTTGCGTGAGCGCATAGGGATTAATATCACCGGTGACATCATGGCCATCGATTGCCAGCAGGTAATCCCCCTCGTTGATATTGACCCCGGGGTCTCTTAAAGGCGAGCGCAGTTCCTCGTCCCAGTTTTCACCTTTAAGAATGCGGTCGAACCGTATCAGGTTGACCGTGGGGTCGATTTTAAAATCAACGCCGAACAAACCGATTTTACTGGAAGGGATTTTTTTCATATCCCCGCCGCCGACATAGGTATGCGAACAACACAATTCACCAACCATCTCACCGAGCAGATAAGTCAAATCAAAACGATGCGCGACATAAGGTAAAAGCACCCGGTAACGGTCATACATGGCTTTCCAGTCAACCCCGTGCATATTTTCATCATAGAAGAAATCGCGCTCCATCCGCCAGACTTTGTCATACATCTGGACAAACTCCGCCCGGCGGTCGAGTTTCATTTCAAGGTGTCCATGATCGACCCTGGCGTCGGTCAGTTCGGCCTTGTTGCCGGTCACCGGGATTATATAGTAGGCACCCTCCTTGCTTATAAGCATTTTATCACGTCCGGCTGTAATACGATAACCGGAGAGACCTTCGATAAATTTATAGTTTTTCTTTTCTTCAATAACGTACTTGTTCAATACGGTTTCTTCCTGGGTAACTTTCCCGCTCAAGCCATAAAGAGGGTACGACGTATAAAACACCGCTCCGGATATCGCCGCCAGACCACCGTAATTTCCAGCCGGAAGGTTGAACGCCACCTGGCGGTCGTAGATACCTTCAAAATCAATTTTCACCTTAACCGGTTGTTCTTTTTCCTTATCGTCTTTTTTTGATTCCCTGGCTTTTTCTTTTGTAGTATCGGCGATTACCGGCGTGACTTCGTCGCTTTCAGGCGCAAAAGGCGACTTCCCGTCGGCCGCCAGTACAATCAGGAAGAGATTGTCGATATTGTTATTGACAAATTCAAACTCGTAATTGCTTAAAATCGGATTAAAATTACGCTTAGAAAAGAAATACAGATATTTCCCCTCAGGGTCGAACACCGGTGAGTAATCATCGGTGAACCCGGGCGTGACCTGGCGGACCAGGTGGTCATCAAAAGAATAAATAAATATCGCCGTAATACGATTTTCCAGCGTCTTATGGTAAGCCAGATAACGGCTGTCAGCGGACCAGGAGTACCAGCGAATCTCGTTTCGGTCAGCCCGGTCTATTTTATAAGGTTTTTTTTCGGTTATATCCAGATAATAAAGATTCAAGTCCTTGTCGGAATAAACCAGTTTCTTGCCGTCTGGAGACCAAACCGGGTCATAACGATGGCAGTAACCGTCGAAAGTCAACCGGATATTTTCCTTTCCGTCGTGCGAAAGAAGATACAGTTCCTCTTCACCGGAAGCATCGGAGATGTAGGCGAGCCATTTGCCGTCGGGTGACCAGGCCGGTTGTCTTTCTTCGGCGCCGGAAGTATTCGTCAGGTTGCGGGTATTACCTTCTTTCGCCGGCACGGAAAACAGTTCGCCGCGGGATTGAAATATCACCCTCTTGCCGTCGGGTGAGATATCGTAATCATTAATTTTATCAGAAACATTGATATATTCCGGACGGATAAGCGGCCGGTCATAGGTAAGAGAGACCTCTATTTTTTTGAGCTTTTCCGAGGGCAGGTCAAGCACATAGATATAACCGCCGTTTTCAAAAACGATGGCGTCGGGACCAAGGCTCGGCCAGCGGACATCGTACTCGTTGAAAGTCGTCACCTGGCGGGTCTGGCCGGTATTAACATCATAGACATAAAGATTAAGTTTGCCGGTGCGGTCGGAATTAAAATAAATCCGGTCCTGATACCACATCGGCATATTATCCGTGCCTTCCCAGTCGGTAATCTTCCTGGCTTCATAGGTATTGAGGTCGAATGTCCAGACATCCTGTGCCATCCCACCCTTATATCGTTTCCAGGTTCGGAAATCTCGAAAAATCGGACAATAAGCCACTTTTGAAACATCGGGTGATAGACTGGTAAAGCCGGCTGTTTTCATCGGTAACGGTTGCGGCAGACCACCGTTGATATCGACCAGATAAATTCGGCCTTCCCACCAGTCGCTCATTTCCCGCCGGGAACGATACATCACCTTTTTCCCGTCGGGATGCCAGCCCATCACGATATTTTCAGGGCCGAAGCGTTCGCTGGTTTCCTGGATACCTGGGTGATACGTCAAGCGCCGCGGTTCGCCGCCGTCAACACTGACGACATACACGGAAAAATCACCATCGTACTGCCCGGTGAAAGCCACCCACCGGCCGTCAGGTGAAAATTTCGGAAACAATTCCAGCCCCTCGTGACTGGTCAGGCGAACCGCCTGCCCGCCGCTTCGGGGGGAAATATAAATATCTCCGGCATACACGAATGCCATTTTATCGCTGTGAATATCCGGGAAACGCAGAAGGCGCGCTTCTTCACCGAATATCGGAACGCTTAATATCATCAATATAAGGAAAAATAAGACCGGACTTTTTTTCGCCATACAACCTCCTGTCGGTTAATTATTTTTTTTCTTTTTTTTTCAGTAGAGAGATAAAATGTCTTTTCTCCCTCCAAGTCAAATGAAATTATTCTCCTTTTCTCTTTCAAAGTTTTATGAACTTTTATATTATTTACGTAAAGTTGTTTGAACTTGTTCTAAGAGGATAATTATTGTCGCCTGTTGTTTTTGAACCGATTGGACTGATTCACACCCCGTTCAAGGACCCCCGCAAAGCACCTATCCAGCCCCGCTATGCCAAAGGAGCGACTGGTACCGTCGAGGTGTTTGCACAATACGAAGAAGGCCTGGCCGATCTGGCCGGTTTCTCCCATATTATCTTACTTTACCATTTGCATCTTT
>CAZUAS010000170.1:0-3857 GCA_964618515.1 uncultured Ignavibacteriales bacterium | reverse complement strand
GTTAGGTGACGATGTCTCTTTGAATACGTTAAAAACCTATCAGGATAGCATGACTACGACCCAAAAAATATTCTTTAAGAATTCACCGGTTCAGAAGGCCATATCAGAAATACTTTCTAAAAAGTAACTAACAAAATAAATTACTATGCCTTAATGACAGTTAACAGTCATTAAGGCATTTTTTATTATGCCAATATGTCATAAAATATGCCATAGTGGCTGTTATATTTTAATATTAATATTTATAATATTAATTATGTTATTGTTTAACAAAGACTTACATTTTTTGGCACACTGTTTGTTTTAATATTGAGTGCAAGTTGAAAAATAAAAAGTAATAAAAGGAGGAATTAAAAATGACGTACTTAACCTTAAAACCTAAAAGAGATGGTGTAACCAGAGAAATCGACCGGATGTTCAACGACCTGTTTTCCTTCCCGACTATCTGGTCGGAAAGTGAATCGGATTTTATGCCGCGGGTAAACATCAAGGATGGCAAGGATAATATAATCCTTACTTTCGAAGTCCCCGGCATAAACAAGGAAGATATCAAGGTTACACTTAAAGACAATGTTCTCTCGGTTAGCGGCCAGCGTGAATTTAAGAGTGAAGAAAAGGACGAAACCTATATTCGTTCTGAGATTCGTCAGGGCAGTTTCTGCCGGTCATTCACTCTGCCGGATACTGTCAATGCCGATAAGATTACGGCAGACTATAAAGATGGTATGCTGACGGTTAAACTGACCAAACTTGAAGAGGTGAAACCGAAAGAGATTGAAGTCAAGGTATCGTAAGAGCAATTTCAAAACCTGACAATGAAGGGGAAGGCTGGTCGGTATGACCAGCCTTTTTAACTTCGGAAAGAGGTGATAATATGAGCAAGATTATAGGCATAGATTTGGGGACCACCAACAGTGTGGTGGCGGTAATTGAAGGCAAGGAGCCGGTGGTAATAGCCAACTCCGAGGGCGGTCGGACAACGCCGTCAGTGGTGGCGACCGATAAAAGCGGGGAACGTCTGACCGGTACCGTTGCCAAACGTCAGGCGGTAACCAACCCGCTCAATACCATTTTTTCAATCAAGCGTCTGATGGGGCGCAAGTTCGATGAGGTTAAAGAAGAGATCAAGAATTTCCCGTATAAAGTCACGGCTAACGACAATGGAGAACCGGTGGTGGAGATGAATGGCCGGCATTATACTCCGCAGGAAATTTCAGCAATGATTTTGACCAAGATGAAAAAGACCGCCGAGGAATATCTGGGCCATACCGTTCGCGAGGCAGTCATCACAGTCCCGGCTTATTTTAACGACCGCCAGCGGCAAGCTACCAAGGATGCCGGAAAAATCGCCGGTCTTGAGGTCAAACGGATTATTAACGAACCGACCGCAGCGGCGCTGGCTTACGGCCTGGATAAAAAGAAAACCGGTAAAGTGGCGGTTTATGACCTGGGCGGCGGTACTTTCGATATTTCCATACTGGAGTTGTCCGAAGGTGTCTTTGAGGTTCTGTCCACTAACGGCGATACGCATCTTGGCGGTGATGATTTTGACAAGCGGATAATCGACTGGCTGGTGAGTGAGTTTAAAAAATCCGACGGGATAGACCTGGCCAAAGACCCGATGGCTCTTCAGCGGCTCAAGGAAGCCGCCGAAAAAGCCAAAATCGAGCTCAGCTCGACGATTCAGACCGACATTAACCTGCCGTTTATTACTGCTGACAACAACGGCCCGAAACATCTGAATATGACCCTGACCAGGGCAAAATTCGAACAGTTGGTTGAAGACTTGCTCCAGCGTTCCATGGCGCCCGTGCAGAAGGCTCTTGACGACGCCGGCCTGAAAATAAATCAGATTGACGATGTCATCATGGTTGGCGGGATGACCCGTATGCCCCGAGTAATCGAACTGGTACGAGAATTTTTTGGCCGTGAGCCCAATCGTTCGGTCAATCCCGATGAAGTAGTGGCGTTGGGTGCCGCTATTCAGGGAGGGGTGCTTTCGGGAGAAGTCAACGAAGTATTGCTTCTGGACGTTACTCCGTTGTCGCTGGGTATTGAAACCCTGGGCGGGGTGATGACCCGGCTAATCGAACGGAACACCACTATTCCTACTAAAAAGTCGCAGATATTTTCCACCGCGGCTGACAACCAGCTCCAGGTGGATATTCATGTATTGCAGGGTGAGCGTGAGATGGCTATCGATAACAAAACCATCGGCCGTTTTATCCTCGACGGCATACCGCCGGCTCCCCGTGGCGTTCCGCAGATTGAGGTTACTTTCGATATCGACGCCAACGGTATCCTGAATGTGACCGCCAAGGATATGGCGACCGGTAAATCGCAGAATGTCCGGATTGAATCTTCCTCCGGTTTGTCGGAGGCGGAAATCAACCGCATGGTGGAGGATGCCAAAAAACATGAAGCCGAAGACAAGGAGAAAAAACGTAAGATTGAAGCCCGTAACCAGGCTGATGCCGCTGTTTTCCAGGCCGAAAAACAGCTCCGGGAATTGGGTGATAAACTCAGTGCCGACACCCGGGCAAAAATTGAAGCCGGCATTAACCGTGTTAAGGAATCTCTCAAGTCTGAAAAAGTCGATGAAATGACTGCTTCGGTGGAGGCGTTGAACCAGCTCTGGCATGCGGCGTCAGCGGAAATGTATCAGCATGTAAACCAGCAGTCCGGTGACCGGGTGCACGCCCAGGTCAATCCTGAGGATAATGGCGGTAAGACCTCTGCTGAAAAGGACCAGCCGATTGATGCCGAGTACGAAGAAATGAAATAAACTCTTTTATGAAGGTTTGATTAGTATAATATTATTAATAGCCGTAAAGTCCGGCTGTCTTACGGCAGCCGGGCTTCAACCGATTAGGAAGGAGGTGATATTTTATGGCCAAGGATTTTTATGAAGTGCTGGGGGTAAGTGAAAACGCCTCCCCGGAGGAGATAAAGAAGAGTTTTCGGTCTCTGGCTAAAAAATATCACCCCGACCGCAACAAAGGTGATAAAAATGCCGAGGCTAGGTTTAAAGAGATTTCCGAAGCTTACGAAACCCTGTCGGATTCCAAGAAAAAGGCGGAATACGATACGCTCCGAAAATACGGAGCTTTTGCGGGTGGTCCCCAGCCGGGTGGTTTTGCCGGCCAAGGTGGTTTCGGACCCGGGGCATTCAGTTTCTTTACCAATTTTGGTTCTCGTGGCAAAACCCGGAGGGAGGGATTCGACAGTCTTGATGATATTCTTTCGTCGTTTTTCGGTGGCGGAGCGGATTTCGGTGAAACCGCCTCTTTTGGTCCCGGTCGCCGTGCGGCTCGACCGCACCCGAAAGCCGAGGATATTCATAGTGTACTGAGTATAACCTTCATGGAAGCCGTACGTGGCACCCGTAGAACGATTCAACTTCAAGGTACCGATAAAAAACTGTCGGTGAAAATCCCGGCCGGTATCGAGGATGGCGGTAAAATCCGCCTTCGCGGTCAGGGTCAGCAGGACCCGTTGACAAGACAAAAAGGTGATTTAATAATAACGGTGAGAGTTATGCCCGACCAGAATTTTGAACGCCAAGGTAACGATATTTACAGCTCGGTTGAGATTTCCTTCAAGGAAGCGGTTCTGGGCTGTAAGAAAAAAGTACGGACACTGACAAAGACGCTCATGCTGACCATCCCACCCGGCACTCAGCCCGGTACGAAAATGCGCCTTAAAGGCCAGGGGTTGGCGGTGGGCGGTGTCCAGGGCGACCAGTATGTGGAGATAAAAGTCCGCATCCCGGATAAGCTGACCGAAAAGCAGAAGAAGTTACTGGATGAGTGGGGAGAATAGAATTTGATCTGTAGGTCGAAACCCTTGCGGTTTCG
>CAZUAS010000169.1:481-3903 GCA_964618515.1 uncultured Ignavibacteriales bacterium | reverse complement strand
ATTAATGGCAGGATGTTCTTCAAATCACCCGCCTTGAAACTCTCCACCGTCATCTAGTTACCTTGGGCCTTTAAGGATTTTTCGTTTGTCTGTTATGAACCAAGATATGTTCTTTATATCGACCGAAAGCTTCTTGATATTAGTAACCATAATTTGTATTCGCCTGTGAATAACCGGATATAAAAAAACCGCCTTGTAAAGGCGGTTTCATTTAGCTATTCCCATTACCTGATGACAATAATTTTACCCTTGATATTCGTATTCTCAACAAACCAGAGATATGTTTGAGAGGCGACACGGTTCCCGGCCTGATTGGTGCCATCCCAGAGAATATCGCCACCGCTATGGTTAGTCCAGCGCTTGATGACTTCGTTGCCCGAAACCGACATGATCACCAGGTTGGAGCCAGAAGGCACGTTGGCGAAAGTCGCCGGGGGGTCGCTGTCGGGCCGGTAGGGATTGGGCATGGCATAGGTTTTAGGGTGTATCACGAAAGTGTACACCGGGCTGTAAACCAAATTGTTGACATTAGCCCGCCAGTAATATGTCTGGCCGATATTCAATTCTTCGGTGACCTGCCAGGAGGTAACCTCCCCGATCTCCTGCGGTACGGCCGGTGAAGATTCCACGAGTAAAGCAAAACTGGAATCCTCGGCGACCTCGAAATAATAAACATTGTCATCATTATTGTCGTAATTGTTCACTCTCAAAGTGGGTTCGAGGGCTCCGTAGGCGGTATTGGAACTGCCGGTCAGGGTACTGCCGTTACCGCTTATGGTGCTCCTGGTGTGGAAAGTACTGTCCGGGCTGATTGACAATTCGTCGTCGGCATTGGTGCAGACTACCCGGAAATGGTAGTCGGTATCCTGATTGAGCTGGGTCAAAAGAACGCTGTGAACCATCTGGAAACCAGTACTCAACGGGCTGCTTAAACCGTATCCGGCGGTGGTACCGTATTCGACCCGGGAAGTGGCTTCTTCGGTGGTTTTCCATTCAATCAAGGCCGAGGTATCGGTGATATTAAGCACTTCCAGGTCATAGATGTCGAACGTCTGGGTGGCAAAAGAGAAAGTGGTAAAGGAACTGGTGGTACTCCAGTTGCCCCAGCCGCAGGCGTTGTGGGCGCAGACTTTCCAGTAATAAGTGGTGCCGTCGGCCAGACCGGAAACGCTGTAGTTGGAAGCGGTCGTTTGCTGGTCGCGTTCGGGGCTGTTGAAATCGGGATTATCGTCCACCTGCACGCGGTACTGGTCGGCGCCGGTGACGCTGTTCCAGTCGAGGTTGACCGGCTGGGTCTGGTTGTCAGCACCGTCCACCGGCAGGGCTATATCAGGGGCGCCGATTTGTTCACAGTAGGTGGTAAAATTACGCGATGCGCTCCAGTTGCCCCAGCCGCAGGCGTTATAGGCTTTGATTCGCCAGTGGTAAGTGGCGCCGGCGGTAAGGCCGGAAGTATTGAAAGTTGACGCCGTTGCGAAGGAATCTATTTCCGGACTGTTGAACGCGACATTGTCGTCTATTTGAATCTGGTACAAAGTCGCGGTGGCGACATCCTGCCAGTCGAAGGTCAGCGGTTGCGTCAGACCGGTAGCGCCGTTAGCCGGAGAAGTCAGGGTGGTGGCTCCGGGCAGGTCGCAGTCGGGCTGGTTGCCCGGTTGCCAGGCGCCGAACAATGTCCAGCGGCGGCCGCCGTAGTCGGCATTCATTTCAAAATTGAGGGAGTCGGAACGGGCGAAATTGCCCGCCGCAGGATTAATCAACCCCGGATTGGTGGTCGAGGAATTTAGGTCAAAATCATAGCGGTTTTGCCATTCAGTAAAATTATAACTCCCAGAATTAGTTCTAAAAGACATTGAACCAGCATAATATATATTTGAATCAACCGTAATATTTAATGTATCATCCCTTTTAATAACCCATGTTTCTATTGATGCGGAGGGGCTGTATACAATATTATACTTAAAATAATGTATACCGTCATTACCGTCACCTTCAAAATCATCCTCCCACGGACAGATTACAAAAGCCTTACTAACACCAAACATGGTATTGTTATATACTATGGTGCCATCCGTTATCCCATAACCCTCTACGGTGATGCCCCACTTATCACCGGCGGGATTATAAATAACATTACCATATATACTATCGTTTATATGCCAACAAGTAACATCTATTCCATTTGTTGCACCAGTAACGTTATTATACCGTATAACATTTCCTTTCATATAGGTTCCATTCGGAGTGTTACCTTTGAAGTTAATACCAATACCGCAACCATTTACATAACAGCTTTCAACTACACAATACATACTTCCATACATATTGATGCATTTAGTGTGCCCATACCAGCCACCTTCTTCTCGAATATCATGGACATAACAACCCCTTATAATATTACCATAGCCATAATTCAGAGTATCAGTGCCAACTGTTCTGGTTGCAATACCCGCAGTATTTTGTCCGGATTGGCCGCTTACATGCGATACTTCACAATGCTCCACAAATACCGAATCGGGAGCGGTGTTTGTTCCTCCAATTCTTATACCAACCTTATGACCGTATTTAACCTTTAAGCCCCATAATGTTATATAGTCATAATTATCGTTTTCCATATCAATAACAATTCGGCTTGAAGCATATATTATATGGTTATTAGGGTTTTCACCAGAGTACCCCCAAATATACATGGTATCAGTTCCAGAATTATAGAAAAATTTTCCGGAAGAATTAACATCATCTAAAGATGCTACCCTTCCCATCAATGAATCATCTTCTGCTAACGTATAAATAATTTCATTTGCTATTGGCACATAATGGGCTTTATATATATTGCCGGAATGATTAGTCCAATTAGTAATGCTTTCAGCTCCTGATATAGTAGTAATACCTTCAACAAAAGAAGAGCAGGCATAACAGGTACGGTCGGTTGGTGTAGCTCCGGTTGGTGGCGTTATTACACCATACCACGTACCAGCTCCGAAGAAAACAGTATCACCACCTGACATTGTTGAATTTACCTTATTCAATGTTAACCAGGAATTGTTCCAATCAAGACCGGAACGACCATCGTTGCCGTTTTTGGATACATAATACGTTGCCGAATAGAGACTGTTTATTAAAAACAATGATATTAATATTAGAAACAATATTATTCTTATCACGATATCCTCCTATTTACTTAATTTTTTCCCGGTTCATTAAATACTTCGGTTTTCAGGTAATTATCTTTATGCAATCATCGTACCATGTTGAAAATAATCTTCTTTAGCTACAATATATTAGTATATATCTACTTATACAAACATAAAAATTAATTAAGTAATATTCCTTCTCGATTTTCTGTTCAAATTTATAAAATGATATTTTTTTATACAATAAACAGCAGAATTGATAACAGAGGAGAAATTTATAAAATATAT
>CAZUAS010000169.1:0-471 GCA_964618515.1 uncultured Ignavibacteriales bacterium | reverse complement strand
TAATAACTAAAATATTATGTAAAATTTAAATTTATTGACATATTAACGTTGCTTGTATAAATGGAATTTTAAAGATTCTCATAAATGAATGTAAACAGAGGACATAACATATAGGCAGCGATTCGTAATACATTCTTATTTCCTCTATCCAACCAAAGATTAATGCTAATATTATCATAGGTACCAATATAAACAAAGCTTTTCTTAAAAAGATGGCTTTTTCTTTCCAGTAAATAAGAATTAATAATGCTATCAAAGATAACATAAAGATATTGAGTCCCTTAGGCAGAGCATTGAAAGTAAAACGAAAATAACTGAAAGGGTTCATTAATACTGAAAGATTATGATTAATTAAGTGAAATTCTAATAATTGTCCGGGGTTATCTCTAAATATGTAGCGTAAAAAAACACTTATTGAAATCCAGATAACTGTTTGACTAATAAGGTGTAACCAAAAATTTGTTTTATTGT
>CAZUAS010000168.1:0-4047 GCA_964618515.1 uncultured Ignavibacteriales bacterium | reverse complement strand
TTCAATAGCCTTTAATCGCTAAGTAGCGGCCACGGGAGATTATTTTTTGTTTAATTTTATATCAGTCAATGGGATAAATCAAATCGTGAAAGAAGTTTTTTAGGGGGCATGCTGGTTGTATGAATGATGGCGGAAAAAACACTTATAAAATCATATCTGGGGGTTTGGCATGACCAACAATCTGATTTTTGGTGCCGATAAGACCTTTCTTAAGCGCCGCATCTATTTTATAATCAGTATAATGGCCGGCTCAGCGGTTTTTATCTCCAGTGTTATAATTGTCTGGTTCAACAACTCGGTTAACAGTGAGGTTCTGGCGGAGGTTTGTGACCGGGTCGAGCTGGCGGCAGTTACTTTAATGCCCTATATGATTTCGGCGGTTGTGGCGGCGATTACAGCTATCGGTATTATGACTATCCTGCCTTCGGTTAAGGTAGTTGAACCGGCGGAACAAATTCTGTACCGCATCAGAGAATTGGCCGAAGGGGATCTTTCTTCAACCGTATCGCTTCGTGGTGACAATGGTTTAAAAGTTGTGGCGCAGGCACTCAATAAGGCGGTTTCCAATTTGAACAATGATATCACCAATTTAAAAATTATCAACCGCCAGCAATGGGGCCTATTATGTGAGATAAGAATGTGGGCTGAAAATCATGACTGTGAAACGATGCTGGTCTTTGTTCGTGAGATGGAAAAGAACTGGGACAAAATCGCTGAAATTGAAGAGCATTATATAACCTGAATTATTTATTCCTCTCCCAGACTGTTTTCGAGCTTCTTAAGGCGTTTTAGAAGTTCCGGCAGTCTTTTTTGAAGGGTCATAATCCTTTTTTCCTCCATGATATCTCTGGCCGGGGAGCCCAGCACGGTTCTACCGGCCGGGACCGATTTGGCTACACCGGCCTGGGCGCCTATTATGGCTTTATCGCCAATCTCAAGATGCCCGATAATACCGGCCTGGGCGGCTACGATAACACCGTCACCGATTTTGGTTGAACCCGCAATGCCTGCCTGGGACACGATTATACAACATCTGCCTATTTCCACGTTATGGGCGATTTGCACCAGATTGTCGATTTTTGTGCCGCGGCCGATTCGGGTAGGTCCAAGAGCGCCACGGTCAACGGTGGTATTGGCGCCAATCTCAACCTCGTCTTCAATTTCCACCCAACCAATTTGCTTGATTTTTTTGTGTTCGCTGCCTGACCAGGCAAAACCGAATCCATCGGAACCTATGACCACACCGGGATGGAGAATCACGTTATTGCCAATGCGGCAATCAGCCAGAATCTTCACCCCGGGATAGAACAGGCAATTATTGCCGATGGAAACATTTTCGCCTATAAAAATGGATGACAGGAACTGGTTGTTCGAGCCGACTGTGGCTCCCCGGCTGATATGGCATAAAGGACCGATACCGCTGGTGGGGTCAATCTGAACGCCGTTTTCAATAATCGCGCTGGCGTCTATACCCGGCTCAATAAAACGCATGTCGGGGTGAAAAAGGTCGATTATTCGGGCGAAAGTC
Source organism: uncultured Ignavibacteriales bacterium (assembly GCA_964618515.1). Classification (GTDB taxonomy): domain Bacteria; phylum Zixibacteria; class MSB-5A5; order GN15; family FEB-12; genus JAFGNW01. Next base: position 2,519 of record CAZUAS010000168.1, on the reverse strand, counting down.
AGATAGGGGTTGTCATGGCGAAGAACCGGCAGACGGGTAAATTTTATATCCGGTGGCAGAACCAGAGCCGAGGCTTCGGTGGTTTCGAGATATTTGAGGTAGTTCTTGTTGGCAATAAAACTGATCTCTCCACGGTGAGCTTTATCAATCGGCGCTACGCCGGAGATTTCCAGAGCGCCGTCTCCTTCAAGAACGGCGCCGACATTTTTGGCAATCTCGGACAGGGTGCACTTGTGGTTATTCCATTTTTTCAAGATACTCTAAAACCTTCTTGGTAACTTCGAAAGTGGGATTGATATAACCCAGACCACTCTGCAGGGTAAAAATGACATCATACCCACCTTCAAGAGCGACGGCTTCAATAGCTTTATTAACGTCCTCCAGCAGGGGACCAACCAGCTGTTCCTGTTTTTTTTCAGCCGTGCCGCCGGGACCATAAATCTGGCGCGTGTAAGCATCGAGAGCTTCCTGTTTGGCTCTGATAGCGGCTTCTTTTTCTTTCTTTTTATCTTCTGAAAGTATCAGTTTCTGCTTTTCGTATTCGTCGACCAGTTCTTCCAGCTCTTTCTGTTTAGCACTGGCTTCATCGTCCCAGGCTTTTCTCTCCAGGTCCCACTGTTCCTGTGCCCGTTGCCAGGCCTTGTAATTTTTCTTGATTTCTTCATCGTTCACGAAACCGATCTTGGCGGTTTGGGCGCTGACCATCGATGCCAGGCCCAGAACCATCAAAAAGATGACTACAGTTGAAAGGAGGGACTTTTTTCGGTTAGACATAATCTTTTACTCCATTATAATATTGTTATTATTTATCGAAAAGTTGTGCCATATTGGAAATGGGGTTTCAGGCTTTTACTTTCATTCCGGTACTGGTCAAGGGGATAGCCGAAGTCAAAACCGATCGTTCCCATACCGGGGACTACGATGCGAAAACCGAAGCCCACCCCCCGGTACAAACCGGTGATGGGTTTAATATCGTCAGCGTTCAGCCAGGAATTGCCGGCATCGAAGAAAAGCAATCCATAGAACTGGTTTGTGGCGATAGGTATTTGTAATTCGATGTTTGATACCAGCATGTATTTACCACGAACGCGTACCCGGTAGGGCGTATAAAGCGTATCTACCAGTAGGGTGCTGTCGATTTCTGACAGATAGTTGACGCGGAAAGTAGTATCTGACTGGGTTACCAGAGAATCGGGGGTAAGCACGCCGTCGTCGTAACCGCGAACGATACCATCATAAGCCGTGCCGCCGGGATTGAAACGGTCGGAAACGAGGATACGGTTATCGCCGGCGGGTGATGTGACCACGCCGTATTCGACTTTGGCGGCAATTGCCATGCCCCAAAATAGGGGTATAAATTTGCTTAAAGAAAGTAAATGTTTCTGATATTTCCAGAAGCCTCCCAGAATACCCCCGGTATTTTCGAAAGTATAGGAAATGACCGAGCCGCTGGTGGCGAACTGGGGCAGGTTACGGGAATCCCGGATGATATTAAGCGAAAGCCGGGAGGCGGTGTTCCATTCTTCGAAATATTCGATGATGGAGCCGGGATAGGGTCCGTAAACCGTGTCATTAACGATAAAATCACCGCTGTCGACATTGTAACTGCCATCGTTGTTAAGGTCAAAATAAGTGACGGCTTTATAGGAGTTATTGTTTTTGTAGGTGTCGTCATAGTCGTAAAACCGGTTTCTTTCGAGACGGTAAGAGGCATAGATGCGGAAGTAATTATCGGGCCAGCGCAAACGTCGGCCCAGCCGAATCGAACCACCCTGACGAGCCTCGGTGTAATCATCGTACCAGCGGCGTTTCAGGGTGTAAATATTTGTACCCAGAAGGGTTGGACGCCCCATAAACCAGGGTTCGGTAAAAGAGATCGAAAAGGAACTGAGATTGGTCCCGAAATCCATATTAAAGTTGAGGCTCTGTCCGTTACCGCGAAGATTGGGGATACCCATACCGAAGGAACCGACCAGTTTGTCCTGGCTGTTATACCCGGCGCCGGCGGATACCTGGGCGGTTTGCTTTTCTTCCACCTTGAACTCGATATCGACATCGCCGTTGGGCAGGTCAATCGGAATCGGCTCGACATTGTTAAAATAATTAAGCGCCATAATGTCACGAACCGAGCGAATCAAGCGCGACCGGTTGAACACCTGGCCGGGAAGGCTGGATATTTCCCGCCGGATGACCCGGTCCTTGGTCTTTACGTTGCCCACTATTTTGACTAGGTTGATATGTGACGGCAGGCCTTCGGTTATGTCATAGGTGATATCCAGAATAGTATCCAAACGAGTGACTTTTTCATCGATAATTCGTGTATGAAGATAGCCTATTTCCTGGTAAGCGGTATATAATTCATAGATTGATTCCTGATACTTTTCTTGGTTGAAAATCTCACCCTCGTCATATTTCAAGCCTTTTTTCAGGATATGAGAAGGAAGTTGTTGGTTATTTTTAAACGTTACCTCGCCGAGATCGGAAGAGCACACGTCTGAACTCCAGTCACCGCTCATTAT
>CAZUAS010000167.1:0-4076 GCA_964618515.1 uncultured Ignavibacteriales bacterium | reverse complement strand
CGGTTCGGCATCAATAAAGCCAAGATTGAGCTGGAAGACCTGTCTTTAAAATATCTTGAGCCGGAAGTTTATCGGGAGCTGAGTGAAAAAGTCAAAGAAACCCGCGAAGAACGCGAATCTTATATTCAGTCAGTGGTTACGCCTATAAAAGAAGCTCTTTCCAAAGACGGTATCATTGCGACCGTTTATGGTCGCGCTAAACATCTTGATTCCATCTACCGTAAGATGAAAATCAGGAAAGTTCCCTTTGACCGGATTTTTGACCTCCTGGCGATAAGGGTAATTGTTAACAACGAACGGGAATGTTATCATGCCCTGGGGACAATTCACTCCATGTGGAAACCGGTTCCGGAACGTTTTCATGATTATATGGCCAATCCCAAGCCAAATGGGTACCGTTCCTTGCACACAACGGTATTTGGCCCGGGAGACAAAATGGTGGAAATCCAGATACGCACCCACCAGATGCATTATATCGCCGAGAACGGTATTGCCGCGCACTGGCTTTACAAGGAAGGTCGCCAGCAGATGAGCCGTGACGACCGCCAGATGGTCTGGCTCAGAGATATCCTCGAATGGCAGAAAGATTTAACCAAGCCCTATGAATTTATCGAATATTTAAAGATTGACCTGTATTCCGAAGATATTTTTGTCTTTACGCCCAAGGGCCGTTTGATTCACCTGCCCAAGGGCTCCACTCCGCTTGACTTTGCCTTTCAGATTCACACCGAGGTGGGGATTCATTGCGCCGGAGCGAAAATCAACGGCCGTCTGCAACCCCTTTCCACCGAACTTAAATCCGGTGACATGGTGGAGGTTTTAAACAACCCCAACCGCACCCCGTCGCACGACTGGCTCAAGCTGGTCAAAACCTCCAACGCCCGTTCCCGAATAAAGCGCTGGATTAAACAAGCCGGATTCGAGCAATCGATAACCCTGGGTCGGGAAATTGTCGAACGCAAACTCAAAGAAATTCATTTAAAAATGCCCCCTGATAACGAACTTCAGGAATACGCCAACCGCCTTAATCATAAGTCGGTAGACGATTTGTTTGCGGCTATCGGTAACGGTTCCATGAACCACCGCCAGCTTATAATGCTTATCCAGCCCGAGGAGGAAAAAGCGGAAGCCGGTTTTGTGGAAAAAGTTATTGATAAAATTCGCGGAACCAAAGGGATTAAGGTACAGGGACTGGACAATATGATGTTCCGCTTTGCCGGTTGCTGTCAGCCGGTGCCGGGCGATGATATTATCGGCTTTATCACCCGTGGCCGAGGGGTAACCATTCATCAGGCCGACTGCCAGGTGGCCATTGATATCAGTAATACCAGTCCGGAGCGTAAAATCGAAGTCAGCTGGGATGTGAGTCGTGACCAATCCTTTATCGTACAATTGGATATGGTGGTCGAAGACCGGAAAAATATGCTCCGGGATGTCACGCAGGCAATCGCCGATGCCAATACCAATATCCGCGGTGCTGAGATGTATGCTCAGGATACCACCGCCGTGGGGAAATTCGTTATCGAAGTATCCAACCTTACCCACCTCAATCGCATTATCGATAAAGTCCGCAAGGTTAAAGGAGTTATCTCGGTCAAACGTTCCCGCGGCCCGCAAAAGGCTGAACCAAGCGAAGAAACCAATGAGTAGGTAAAACGGTTTTAATCTAACCTTGATTCAGGATTCTCTTGACACAAAAGAACTTATTTATTATTACATATAAGTACATATCCGGGATTATCTTAAAGTGCTAAATTATTGGGAGAGGGTATGGGTAAAAGAATCGTTTTAATCCTCTTTAGCTTATTATTATCTGGAGGAAACGTTTATCCCCTAAGGCTGATGGTGCCGGTCGAGTACAGCACTATTCAAGCCGCCATAAACAACGCCGCTGATGGTGATTCGGTTATAATTCAGCCGGGAACTTATTATGAAAACATCAATTTTAACGGTAAAAATATACTAGTCGGTTCATATCAGGTAATAAACGGCAATAATGTTTTCATAGGGACGACGATAATAGATGGCAACAATAACGGGCCGGTGGTTACTTTTACAAACAATGAGGACAGCACGGCGGTTTTAAAAGGATTGACCTTGAAGCATGGTTAAGGGAAATTAGTAATCAGTTATCATTCAAAATCAGTCTATGGCGGTGCTGTCTACTGTGTCGCTGCCGGACCGACGCTTGATAACAACGTGATTAATCAAAATACTGTTTTCATTGACACCGGCACCTGTCAGGGGTATGGAGCCGGTATTTACTGTTCCGGTTCTAAAGCCCGAATTATCAATAATACTATTAGCAATAATCTGGCTTACCGTAGTAATGAGCAAAATACCTATTTTTCCATAGGCGGGGGGATATTTGCCAACGAATCGGATTTATTGATTCAGGGAAACAGGATTTCAGCTAATAAACTAAAATGGGTGCCGGAATAGCGATTCAGGAGTCTCATGTGATAATAGAAAATAATGATATATATCAGAATAAGGCTTTTTCGATGGCTTTTGGCGGGGGAATAGTACTTAATAGTTCCAGTTCTGACCTTTTTCGAATGATAGTAAAAAATAATATAATCAGGGAAAATATAGGTTACTATGGAACCGGAATGGTGTGTCTTACAACTGTAGCATTAATCGAAGGTAATCTAATTTACAATAACAGTGATATGGCGGTTGCCTGCCAGCTCGGTTTTGATACCCTAAGAAATAATACTATTTGCAAAAATCTGGGTCCGGGACTGTATGTAGCCAATGATGCCAGTCCGGTAGTCGAAAATAGCATCTTCTGGGATAATGCCTATGACGAAATATTAAATGTCACCGCCGAAGATTTACAGGTAACCTGTTGCCTGGTAAAGGGCGGGTGGGAAGGTGCCGGCAATATCGACGCCAATCCGCAGTTCTGCGACCCGGACAATAATAATTATACGGTAAATTTCTTTTCTCCCTGTCTGCCCGAAAATAACAGTTGTGGTGTTTTAATGGGGGCTGAAGAGGCGGGTTGCGACTTACTATGCGGTGATGCCAACGGCGACCATCAGGTCAACCTTGCCGATGTTTTGTATCTGATTGTCTATTACTTTCAGGCGGGAGCCGGCCCTTACAATGCCGACATGGCGGACCTTAATAACAACGGAAATATTGAACTGGCGGACATTATATTTTTAATTCTTTATATCAACGACCCGGCAACGGAAGTCTGGTGCGATATCTTCTCACCTATTGAGTGATAACAAGATAGCAGGAATTAACCGGCAAAAGTTCCCGCCTTCCATATATTTTGTTTGAAAATATTTTAAAATTTTTAATTTCAGACTGACACGACCTGTCACCGGTATTGCTTATAATGATTTTGAAGAAGGAATTACCGTACTAGTATAAGACAGCACTGCTTTTCTTTAATAGCGGTAATGAATCGACATTTATTGCTTTATTTATGAAGGGTTAATGGTAAATATTGAAATTTTAATATTGACAAAGTCGTTTATAATTTGTATTAATTATTTAAATAAGCCACACAGCCTTTGAATGTCAACTAAATTAATAACGAAAAACCGGAAAACATTAACCTTTAACCATTGAGGTGCAAGGATGAAGCGAAAAGTAAATGTAGGGCAGGAGCCCTGTGCTCCTGCCTATTAGGATATAAGTATATACAAAAATTAAAACCTTAAACATAGAGGTGCGAAGATGAAGCGAACGGTTGCATTTATAATAATTGTTATTTTCTCACTATCATTATTTCCACCGGCAGTATCTGCCTGGGATAGGGATTGGAATGATCCAAGATATTCAAGTACTGATCTAGATAAAACAACAGAAATGGATCCTTGGGGCGAGACAAAAGTTATCAATCCAAATAATGAGTATACCATTTTTAACATTAACTTAAGTTTTATAGTGATTGATCTGTATTTTAATTATTTCAAGTCTCAGCCACAAATAGTAATTATTAAGGGTAATGATAGTGAAAATAATATAAGTGAAATTACTATTCAGGATGATAATTATGAAGAAACCGCAGATAATAAAGCAGGCTCAAGAACTCCTTCAGGAGAATAAATATAAAG
>CAZUAS010000166.1:1229-4153 GCA_964618515.1 uncultured Ignavibacteriales bacterium | reverse complement strand
AGATGGAATCTCGTGACTGGAGTTCAGACGTGTGCTCTTCCGATCTTTCAAACCAGCCGTGGTTGGTTCCGCCAGAATGCCATGAGTCCGTCCTATACAGGGAGTATTTTTATATTTCATAGCCAGCTTTTTTATCAAAGCTAAAGCGGCAGAAATTTTGCGGTCGATAATCTCGGCGGCTTCTTTCATCCGCAAAGCCAGGGCAGTATCGAGCATATCCGAGGAAGTCATGCCGTAATGAAGATATTTAGCTTCCTCGCCCACGAATTCCGAAACCGAAGTTAAAAAAGCGATAACATCATGATTGACTTCGGCTTCAATCTCATTTATGCGTTGGATATCGAAAGCAGCCTTTTTCTCGATAACCGCAAAGGCTTCCCGGGGAATTATCCTGTTTTGCGCCATTGCCCGGGCGGCTTCTATTTCAACTCTGAGCCAGGAGCGAAATTTGGCTTCTTCCGACCAGAGGGCACCCATCTCCGGCATGGTATAGCGTTCAATCATTTTCTTTTCTGAGCCTTCTTATAATCAGACAGGAATTTCTCAAGACCTATATCGGTCAAGGGATGCTTAATCAGTTTTTCTATCACCTCAAAAGGCATTGTTACAACATCAGCCCCGATCAGCCCGGCCTGGATGACATGCATGGGATGTCTGACTGAAGCCACCAGAATTTCGGTATCGTAACCGTAATTGCTGTAGATAACGGCGATATTCTCCACCAGTGCCATGCCGTCGGAAGCGACATCATCAAGTCGGCCCACAAAAGGCGAAACATAAGTCGCACCCGCTTTCGCCACCAGGAGCGCCTGGGCCGGAGAAAAAACCAGGGTGGCGTTGGTCATTATGCCCTGTTGATTCAAACTCTTAATGGCTTTCAAGCCTTCGAGAATAGTGGGTATTTTAACCACGATATTGTCGGCGATGCCGGCCAGTTCCTCGGCCTCTTTCATCATTCCCTGGTAATCAGTCGCCAGAACCTCCGCCGAGACCGGTCCGGAAACAATACCGCAAATTACCTTGAGAAGTTCATTATAAGGAGCGGTTTCCCTAGCCGCCAGAGACGGATTGGTGGTAACTCCGTCAAGAATACCCATAGCGGCGGCACTTTTTATCTCTTCGATATTAGCCGTATCAATAAAAAACTTCATATTTCCTTTCTGTTATCAATATCCAACCGCCACCAGGTACAATCCCTGTGCCGGGGCGGTAAAGGCTACCCGCGTATCGGTCTGAAAGTTAATAATATCGTTAAACTGTTCCAAAGTCAAGTTAAGGACGTTATTATCCGGTTCAAGGTCCGCCAGGTTGACCATTGACCCTACCAGCGACCGCACCATACCGTGTAAGAAACGGTTACCTCTGATTTCATATATCCATAAGGGACCGATTTGAAACCATCGGGAAAATTCAATAAAACATTTATTATCCTCTTTTCGGGAGGAAACCACGCAAAACGGGGAAAAATCATGTTCGCCCAAAACCAGTTGAGCGGCTTTCTGTAAGCGCTTGAAATCAAGTTTCCGGCGATGTTCCCAGCGATATTCCCGGTATAGCGCCGACTTTTGCGTAGCCATCATATATCGGTAACGCCGGTAACGAGCCTTAAAACGAGCATTAAAATCCAAAGCAACTTCGGATGACTCCCTAATATAAATATCATCATTAAGATAGAAATTTATTGCCTTGGCATAACGGTCCGGTTCCAGGTGGTGTTCTATCAGAAAATTAGCCACCTGCCCGAGGGCATGCACCCCGGCATCAGTTCGCCCGGCGCCAATCAGATTAATTCTCTGACCGGTAACCTTTAAAACTGCTTCGGTAATTTCTCCCTGAACAGTAGGCTGGCCGGCTTGTATCTGCCAGCCGGCAAAAGCCGTCCCTTTGTACTCAACAATAATTTTTATATTTTTTTCAGCCATTTTACCGTGTCTTATAAAACAGGATAAAAACCAAAATCGTACCGCTCAACAAAAAGAACCATTCCCGCCCGCCAAAAGACATCCGGGTATAAAAAGTTCTTTCCCTGTTACTATCATATCCCCGCACTTCGATAGCCATAGCCAGGTCATCCGCCCGGCTGATAGCGGCTACAAAAACAGGAATCAGAATATAACCGGTTTTTTTGATACGATTGAAAACAGAACCGGCAAAATTTACTCCCCGGATTATCTGGGCGTTCTTAATAGCATTAAACTCTTCATACAGAATCGGGATAAACCTGATGGCAATAAATAACACCAGGCCGAGGTCATTGACCGGCACGCCTATTTTTTTCAAAGGTTTCAGTATGCGAATGAAAGCCTCCGCCAGTTCTGAAGGCGAACTGGTCAAAGTGACCAGGTATGCCATCGTAATGAAAATTATCAAACGCAAAGAAAAAAAACAGGCTCGACTGAGAGCCCCCCGAGTCATCTCGAATCCAAAAAAGCTGTATAAAGTGTCTGTCCCCTGGCCGCTGAAAACCAGGTGATAGATAAAAGTAATCAGCACTATAACCATTAAGGGCTGAAAATTACGATAAAGCGCCCCGGGGCTTACCTTGGCGGAAAAGAGAGCAATCATTAAAACCACCAGAATAACCAGGTAAAAAACGATAGAAACCGTAAGAAGCGATAATATCAACACCAGAAAAACCATAAATATCTTGGCACGGGCATCTAAACGGTGCCAGTAAGAATCAGCAGGAAAATACTGCCCCAAAAGAGCTGCTCGACTCTGAAACATATTACCCCTTATTATAAAATCGGTAATATAGACCAAAGATACGGAATGTCAAATCCCCGGCATCAATCATACCAAGGGATAATATAAAATTTACAAAGTTTTTATACATTAAAAAAACCGCCTGTCAAAAGGCGGTCAAGGAACTTGAATTATATAAAGCGAATGTTATTTAAGGAAATGCATTTTTTTGGTTTCAC
>CAZUAS010000166.1:0-1219 GCA_964618515.1 uncultured Ignavibacteriales bacterium | reverse complement strand
ACTTAGATTGCCTTGTTCAAGCTTGTAGAAATAAATCCCCGTTGCTACCCTGTCACCCTTTTCATCTGTGGCATCCCAGGTGATTTCATAATTACCGGCCGGCTGAACTTCTCCCACCAGTACCCTCACTTCCCGCCCCAGAAGGTCATATACTGTCAACCGGGTGGGAACAGGTTGGTTTAGGAAATTATCCTGATGTAAGGTATATTTAATCACCGTTACCGGATTAAAAGGATTAGGGTAATTCTGATAGAGCGTAAAACTTCCCGGTTTGGTGTCGATATGCTTATCATCTTCTACTGCGGTTACGTTCCCGCCCATAAATTCTAAGACCCGATCGAGGAAATTTACCATCGTATTAAACTCGGGCTCCATATCGTTTATTATTGTTTCCACCGGAAAAGTTACCACCAGAGTTTTGAAATAACCACTGAATGAAACACCAACTGTTCCTCCACCACATTCAGGATTTAATTCGAAAGCGGCCTGACCGCCGTTATCAGGAGTTATAAGCTTATGCGTACCGTTGAAACCAATATCCGTATTCAGGAAAAACTTGAGACCCTCCCCCACCTCGTTGCCGGAAATTCCGTAAAGGGTAGACGAAGTACCGGTAATTGAAGTCAAATTCAAATGCAGATAATTACTGACAAAAGAGGGAAATTCATTCGCCAGTTGACCAAGCCCGCCGGGTGTTGACAGAAGAAGATTATTGCCTTTATCTAAATATCTTTCGAGAGCATCGATATCACTTTGCTCAAAAAGAATATTTGAAGAAGTATCGGTTGTCCAGATGACTGTTTTGAAATTTTCAAGGAAAGAGGTATCGGGAAAGGCCCGTGAGCGATCCCAGAAGCGTGTTTCTTTTCCCAGAACACTAAAACTGCTTTTGTAGGCGGTTTTAGTGTCAAAAATCTCACCAGGTCCACTGCTGACCACCAGGTACTCGGTTCTTCCGACTGTTTCGATAAACTCAAGAGTATCCCGGTAACAACCGAAACCCTCAGCCAGAGTCGAATCAATAATCAAGAACAATCTGAATGTTACATCGTTGGTTTCAAAATCATCCGGAACGGTAAATATCACCGGATGGGAATTATTACCGACGATTATATCCCTTGTGAAAGGAATATCGAAGCGAACCTCATTTTGCAGTATTTGAACATTTGAAGCGGAAGTCTGCAGGGTAAGATAACCATAACCGGTACTCAACATCATG
>CAZUAS010000165.1:0-4252 GCA_964618515.1 uncultured Ignavibacteriales bacterium | reverse complement strand
CCGGCAAGAGCGGGTACTGACTGATGTGCCAGTCGTCATCTATAAGATGTATATAAATGTGACAGATAACGCAGTGGGTAATGGCGATTTCAACATCCTCCGCTCCCAGTTCTTATGTCTCATATTCGAATTTATCAATTGGTTGCTTCGCCTGTCTCACGGCATATCCTTTGATATTCATAATTTATGTCCTTTCTTCACAGTAAGGATGTTACAGCTGATTGATTAATAACGTCAATTTTATTTTTACGGTTCCTTTTGAAAATAAATTTCCTGATAGTGGATATATATATAATTTGTCCCGCCAGGCCAAGCGAACATTCACGCCCGGTAGTTCTATTATTAAACAATTTATATTGTCAAAACAGCTTTTTCTTCAGGGATATCCCGCCCTGGTCGATATTACCGTTAATTGGGTAATTTTTTTAAAGTCTAAGCTACAGGAAGGGCTATTATGAATAGATATTTATCGAGATGCGTTGCAGTCTTTGTACTCGTTTTTTGTGCCGGATTGTCTTATGCACAGGATATAAAGATGGCACCTCTTAAACCTCCGGTGGAAAACAATCTCCCTGCAGGCTGTGGTTTTATTCCTCCCCGGATGGATTTATCTCATCTTAACGCACAGAAAATGCCTCCCCGTCTGAGTGCTATGGCCCCCCCGGAACAGTTCGACTGGCGCGATGAAGGTAAGGTCACCTCAATAAAGAACCAGGGTTCCTGCGGTTCCTGTTATGCTTTTACCGCCGTAGCCAATTTTGAATCCCGGGTGCTGATTGATACCTCGGAAAGCTTTGATTTTTCCGAAAACAATGTTAAGGAATGCAATTACAGCGACGCCAGTTGTAACGGCGGTAATTTCTACGAAGTCGCCAACCTGTTATCCCAGAAAGGAACGGTACTGGAAAGCTGTGATGGTTATGTTGCGTCGAACGTGCCCTGCAATACCGGTTGTACCTATATCAAAACCCTTCTGGATTGGCATATCATCTGTTCCGATAATGTCCCTTCCACTACGGTGCTTCAAAATTACATTTTTAACAATGGGCCGGTTTATACTACCATCTATGCCGGTAACGGTGATGCCTGGGAAAGTGAATACGGCAGTTACGACGGCTCCTATACGCTGTATTATGCCGGGACGGAAGCTCCCAATCATGCCGTTCTTATTGTAGGCTGGGACAATACCCTGGTACATACCGGGGGAACAGGGGGGTGGATTGTGAAAAACAGCTGGGGAACGGGCTGGGGGAATAATGGTTATTTTACCATTGCTTACGGTTCCGCCGGAATCGGTCAATGGTCTTCCTATATCAGCGCGTGGAAGGACTACAGTGCCAATGAGGAAATCCATTATTATGATGAAGGCGGCTGGAACAGCGAGTTCGGTTCCGGCAGTGTGACCTCATGGGGTCTGGCTGGTTTTACCCCGACCGAAAATGTCTATCTGAACCGGGTGGAGTTCTGGACCACGGATATTACCACGGATGTCGATATTTATATTTATGACAGCTTCAACGGTACCACCTTGAGCGGTCTTTTGGTTGACACCCTTGACCTTAATTTCTCCGAAGCGGGTTACCATTCGGTCCTGCTGACCTCACCGCCGGAGATTACCGCTGGAAATGAAATATTTGTGGTCATCAGATTTACCAATGCCAGTTACGGCTACCCGGTCGCGGTGGATGCCGCCGGTCCGGCTGAGCCGGGAAAAACCTATTTGAGTATCAACGGTGCTACCTGGTATAATATGGGCGCTGATTATAATGTCGATGTCGCTGTCAGGATTCGTACCGTGCCTACTTTTGCCGTTTCGGTCGAAGACGAACAGAAAGGACTGCCTTATCGGTTCAACCTGTCGCCTAACTACCCCAATCCTTTTAACCCCTGGACCTCTATTAATTATTCTCTCGGACAGCGAACTGATGTCGACCTGTCGATATATAACTCCCTCGGTCAGAAGATTGTGACTCTGGTCGATGAGACCAAACCGGCTGGTGAGTATGTCGTCCGGTGGAACGGTCGTGATTCTAATGGTCGTGAGGTTTCCAGCGGTGTATATTTCTATAAGCTGGAAACGACCGAATATACCCGGTCGCATAAAATGATTCTTTTAAAATAAGATAGGGTAACTTGATAAGTAAAAGCTGAGCCGGTGCTTTATCGGCTCGGCTTTTTTATTCGGGTTCCGGGAAGGTTACTTTGGGCGATGGTCTTCTGTCGAGGATAGTGGTCTCGATACGCGAATCTTTGCGGCCGACCAGTTCGTTACCGAGTATGGCTATAGCACAACTGTTGAAGGCTTCCTGTATCTCCTCCATCCGGAATGTCTGCGCCCACAAGGTATGTTTAGCCCTAAGCGCATCATTGAATTTTCCGGTATAGGATTTTTCGACAAGTTCCTGCATGTGCTTTTCTCTATCCTGCCAGTTGACATGAACCGCCATCGTATAAACTCCGCGGTTTTCCGGATTTAGGCTTTCGGAGATTGACAGAAGATATTGATTCTCGCGGGTATAAAGCCGCAGGGCGACTCTTATACGACGCCCGGATTCCAGACTGTCTTCGCCCGGTTCGGGACGAAACACTTTGACTCTTTCCGACCACGAGGAAATGTCGGCATCGGCCGGTATTCTTAATTGCGCCAGCCAGGTGAGAAATTCATCACGTACCCGGTCGATATCCATTTTGGGCGGGCTTTCTGTTAATTCTTTTTTTAGTATCTTTTTTAAGTCAATTTTTAACGACATTGTATCACCGCCATTCAACAAGGCCTTGTCACGGCACTTTTTATTATTATCGGTTGAATTTTGCTTTTTTAAAATGTATTTTAGCGTTCTGGCAGGACGGAAGTTACTTGAAAAGAAAAATATTTTGTAGATAAGTGTTATTATCCAACCTGCTGGCAAAGGTTTGTTTGAATATTATGAACCTGATTATACTGATGGAAAGTGACCGGCTCGATAAGGAGCGGTTCTGTCTTCATGATAACCGGGCGGAACATATCAGGGATGTTTTAAAGCTCGGAAAAGGGGAAAAAGTTCAGGTTGGTTTGTTGAACGGACCGGTCGGACAGGCGGTTGTGGAAGTCATTACTCCCCTGGAAGTTGTTTTGAAAATATCGGAACTTCAAGATATCGCCCCACCGGAGCCGGTTGTTGACCTGGTCTGTGCTTTGCCCCGGCCCCAGACTTTAAAAAAGGTTCTGTTTACTTCGGCCATGATGGGTGTAAGAAAACTTTATTTGATTAGAGCCGGCCGGGTGGAAAAAAGTTATTTTCAGTCGCCCCTTCTGGAAAAAGAAAAACACACCGCCCATTTAATCGAGGGTCTCGCTCAGGGAAAGTTGACCTTTTTGCCGGAGATTCATATCCTTGACCGTTTTAAAGTATTTTTTGAGGCTATCCTGCCGGTAGTGGAAAAAGAGTTGGAAATCATACCCGCTAAGCTGGTGGCCACTCCGGGGAGTTGTTTCAATCTGGGTGAGAGATTCGATAAGAAGGTTAGCTGGTTTATATTTGCCATTGGTCCGGAGGGTGGTTGGTTGCCCTTTGAGCTCGAGTATATGGAACAGGCCGGTTTTCGTCAATTTTCTCTGGGCCGTCGTATTTTAAGGGTTGAACATGCTGTTACCGCCGCTTTATCGCAGATGGAATTGTTGCTCAATATGAAATGAGGTAACTTATTTCTTCCGGTGTTAAATATATCCTGGCTTCGACATTCTTTTTTGCCCTGATGAACGTCGGTGTCAAATATCTTGACCATATCCCTGCCTATGAGATTGTCTTTTTCCGGGCGTTGGTTACCCTTATTGTCTGTTATTTTCTGGTAATCAGAGCCCGCCTTAATCCCTGGGGTAATAATAAAAAATATCTTATCCTCCGCGGGCTGGCCGGTACTATCGCTCTTATGCTTTATTTTTACACCCTGCAGAATATGCCCCTGGCCAGCGCGGTAACAATCCAATATGTGTCCCCGATTTTTACAATAATAGTCGCCGGTCTCATGCTCAAGGAACCGCCCCGACCGATCCAGTGGCTATTTTTCATCATATCTTTCGTGGGGGTGGTTATGATTAAAGGCTTCGACCCCCGGGTTTCGGTTTTTGAATTGCTGGTGGGCATGACGTCGGCGGTCTTTTCCGCTCTGGCATATAACTTTATTCGTAAACTGAAAGATTTTGACCATCCCCTGGTGGTGGTTTTAGATCGGAAGAGCACACGTCTGAACTCCAGTCACGAGATTCCATCTC
>CAZUAS010000164.1:0-4548 GCA_964618515.1 uncultured Ignavibacteriales bacterium | reverse complement strand
AATTGTAAGACTACATCACTTTATCCAACATAACCTTTTCCCGGCTGGCTATTGGACGGTCATTATTGGTCTTAACCCTGTTCGGGTTCGTTAATATTTTTAATAATTATTTTCTGTTTTATGACCGATTTTTATTATATTATTATCCTGATTTTTTGGTAATACCCCGGTAATTTTTTTACCGGGGCTTTTGTGTTGTTTGATAATAAAGGTTTTTAATAAATGGACATCCGCCTTTCTCAATCAAAAAGCCAGCTGGATATTATCCTTCGCCGTTTTTGTGATTACCCACCTTTTAAGAAACTTCTGCATTCTCTTTATCAGGTTGAAAAAAGGCAGGTTAAGGTTACCGGACTGGCCGGGTGCGCCGAATCGCTGGTGATTACCTCATTATTAACAAATCAGGACCGGCCTTTGGTGGTAATTACCCGGAATTCCGAAACTGCCAATGACCTCTACGATGACCTGGTTTTTCTCTTAGGGGAAAGTAAAGTAGGACACTATCCTTCACGGCAGATTTTACCTTACGATTTCAAGGCGCCGGTGGGGGAGGTCATGGGGAGGCGGATCTGGTCATTATCCGGCCTTCTGGATAAGAACTGTCCGGTCATCATCTGTCCCGTGCGGGCAATGGTCGAACCCACTATCCCGATCTCCGTTTTAAATGCTAATCGGGTGGATATCAAAAAGGGTGAAGAGGTTAATATCGAGGAACTGGTGGCGAAACTTCTCAATCTCGGTTTTCGGTCGGTGCGGCTGGTTGAGGAAGTCGGTGATTTTGCCCGTCGCGGGGGTTTGATTGATATGTTCACTCCCGGCAGTGAAGCTCCCGTCCGGGTGGAATTTTTCGGTGATGAAGTGGAGACCATTCGCCAGTTCGAAGTAGCCGGTCAACGGACAATCGGCCATCTCGAGCGGGTACAGATTTTGCCCCGCCGGGAAATCCCTGTCACTCAGGACACTCTGGAAAAATATCTCGCTTGTCTTCCCGAGACGGATGCCGACTTCATCCGGGCTCGTTATATCAACGACCCGGAGTTGCCCGGGCTTGAGTGGCTCTCGCTCCTTTTCGGAATCGAACAGGGGTCATTCCTGGATTATATCGATGAGAGTCAGGTTGTTTTTGTTCATAACCGCGATGGCTTGAAGGAGGAATTCGAAGACCTCAAAAAAGAAGCGGAAGGTCTTTATAAACGTATGGAGAAAAAACTGAGCCGAGTTCCCACTCCGGAAGAATATTATTTTACGGTTGGAAAGGTGGAGGAATTTTTTAATCAAACTACGGTCATTGATTATGTTCCCTTTCGCGGCGGGCGGGAGGACATTATCTCATTTGACTGCCAGCCTCACCCGGCTTTTGGCTCCCGGCTGGACCTGCTCGAAAAGACGCTCAAGGAATTTAACGCTGCCAAGCTGAGCTATTTTATCGCCACCGACAGCCGGGGGCAGGCGGAACGTCTTGAAGACCTCCTGTCCGAAAAAATCGGATTGGATGAGAAGCCCCCGGTCGAAGTAGCTGATTTGAATGGCGGCTTTGTATGTAAAACCGGCGGTATGGCGGTATTGACCGACCATGAAATTTTCAGCCGTTATCATCGCCGTATCCGGAAGAAGAAATTCCGCGAGGGAATGGTCATATCAGATTATACCCAGTTGAACAGGGGGGATTTCGTCGTCCATACTGATTTCGGTATCGCCCGCTATCTGGGTCTGGAAACGATAACGGTCGATAACCGCAATCGGGACTGCCTGTATCTGCAGTACGCCGAGGGCGACCGGCTGTACGTGCCGATTGAAGAATTCAACCGGGTCGCCAAATATTCCGGCAAGGATTCCACCCCGCCGCTGTCTCATCTGGGAACGCCCGGCTGGGAAAAACTGAAGAAAAAAACCCGGAAAGCCATTGCGGATATGGCTGCTGATTTAATCAAGCTTTACGCCGAGCGCAAATCACACAAGGGCTTTTCTTTCGGTGAGGATAGTGTCTGGCTGAAGCAACTCGAGGCATCGTTCATTTACGAAGAAACACCCGACCAGGAAAAGGCCATCAATGATGTCAAGCGCGATATGAACGACGAAAAGCCGATGGACCGGTTGGTCTGCGGGGATGTCGGTTACGGCAAGACCGAAGTAGCGGTACGGGCGGCTTTTAAAGCTGTTGATGCCGGTAAGCAGGTGGCGGTACTGGTCCCCACCACCATCCTGGCGCAGCAGCACATGGCTACTTTTTCGGAACGCCTGGCGGAATTCCCGGTAAAGATTGCCATGCTTTCCCGTTTCAAAACCCGCGCGCAACAGCTGGAGATAGTGAAGGAGCTGCGGGAGGGCACCATTGACCTGGTTATCGGAACCCATCGGCTTTTATCCGGGGATGTCAAGTTTAAGGACCTGGGTTTATTGATTATCGACGAAGAACATCGTTTCGGGGTACGCCATAAGGAGAAACTGCGCCGGCTCAAAGCTACGGTCGATACCCTGGCCATGTCGGCCACGCCGATACCGCGGACATTGCAGATGTCGCTCATGGGAGTAAGGGATATGAGCCTTATCAGCACCTCGCCCAAAGACCGTTTGCCGATTATCACCGAAATCGTGGAATTCGATGCCGCCATAATTGCTACTGCCATTCTTCGTGAAATGGAACGGGGCGGGCAGGTTTTTTTCGTTCACAACCGGGTGCAGACGATCGAGGCAATGCATCACTATCTGCAAAAGATTGTTCCCCAGGCACGCATTGCCGTCGCCCACGGCCAGATGCATGAACGTTCTCTCGAAGGTATCATGCTGGCGTTTCTCGCCCGTCAGTACGATGTTCTTTTGTGCACCTCCATCATCGAATCCGGTCTGGATATTCCTTCCGCCAACACGATCATCATCAACCGGGGCGACCGCTTCGGATTGGCACAGCTGTACCAGCTGCGCGGGCGGGTGGGGCGAAGTTCCCGGCGGGCATATGCATATTTATTAACCCCGCCGACCAAACTTCTGTCCGCCGACGCCGTCAAACGCCTGCGCGCGCTGGAAGCCCACTCCGACCTGGGTTCGGGTTTTGCCCTGGCCATGAGAGACCTCGAAATCCGCGGAGCCGGAACCATTCTCGGCGCCCGCCAGTCCGGCTATATGGAAGAGCTTGGCTTTGATTTATATAATAAAATTCTCGAGGAAACCGTCGCCGAACTCAAAGGCGAAGAAATCGTGCGACTGCCGGAAACCAAGCTTGAAATGAATATCGAGATATACCTGCCTGATTACTATATCACCGACAGCCGGCACAAAGTGGATATTTATCGACGGCTGGCCGACTGCTACAATCTCGACCAGGTGGAGAAAATACGCGAGGAAATCACCGACCGTTTCGGGCATCTCCCACCCTCGGCGATTAATTTATTCGAAGCCACGGCGGTTAAGATTCTTGCCGCCATGCTCGGTATGAAGAAGGTACGAATCCGCGATGGTCACGTAACCTTGCATTTCAGCGAAGAACACCCCTTGACCCGCAAGGAAATCGAAGCCTTCCGCCGCGCCACCGACCAGCCAATGGAATTTTCCCTCTTTGGCCAGACCGTGATTACGCTTGACCTGGGTCAGATTCACGAAGACCGGCGCCTTAATTACCTCCGGGGTATCCTCGCCAAGATCTGATGAATCATCTCTGTGTAAGTTCAAGTAGACGAAGTGATTTAGTGAAATAGTAATTGAACCACGAACTGACTTTAAGATTCCAAAAACTATTGTGACCCGGAATTTGTTATAATAATAAAGACTTACCTCTCTCCATGATTCTCATCAAAAAGAGATTGACCGGGGTGGTTTTTTAAGCGACCTTAAGGAGATATAAAATAAACGGATTTTACCTCTATGAAATATGCGAACTTTGTTCATCTGCACACCCACAGCCAGTATTCGCTTCTTGACGGCGCTTGCCGGATAGAGCAGGTGGTGGAGCTGGCTAAAGAATATAAAATGCCGGCACTGGCTCTTACCGACCATGGCAACATGTTCGGTGCCATTGAGTTTTACAAAAAAGCAGCCCGGACTGGAATCAAACCTATTATCGGTTGCGAAGCTTATATAGCCAGCGGCAGTCGTTTCGATAAGAAACCCTCGAATCTATACCCCGATGGTGGTTTTCACCTTCTGCTTTTAGTCAAGGACCTGACCGGTTATAAAAACCTGATGAAACTTGCCTCATTTGCCTATCTGGAAGGTTTCTATCATCGCCCCCGGATGGACAAGGAACTTCTGAAGCAATATGCCGAGGGTCTCATTGCCACCTCTGCATGTCTTAAGGGTGAAATCAACTGGCTTTTGCTAAGAGGGGAAACCGAGAAGGCCGTGGCGGTTGCCCGGGAATATAATGATATTTTTGGTCCGGGGAATTTCTATATTGAAATCCAGAACCACGGTCTCGAAAAAGAGCAGCTTCTGATACCCAAGCTGGAAGCCATATCCCGCGAGACGGGCATTCCCCTGGTGGCCACCAATGATTGTCATTATCTCAAACAGGCGGATGCCGAAGCCCATGACGCCCTTTTGTGCATCCAGACC
>CAZUAS010000163.1:0-4621 GCA_964618515.1 uncultured Ignavibacteriales bacterium | reverse complement strand
CCTTTTACTGGCTGTTAAATTCCATTCTGCGTAACCGGAGAATCTCGAAATTTCGCACTTTGGCCAAATATGTTACCCTGCTCAGCATCATCTGGATTGTTATGTATTCACTGCCGTTTATATATCATTTCAGTTTTTTGTACGACCGCCCTGTTACTACGGAAAAGGAGATACTGGAGCCGTACAACGGCCGGATTTTTAACACCACCGACAAGGAACGCAACCGGATTATAGATACTTATAACGATTACCAGCGTTCTAAACTGGTCAGGTGGCTTTTCACTGATTTTCAAACCCCGGCCCAGCGTATCGCCGAAGGTTACGGGCGGTACAATCAGCAGGAGGCAATCAAACAGCTTAACAGCTACATCTCCGAATTTACCCTGATGGTTAAGAACAAAAATATGTGGCCCAAACTTAACCCGGTTGATTCTATCGCCATCCTGACACAAAAACATGAGGAGTTGCGTGACGCCATTAAAAGTTTCCATACGGGCAATGAGCAGTCAATCCTTTATACCCGCAGTGCCCGGGTGCTGGAATCCTGGGATTTATTCATCAAAGTTATCGAAAAACCCAACGATACCACTCTCTGGCAGACCATTGAGGACAAGCTGAATCTGGACCGGGAACGGTTCGGTAATGATTTCAACTCGGAGGAAGTCAAGCTGGCCGAGGCTCTACTCGACCAGAAGGTCAAGGAAGTAAAACAGGTAGTGTCCAAAAAAGTTGCGGTCGGCCTGGGTGATAAAATCGACGAGGTGAACAATAATCTTTCCCCGGCTTACCGCCTGGATAAAGCGGTCAAGGAACTTCAGGATATCAGAATGAACCTCGACCCCAAGGAAAACAAGCAGGATTACCAGATGGTCAGTAATTACATAAATGTAGCTGAAAAATGGAATAATAAGCGAACTTTTCGTTATAAAGTGGAAAGCGTTCCCGATGACGGTCACTTGCATATTGAGGTAACAGCCCGGGGCGCCAAACCGACCTGGCCGGAAGGTAATGACCAGATATTTCCCGGCAGCGAGTATAGCCTGCAGTGGAAAGTTGGGGATGTCATTCATATCGTTTTCCATAAACCGCATGTCGGCGGGAATGAAGAATCGTGGGGTGTCCGGGCGGATGATATGAAGATTCTCGACAGCAAGTACTCCCTTTTCGAGATGGAAAACGGGATTATGTTCGAAAGCCTGGGCAAAAAAGCCGTGGTGAAATTTCTGCCCAATAGCCTTATCGAGCAGCTGCCAAAATTGGAAAAATAAAAAACTTAGTTATAAGGGATTATAGATAGGAGAAAATGATGGCTTTAAGGATAATGAAAAAAAATATCGGACCGGCGGTCCTGATTTGCCTGTTTACTTTTTTGCTTTCCGTTGCGGTTCAGGCAGCAACTATCCAGGTTCCCAAGGGAATGGAAGTTAAAGTGAAGTTTGCGCCTGGAATGAAAATAAGTTCGGGCGAGCTGGCCAAGGATGTGCCTCTTTTAATAACTCTGGCTGAGCCAGTTCAGGTAGGAAATAAAACTATTATCGAAGAAGGCGCCCAGGGAACGGCCAAAGTAGTCGAAGTTAAAAAAGCCACCAAAGGCGGCAAGCCGGGCTATATCAAAGTTGCCTTTGTGGACCTGCAGACTAAAGGTGATTATCGCTCTCCCGATGATAAACGGGTGAAACTGGAAGGAGAAATCGAAAATGCCGGAAAAGGCCGGAAAACCCTGTCTTATTTGTTTATTTTCGGTTTGTTTATTAAAGGTAAGCAGGGTGTCATAAATCCTGATGGGGTTTATGTAGCAAAAGTTGCCGAGAGTATTATTCTGGAAAGTAAGTAAAAATACTTAAAAGTACCTTATAATAAGATTAATAATAAAGGGCAAAACTTTCAGATTATTGCCCTTTATTATTTTCTGCAGACTCTCAACCCGCGTTAACCGACGGCCTATTTGGTGGGAATTTCGATATGGGTTAAGCCATCGCGGTCGGTCTTGACAATAAACAGGTTTCTCCCGAGGTTATAAACGTACATCAGCCCGCAGGCGATATAACCGCCGTCTGAAGTCGGTATCCCGGAATAGCCGTAGTCATAATCATAGTCGCCGAAATTGTAATCCCAGAGGGTATTTCCGGAGGGGTCGGTCTTAATCAGATAAAGTTCATAACCTTTATCATACAGGTTGTCATAGCAGGCACCGGTGATAAGATAACCGCCATCGGGTGTTTGAACGGCGGAATAACCCTGTTCGTTGGATTCAATATTGCCGAATTCATTGTCCCAGATTACCGTGCCGGAGGCATTTACCTTGGCCAGGTAAATATTTTCATTCAGGGTTCCGGTCAGAATATAGTTACCGTCCGACGTTCTGGAAATACTGCGGAACTCTTCATCAAAATAACCGCCGTCGAAAAATCTCTCCCAGATGAAATTCCCTGAGGCGCCGACTTTCAACAGGTAGGCATCGGAGGATTCGTTGGGATAATAAACCTGTCCGGCGACCAGATAACCGCCGTCGGAAGCCTGTACCACCGAATAGGCATTGAAACCACTGTATAAATCGAAAGTATCTTCGTAAGGGTGTTGCCAGACCAGGTTGCCCTGAGCGTTGGTTTTGACCAAATAAATGTAATTTTCCCTGTTGCCGGCGATAATGAAACCGCCGTCGGAAGTCTGTTTGACGTCAAGTCCCGCTTCGTTCAGGGTATCGCCGAAATAGAAGGCCCAGGTCTGGTTGCCGTCGGCGTCGGTTTTGATAAGTGCAATATCGTTGGAATTTTTAACGCCGTTACTTCGATAGCTGTACCCGGTCATGACCAGGCCGCCGTCCTGAGTATTAATAAGGGCATATCCCTCGTCATAGCCGGCGCCGCCGTATGTTTTACTCCAGAGAGAATCACCCAGAGAATCGATTTTCAGAAGATAAATATTGGTATTGGCCGAGACTGCGCTTGCAACATTACCCACCGCGGCGTAACCGCCGTCGGGGGTCTGAACGATGTCATAACCGTGTTCATCAACCGCGGAGCCGTAAGATAATTCCCAGGTTTTACGAAGCAGCTTTACCGCCGAGAGGTCGATATAAACATTTTCCCGCGGTAAGGTGTCGAGTGTCCCGTCGTGAATATACCACAGAGAGTTAAGGTATAAATACAGCTGAATGTCTTCGATACTGTTCTGATTTTTATTCGTGGCATAGGAATCAAAATAAAAGGTACCCAGGTTGGCATAACCCCGATTGTTCACCAGTGGGGTCAGCTGTTCGCCCATACTGGCGGTAACGATAGCACGCTGGCCGGTTGATTCCTGGTATATATTGGAAGTAAAGCTTGCCTGGGAACTGAGCGTTTTCCCCCGACCGACCGAATCCAGCGTGGCCACAGAGCTGTAATGAGTAAATTCGTAGGAAATGCTGTAGAGATTCGGGAGATGAAAGATTTCCACGTCAAAAGAGAACACCGTGCCCATGGATAATTGTCGATAATGGGGCGTTATTTTTATCATGGGGACCACCGGCGTCAGGACGATGCTGATAGTGGTGATTTCAGAAGTCAAAGGATAAATGTCAAGTACCTGGCTGCCGCGGTATAAAACTGTCAGATTGCTGTCCATGGCTTCTAAAGTGAATTTCCTTTTCCGTCCGGCCGATACCTCGATGGTGCCCGTCAGGTAACCGTCCTGGAAAGTCAGGGTGGCAGTAATCGGGACAGGGATATCCTCGGCTTCAACCGTCAGGGTGAAGATTTCGATAGCCTGGGCGCCGGTGTTGGACGGGAAGTCGGTTTTAATAGCGATATTGACCGGGACGCCGTTTTCATTGACGATTTTTTCCGAGCAACCGGTTATCCATATGACCATCAGCAGGACGACAAGAGTGTTTGCTAAAATTAATTTCATTTTCATGTCTCACCCTTTCTAAAATGCCGCGCTCAGAATTAACGAGAGCTGATAACCGGATATATCAATATTGCCGCCGTCGGCGTCGCCGGTGTAATATTTCATACCAAGGCCGATATTTACGTCCGGGTTGATTTGCCGGCCGATATCGGCGCCGAAACCGAACACTTTGGAACTGCCGAAGTCATATTCATTAGCCGCTATCAGATGCATTTCCGCAAGCGGGGCGACAAACCATTTCTTATCGGGGTGGTACGTGAAACGGCTGTTAAAAAGGAATTCGTTACCGTAAGCTTTAAGCTGTTCCAGTGTTTTGCCATCATCACTGTAACGCTTGTTACGGTCACGGATGAGATAACGCATGGCGGCGCCAAGGCTGTATTTATCTTCGTCATATGTGCCGCTCAAACGCATATCCACCTGGTTACTCTGCCGAAATACTTTTTCGTCTTCGAGCTTGTCGTCGGTGTAAGTGGTAAAAATTATCCCGACGCTGTAGGTCATTTTATCTCGCCGGGTGTCGGCGCCGAGATTCAGGGCGATATGATTGCCGGGCTTATAATCACCGCCGATTTCGTAAGGTTCATAAGTACCGTTATACTGGTATTCAACCGAACCGCCCAGGCGGAAAATACCCGCCATGGTGGCGCCGCCAAAAAGAAAGTTCAACCCCAGGCCCTCGCCCAGGCGGCGGACCGGGAAATTAAGATAGTTTTGCGACAGAAATTCC
>CAZUAS010000162.1:0-4687 GCA_964618515.1 uncultured Ignavibacteriales bacterium | reverse complement strand
GAGGAAATTATATCCTGCGTCAGCGGAATATATTTCCCCTCCACCTGAATAATTATTACCGGACGGCTGTATCAGGTGTTTTTCGGAAGACCTGAAATATAAATAATATCAATAACTTACTCGGTTTATGAAAATTAAAATGCCCACCCTTTCGGGTGGGCATTTTTCTTGCCATTACCTCAGGTGGTGAAATACAAATTAAAAATATTCTTTCTGGTGAGCTTGGGTTGGATGATATTCACATTATCAGTCCGGGCTGATAAAATTGATTTTCTGGTCAATGATGATGGCACCAGAACGGAGCAGAGTCAACCTCGTATCGCTGTTGCCGGGGACGGTAAGTTCGTGATTGTCTGGATGGATAAACGCAACGGCAATAATGATATCTACCTGCAGAAGTTTTTCGCCGGCGGCAGTCCAGTCGGCCGTAATGTGAAAGTAAACGATGACCCGGTAAGCGCTTATCAGGCGGAACCGGCTATCGGTGTGGACTTCTCAGGGCTTTTTTCCGTGGTTTGGAAAGATTACCGCAATGGGTCTTATCCCTTTGGCCCTGACCTTTATTTCCAGCGATACGATACAGCTGTTACGCCCATCGGAATTAATCGTAACCTGGCTACCGAATGGCCGGATTCACTTATCGAATCACCGGACATAGCCTTATCGATGTGGGGTAATGGGGTGGTTGTCTGGGCGGATTACCATAACGGCAACTGGGATATCTATGGCCAGCTGGTGGCGTCCAACGGCAGTTTGGTCGGCAGTAATTTCCGCATTAATGATGATATCGGTATTGCCCAGCAACACGCCCCCCGGGTAGCTTATTCATCATCCGGTTGGTTCGTGGTGGTCTGGTATGATAATCGCATGGGCAATGATGACATCTTCGTGCAACGGTTTGATTCACTGGGTAACCGCCTGTACGCTAATGTCAAAGTCAATTCCGAGGCCGGAACCTATCGTCAGGCTTTTCCCGATATCGCCGCCGACGGGTCCGGACATTTTTCCGTGGTGTGGGTCGACTGGCGCAACGGTGTTTATCCGGCCAATCCGGACATTTATTATCGTAAATATGATACCACCATGACTCCCCTGATCATGGAAAGAAAAATCAATTCCGACGGTACCATAAGAGCTCAGCGTGAGCCGGCGTTAGCGGCTGACCGCATGGGTAACCTGGCGATGGTGTGGTCGGACTCAACCGGCGCCTCGTGGGATATTACCGGACAGATGCTTGATTACACCGGCAAGTTGCAGGGCACAAACTTCAGAATCAATCACGATGGCGACAGTGCTCAATTACAGCCCGATATTGCTATCGACGGCCGCAACCGTTATGCCGTCTGGGTGGATAAACGTAACGGTCATTATGACATCTATGCCTCAATAGCCAAATATAACGACCCCTCTATCATCCCCGAACCCGGGGCTTTAAAATTTGTCATGGAATACGAGGGCGAAATTCCACCGGCACAGAGCCTGGTGGTCAATCATGCCGGTTATAATCCCCTGAATTTCACGGTTTCATCTCCCCATGATTGGTTGAACATAACCCCCCTTACGGGAATTACCCCTGAGACGTTATCGGTTGCCGTCAATAACGACACCCTGCCCTTCGGCACTTATTTGGGGGTGATAACCTTAATAGATAATACCTTTAACGATTCTACAGTAAGCGTATCGATAAGGTTGGATGTTACCGCACCGATCATGACGCTTTCTGATGATACTCTTTTCATCCGGGCGTTTGCCGGGACTGATGAATGTTTTTCTCAAAATCTGGCTATCACCAATACCGGGAGCGGACAGTTTTCCTGGCAATGCCGGGAAGAAATTGACTGGCTCAGCTTATCGTCGATATCCGGTATCGCACCGGCTTCCTTAGAGATTCAGGTAATCGCGAATAATCTGACAGCCGGCAATTACGTCGCCCCCATAATTATTGAAGCTGAACGGGCAGTGGGCTCACCGGATACGGTCTGGGTAATTCTTGATGTAATTGATAATATGCCCTATATGGTGCTGGAGCCGGATTCGATTTATATTCAGTCCGCTGAACCCGGAATAATAGATACCTTTGTCGTTATACGCAATCTGGGGACGGGTATCATAAATTGGACCGCCTTCTCGACAGCCTCCTGGCTTAAAGCCGACAGGCTCTATGGATTTGCTGAAGATACCGTTCACCTGACCATTGATACCTCGTTATTGTCACCCGGTTTACATGCGGCCACTCTGGATTTTACCGACAGCACCGCCTTTAATATTTCCGTCACAATGCCCTTTGTCCTCAATTATGGATTCACCGATACGGTACTTTTCCATACGGTTCAGGTGGACAGCGGCAAATCGGTTGTGTTACCAGTAGCCATCACCCTGGTTAATGACATGGCCGCCTTGTCATTACCGGTTAAATACGAAGCCGCTCTGATTGATGTTGATTCGGTGATTTTTAACCGAAATCTTCCCGATTTCTTTAACTGTTTTTCCTGGGTCGATAATAGCGAAGGCCGGCTTTATATGGGGGTTGAGCAGAGTTACCCGGATAGTGTCCTGGCTCCGGGAACTTATCTGTTGGCGGAAATTTACCTCACTGCCACCGGCGCCGTCGCCTCGAGTGCGGTCGATACGGCGTTATTCGATTCCCTTACGGTATATATTCTCAACGACCGGGGTCAGCGGTTGGTACCATTTGTCATACCCGGGATGGTTCAGGTAAATGTCACTACCGGCTTATATGACGACATTCCGAATGGTCTTCCACGGGTGACGGCTCTTTTGCAGAATTACCCCAATCCGTTTAATCTTGTCACGAATATCCCTTTTGAGCTGGCTGCCAGAACCAGGGTGGAATTAGAAGTTTTCAACATCCTGGGACAAAAGGTGAATTCGCTGGTTAATAAAGAGTTGCCCCCTGGCAGATATAATATTGACTGGCCGGGCATTTTCGATAATGGCCGGACTGCCCCCTCAGGTATATACTTTTACCGCCTTCAGACAGAAAATTCTTCTCATGTCAAAAAGATGATTCTTCTTAAGTGATTTTTATAAGGCCGGATCAAGTATTGTCTTATAAAATGTAACTTTTGACTGTTTAATGCGTAAATAAATCAGGATAAATTTATAAGTTAATATTACTGGAGGAGTTATGAATGTCCCTAAGATATTTTTGTTGGCTGTAGTTTTTATTGCCGGTTTTTGTTGGTCCGTTATGGCTGACAACAGCGGAAGAATATACGGTAAGATTACGACGGTAGATGGCGATGTATTGGAAGGCTTGATTCGATGGGATAAAAACGAGGGTTCCTGGGTGGATATTTTGAATGGTCAGAAAGAGTTGTCCCGAAAGAACCTTCGCGATGTAGAGAGAAAAACCCGCCAGAAATATAGTTCCAGCCGGTCCATTAAAATTTTCGGGATTAAAATCGCCGATGATGATTCCCATTATTCCAGTTGGTCCAGCATAGCTCAGTCCGGGATCCGTTTCGGTCATATTAAAACTATGGAATTTATTGGCGATGACCGGGTATTATTAGTTTTGAAATCGGGGGAAGAAGTTGAGATGGAAAACTATTCCACGGATATCGGAACCGGCATCAGAGAAATTATCATCGAAGACCTGAAAGAAGGCGAGTTGGAACTGGTCTGGGACGATATTGAAACAATCGAGTTTATGCCGGCGTCGTCCTCCGAAAAATCGGTTTATGGGGAGCGTCTTTATGGTACCCTGACCACTCGCAGGGGAGACACCTTTTCTGGTTATGTCTGCTGGGATGTCGATGAATTGTTTGAAGAAGATGTACTCGACGGTGAGGAAAGCAAGAGGACACGGAAAATCAAGTTCGGCAAGATTGCTTCCATTTCAAGATACAGTTCCAGCGGCGCTACGGTGGTGTTAAAAACCGGCGAAGAGATGGTTTTAAGAGGAACCAATGATGTTGACAATGACAACCGGGGAGTTGTTATCTCCGACCCGGACCTTGGAGACGTCGTGGTAAAATGGGATGATTTTGATAAACTGGAATTCAAGACGGCTCCGAGGCAGGTCAAGTATAACGAATTTGATGGCGGTCGCCCGCTCAGGGGGACAGTTTACACGGATGACGGCTCCAGTTACAAAGGAACCATTCGCTGGGATAATGATGAAGAATATACATGGGAAATTCTCGACGGCGACAACCGGGATATCGAATTCAATATTGAATTCTCCAACATAAAGGAAATAAAGAGAAAATCCTATCGCGGCTCGGAAGTTACCCTGTGGGACAACCGGATGTTTTACCTGAGAGGTTCCAATGATGTAGACGAGGACAACAAGGGGATTATCATTACTCTCGATGACGGCGATGAGGTGGTGGTTGAATGGGATGAATTTGATCGCTTGGAGTTCACGAAGTAACCGGAACTAAAGGACAAATAAAAAAACCCGGTTTCAAGCCGGGTTTTTTTGGGGGTTTACAGGATGTTATTGAATTTCCAGTTTTTCTTTTCGTTCCTTAAGTTCTTTGACATGCTGTTGAGCAATCGCCAGGTTGCTGTTGGCTTTGGGATTTTTCTTGGCAATACGGATATATTCTTCCCAGTTTTTGATGTTGTTATCGATGGCTTCAGGGTCGTTTGACTCCATGGCTACGGCAGATCGGAAGAGCGTCGTGTAGGGAAAGAGTGTAGGAAATGGTGTAGATAT
>CAZUAS010000161.1:1675-4703 GCA_964618515.1 uncultured Ignavibacteriales bacterium | reverse complement strand
AAACCGCAGATAATAAAGCAGGCTCAAGAACTCCTTCAGGAGAATAAATATAAAGATCTTCTTCTACTTCTTGAATCTTTGGAATTGGGTGATTTAGAAGTATCTGAGAAAGGGGACTTTTATCTTTTATTAGGGGAAGCACATTTATTTTTGGGTAATTATAAACATGAATATCCACAATTAGCAATTAATATTTTTAGAGATTCAAAAGAACATAATCTATATGCAAAAGCAAAATATCTAAGGGGCTGGCAGTTGCAGATGGAAGGTAAATACATCGATGCAAGGGAAACGTTACTTGAAGCGTATACTACTTTTTTAAGAGCAGATAATAAATATTGGTCAGCCAGGTCGCTTAATCGTCTTTCTTTCATTTGTTTACAAATTGGCGATCTGGAACGAGCAATAAATAATTTATCAAAGGCAATATCATTTTACAAAGAAATTCATAATTTAAAAATGTACACAGTATGTATGAATAATGTTGCTTTTTTCAATTTTAAAGTTGGTCAATTATCTGAATCATTAAAGTTATATAAGGAAAGTGAAAGATTTTATTTAACTATCGATAATAAGAATCAATGTGTATTTAATCTAGGTTGTGCTTTGGCATATGCTTTCAAAAATGATATAAAAAAATCTAAAAACCAATTATCTGAAGCATATAAAAAGATAGATAAATATCAACACGAAGAAGCTATTTTTTATGAATATTATGGATGGGTTTCACTAATAGAAAATAACTATAATGATGCTGAGAAGTCACTATTAAAAGGTTTGACACTATCTTTAAAGATAGCCCCTGATTCTGCTTTTATCTCCCAAATAAAGCGTCTTCTTGGTGACCTGTATCTGGCTACTGGAAAACATGACCTGGCGGAGAAATATGCTTCTGAGGCGCTCGAAGTCGCCCAGAAAATAAACGAACGCGCCGAGATTGCCGCCTGCTACCGCATATTCGCCCAACTGGAACACAAACGCGGTAATGGAAATAAGGCTCGTGTGTGGTTCCAAAAAGCCATCGACTTGTTCAACCTTATAAGTTCCCGATACGAACTGGCGGTAACGCGCTACCTGGCGGCGCTTACCGGGCTTTATAGCACGGGCGAACGCATCGCCATGCTGTATCTGGCCCGGCAGTATTTTGAGAGCGAAGACCTCAAGCATTACATAGAAAAAGTTGACCGGGCGTTGAGGGGAGCCTTACCCGGTAAATACCCGCCCTCACCGCCTGCAACCGCCCCCAACGGGTGCCCGGTCATAATAACCGCCAATCGGCACATGAAGGAACTGGTGACCTTTGCGGAACATATTGCGGCTTCGGATATGACCGTTCTTCTGACCGGTCCGACCGGTTCCGGCAAGGACCTGCTGGCCCGCTATATTCACCACCACAGCGGGCGTAGGGGGGAATTCGTTATGGTCAATGCCGCCACGGTCCCGGACAGCATGGTCGAAGTGGAGTTGTTTGGTTACGCCCGGGGAGCGTTTACCGGAGCTGAAAGTGACAAACCGGGACTTTTCGAGATGGCTGAAGGCGGTACTTTTTACCTGAATGAGCTGGCCGATGCTACCGGCGAATTCCAGGCGAAACTTCTGGAGGTGCTGGAGACGCGGACATTCCGACGGCTGGGAGAGACGAAAGTGCGGAAGGTCAATTTCCGGGTCATCGCGGCTACCAACCATGACCTTCAGGCGGATGTGCGCGAGAACCGGTTCCGGCTCGATTTGTTCCACCGTCTGAACGAGATACCGATAACCTTGCCGCCGCTGGCAGAACGGATGGAGGATATCCCCCATCTGGTCAGGTACTTTCTGGAAGAAGCGGCCGGGGAAAAGGTTAATGGACAGAAATACCTTGACCGGCTGGCGGTGATTTTATCGAACCGCAGCTGGGAGGGGAACATCCGGCAGTTGCGAGCGGAGGTAAAACATCTTCATTTGGCGGCGGAGGGGGATATGGCGCAGATGGCGCGCCTGGCGCTGGACGGTGAGTATCGGACGGAAATGAAGAAAGTTCTGGATATTCTGAAGTTGACCGGCTGGAACCGCACCCGGACCGCCGAGATACTGGGGGTAAGCGAAGGGACCGTACGCAACTGGATAAAGAAATACAGTCTGTGCGAGGCCGAAAGATAATCCTCGGCGATAAAGTGTCCTTGCCGCACCGAAGGTAAGGTACCATTGTTATTACGTCAGTTCTCGCCGCCCTTAAAGCATGTGATGAACTGACGGTATTTTCGTGCAACCAGGCAGTCATATCGAAAAGCTTGGTTTTTTAACCACAATATTGCCCTTGACAATTAAAAGGGTATATACCGTAGCTGGTACCCGTGCCATGTCACCAGCCCATTCGTAATATTTTTGATAAATTCGTAATTTTCATAGTCTCATTCGTAATTTTCGAGCTGAATTCGTAAGAAATTCGTAAAAAGTTCGTAAAATTCGTAATCAAACCTTCGAAATTCGTAATTCCCATATAAGCAGAGTTTATAGTCAATAATTGATGGTTCTTATCTGTTGTTATAATTTCTTAATAATCAATCAGTTATAGAATTAAATGAGTGTGATGGGCGGTGTGGCATAAAAGTTGTTATACGAAATATTTGAGGAAAAAGGACCAACATTCCTTTCGAGCAAGTGAGGCAACCCGGCCGGATGCGGACTGGGACACGGGGCAAACCCTCAGCCCTCCCCGGCCGGGAAAACATTTAACCGGGAGGGCTGTATGAGCGGATAAAATATTTGAAAGAGTTGATAAAGCGGTAGTAAAGAATAGGGTATTTTTGATTTGACAGAAAAATAAGAAAGGGCTATATTATGTTTAGGGATCTTATTAAAAAGAGCATTTATCGTATTTATGATGTTTGCGACTTTAAATATGTTTCTGGGCTGTAATGACAGTAAAGATATTACAAGTCCAAAATCGTTTGAAGAACCTCTTGAATATGTTCAAACAAATAGCGGCCAAGAAGTATTTGACTTCACTTCTTGTAATGGTTCTAATTATCATATAATAAATCCGGAT
>CAZUAS010000161.1:0-1665 GCA_964618515.1 uncultured Ignavibacteriales bacterium | reverse complement strand
CAGACGTGTGCTCTTCCGATCTAAACATACCAATACAACATCTACAACGTTCAATCAAGAGAGAAATCTCTTATTAACGCCAGAACCGGAAGGAGATTTTGACTTTGTTGATTTACCGACAACAAGGGTTTTTCTGAGTAGTTTTCAGTATGACACTTTAATAGGAACAACATCATTTAAATATCATTATCTGACTGATAATAATCAACGAAATTTCAGAAAATTAATTTTATCAAAAATATCTGGTGATAAAGTCGGATTTGAAATTATTATATCTGACCCTGAGGAAAATATGTTGTTAACTTGGTCAATTGAAGTAGATACATTAAATTCAACTTCACAAATGATAGAAAAAACACCTCAGGATTCACTCTCTGTTATCCACTCCGCTTATATGGATTATATATATGAAGAATATAACTATAACGGTTCAGTCTATACAGTAGAATTCACCGAAAATGATCTTGATAGATTTACCGAATGGTACAATCAAGCTGATAAATTATACAATCCCGAGTTTGATAAGTTTACAGCCTTCCTTGATTTTTATCCCGAAGTTAGTTCTTTGAATAACAATATTGATGGTGAAGTATTAATGTATCTTTTTGATGACGCTACTTTAATAAATTGGTTGGAAAGCAAGTTGGGTTATTT
Source organism: uncultured Ignavibacteriales bacterium (assembly GCA_964618515.1). Lineage (GTDB taxonomy): Bacteria > Zixibacteria > MSB-5A5 > GN15 > FEB-12 > JAFGNW01. The sequence continues at coordinate 1,011 of CAZUAS010000161.1, read as the reverse complement.
TAATGAAAAGCCAGAAATTAATACTGCTTCAGTTGAGGATATCTGTAAGATTGCATGTGGTGCGGCTACGGTTAAATGTCTTTTTGGAGGATTTTTCCTAAATTTTATCTGCCATGCAGCTGTCGGTGTCTGTACGGCTTGTGTTATTTATTGGATTATAAAATTGTTATAAAAAGAAACAATAGTATAATGGAGGTTATTTATTATGTCGGGTTCCGCAGAGTTGATCATTTATATTATTTCCCTGTTATCGCTGATAATCGGGATTGTTGTTTCGCTGGCAGCGCTGTCTTATCGCACCGAACAGGCGCCCCAGTATTTTGCAGGTCTTTTTAATCCGTGCTTCTGGTTGCCGATCTGGAAAACGAAGCAATATTTTACTTCACAGGGCTTTAAGCTTTATGTGTCCGGGACATTAATGGTTGTTATCGGAGCGCTGTTGTTCTTAATAAACTCATTCGTTTTAAATTGAGTTTACGTAGGACGAACCCTTCAGCGGTTCCACCAAAGCCATGCAATAAAAATAGGCAGGAGCACAAGGAGGCTCCTGCCCTATGAGAACTGTGCAAGGCCCATTCGTAATATTTTTGATAAATTCGTAATTTTCATAGTCTCATTCGTAATTTTCGAGCTGAATTCGTAAGAAATTCGTAAAAAGTTCGTAAAATTCGTAATCAAACCTTCGAAATTCGTAATTCCCATATAAGCAGAGTTTATAGTCAATAATTGATGGTTCTTATCTGTTGTTATAATTTCTTAATAATCAATCAGTTATAGAATTAAATGAGTGTGATGGGCGGTGTGGCATAAAAGTTGTTATACGAAATATTTGAGGAAAAAGGACCAACATTCCTTTCGAGCAAGTGAGGCAACCCGGCCGGATGCGGACTGGGACACGGGGCAAACCCTCAGCCCTCCCCGGCCGGGAAAACATTTAACCGGGAGGGCTGTATGAGCGGATAAAATATTTGAAAGAGTTGATAAAGCGGTAGTAAAGAATAGGGTATTTTT
>CAZUAS010000160.1:0-4706 GCA_964618515.1 uncultured Ignavibacteriales bacterium | reverse complement strand
GTGATACCTGTTCCACCAGTGAAAATAATTATATGTTCGTCGGCGGGGACCACGGCGTTTCTCGAGGGCGCAAAACCGGCGGTCCCTGGATTTCCCGTTTTGTCGAAGACGGTCTGCCCGGAGCTTACATAACAGCTTTGATGGATTTCCGCGGGCGCCTGCTTGCCGGAACGGCCGATTCTCTGACGGGTTATTCGACCGGTCTGGCTTATTCGACCGATATGGGAGAAAGTTTCAACTCCGATCCGGCTTTCACCGCCGTGGTTGGCGATGGTAAGGCTATCCGCGATTTCACCGTTATGGGCGAAAGGCTGTATATGGCCGCTGAAGCGGCGGGATTGTTTGTCTCTTTGGACAGCGGTCAGAACTGGAGCCGTATTTTACTGGATTCGCTCACTGTCGATTCGCCGATAAATATCGTCAATGCCCTCGATGCCACCGGGGATACTCTTTGGGTGGGTACCAATGATGGTTTTGTTTCCCTGGTGCTGGATGGAACCGGGAATATCGATTCCCTTTTTCATAGACAATTTCCCGAAGCCGACACCAGTTCCTCGAAAATTATCCGTCTCAGAATGCAGAAGTATGGTCTGTCCACAACCGATACCGGCGATGATTCCACGGCTATATGGACTATCCACCGCCCCCTGACGGCTTCAGGAGAACCGTTTGTCGGACGTTCGACTGACGGCGGTCAGACCTGGTTGCATTATCAAAAAACTTACGTTGCTCACGATGTTAATTTCATCGGGGATACGACCGTGGTGGTGGGTGAAAGCGGGGTGCGCCTTACCACTACCGGCTCCAATCCCAGCCTGATTGTCTATATTCGCAACAAGACCGCCAAGGATAATCTCGACCATGATACGGTTACTTTCATGGCCGTTGACGGCGATACGTTGGTTTTCGGCGCCAGCCGGGGACTGGCTCTTTCCAACGTCGGACTCGACCTGCAGGTTTTTGACATCTACCGCGGTAACCTTGACAGCCTGGCGGAGGATTTCTCGGTCAATTATACAGTTAACAATACTCTCATGCCGATTATCGATACCGTTATTGATACCCTTGTTGACCCTCCGGAGACAACTTATGTTCTGATAGGTACGGATACCGGTTTGACCGGAGATTTTATCCAGTCACTGGGAGTTCAGTATGATGAGGATAAAATCGCCCGTCTCTGGGTATCGGGCAACCGGACGACTACCGGCGAACCGGGGTTGACGGTCGGCCGTTATTTACCTCGAACCAGTGAACTGGGTGATACTATTGGCTATCGTTTGAAATGGGATGTCGTCAATAACGGCAGTTTCTCCTGGAATTTCGCTTTTTCGGGTGATTCGGTGTTTGCCGCCACCGATATCGGTTTGTTGCTGTATGAGTACGAAGATGACCTTTCCGGTGAGTGGGACACCATAGCCTTTGTCGATTCTCTGGGAAGAACTCTTATTGAACCGGGGGTACCCGTTTACGGGGTGGAGGTGATAGACAGCTTCCTCTGGGCTGGAACTTCCGAGGGTTCGGTGCGAATCAACCTTAAAAATGGTAACCAGTTATATATTGGCATCGTCGATTCCACCTCGGAGGTCTATGCCTTTCCCTTGCCTTTCAGCCCCCTTCGCCAGGAGAAAGTCAGGTTCCACTTTGAAGTTAAGAAAAGCGCATATGTAACAGTTGAGGTTTATGATTTTGCCATGAACCTGGTACGGCGCCCGGTTGACCATGTCTGGTACGAGGCGGGGTATTACCCGGATATACGAGCCGGACGTAATCCCTTCTGGGACGGCAGAAACGGCCGGGGTGATATTGTCGCAGTGGGAGTATATTATTTTAAAGTGGAATTTTCAACCGGCGAGGTCCAGTGGGGTAAACTGGGCGTTATTCCATAAGGAGTGAAGCATGTTAAGATATATTTTAATATCGTTTGTTACGCTGATAGTGCTGGCACCGGCTCTGTCGGCCGAGGATGGCGACGGTGGTTATGCCGGAGCGTTTTTGCAGGTTCCGATTGGTGCTCGCCCGACTGCCATGGGCGGGGCCTACCGCGCCGTATCCAACGATGGCGCCGGAGCGCTGTTTAATCCGGCCGGCCTGGCGGACCTGAGGAAAATTCTTTTTGCCACTTCCTATCGGGTAATGCAGCTCGACCGTAAACTGGGCTATGTGATGGCGGTTTTCCCCATCCAAAACCAGGCGGTTATGGGCGTGCACTGGCTTTACGCCGGGTCAGGCTCGGTGATGATGCGGGATTTTAATGGCCGTCCGCTGGGGGATGAATTCAGTCAGAATAACCATGCTTTTGCCGTCCTTTTCGCCAAACGCTTTGAAAGATATTTTGGTTTCGGCGCCAAACTGAATTACTATCATGCTACGATTCCCGAAGTTACTTCCAGCTCGATTGGTTTTGATTTCGGCTTTATGCTATATGTGGATGAACTGGTCGACCGTGAAAAGAGGGAAACCCTGCCCGTAAAGAATATTCAGGCCGCCTTAACGGTTAAAAATATCGGGATGAAATATCCCTGGAACAGTGAAAAATTCAATCGCCTTTATAGGGGTGACACCCGCGGCTATGAACAGGACGACAAAGTTCCCCTGGAGGTTGGTCTGGGCGGGTCGGCCAGGTTTTTAAAATCTAAACTTTTGCTGGCTACTGATGTTTTAAAGAATGAGAAGCAGGCGGTGGTGTTCCAGGCTGGAACCGAGTATCTGGTCACCCCGGAGTTTGCGCTGCGGGTCGGCTACGGAGATAAACGTTTCACGGCTGGAACCGGATATATATTCAAATTCGCCAGGCAGCTTCTGGCAATCGATTATGCTTTTTCGACGGATAAAGCGGATGAAGGTTCGGAGCATATTTTCTCCTTTGACCTTTTATTTTAAGGACGTTTGAATGCGGAGAATATTTTTTGTTTTTGTAATCCTGGCGGGTTTGTTATGGTCCCGGGCCTGGTCGGAAAGCAGTGACGGACTGGCGTTGATGAAGGTTGAGGCCGGGGCGCGACCTTCGGGGATAGCCGGTGCCTTTGTCTCGCTTACAGGCGACCCCATGACGGCGGTTTATAATCCGGCGGGCATTGTCGCCAATGACCGCTTTACCGCTTCCTTCGGCCATGTTGTTTACTGGGAAAATATCCGTTTCGAAACCGGCTATTTTGCTACCCGTTTGCAAGGCCGGTTTTACCTTCATGGAGGCATTCGTTATGCCCGGGTGGATGATTTGCAGGGGCGTTTCTTCTCGACACTTGACCCGGCTTTTATCACCGAATTTGATGCCCATGACCTTTCCATAAAAAGCGGACTGGCTTATAAAGTTAATGATAAAATTTCGGCCGGTTTTGCAATGGGCTGGTTTTTTGAGAAAATCGACACCTGGCGGGGTTCCTCGTTTAATATCGACCTTGGTGTTCGGTTGGCTATAAACAACCATATCGATGCCGGTGCCTCGGTCACCAATCTCGGCTCATCATTCCAGCTAACCCAGAGCGGCCAGCCATCATCGCGCGATATTACCCTGCCCACTACCTATCGTTTGGGCGGATCTTACCGCTACCGGAAGTACCTGGGAGCTCTGGATATGGTTGTGGTCGACGAGGAATTGCACCTGCATGCAGGAGCCGAAGCGGACCTTCATGAACTGTTCAGCCTGCGGGGAGGGTATATGTTCAATTATGATTCGAAAAACTTGACGGCCGGGGCTTCCTTTCACCATCGCAACATGACTTTCGATTACGCTTTTGTGCCGTACACCAATGACCTTGGAACCACTCACCTTTTTAATATCACTTTTAGACTGTAAAGCTTAGGAGAAACTTATGGCGAAGTACAAAATTGCCTGGCTGCCGGGCGATGGCGTCGGCAACGATGTCATGGAAGCAGCCAAAATTGTTCTGGATAAAATGGCTTTTGACGCTGAGTATATTCATGGTGATATCGGTTGGGAGTTCTGGAAAACCGAAGCCAACCCCCTGCCGGACCGGACGATAAATATTCTGAAAAATACTGACTGCGCTCTTTTTGGAGCTATTACCTCTTTGCCTAAAGAAGAAGCGGAAAGCGCTTTGATTCCGAAACTTCAGGGTAAGGGACTGGTATATGCCTCCCCGATAGTCCGCCTGCGCCAGGAATTTAATCTCCGTACCAACCTTCGCCCCTGCAAAGCCTACCCGGGCAACCCCCTCAATTATAAAGAGGGTATCGATATCGTGGTTTTTCGGGAGAATACCGAGGACCTTTACAGCGGTGTGGAATTTTTCCCTCTGCCCGATGAAGTCCGGGAAGCTGTCAAGAAACACAATAAAAAGATGGCTCGTTTTGACAGTACCCCCGGTAACCAGATTGCCGTTTCACTGCGGATAAATACCAAGAATGGTTGCCGGAATATCATTACCGACGCTTTCGAATATGCCAGGAAAACCGGACGTAAATCGGTTACGGTGGTGGAAAAACCCAATGTTATCCGGGAAACTTCCGGTCTCATGATTCGCACCGCCCGCGAAGTAGCCAAAAATTATCCCGGTATTCAGCTCTGGGAAACCAATATCGATGCCATGTGTATGTGGCTGATAAAAAATCCACTCGATTACTCCGTACTGGTAACCTCAAACATGTTCGGTGATATCATCTCCGATTTGTGCGCTCAACTGGTCGGGGGCCTGGGGTTTGCCTCGTCGGGCAATATCGGCGATAATTATGCCGTTTTTGAACCG
>CAZUAS010000159.1:0-4728 GCA_964618515.1 uncultured Ignavibacteriales bacterium | reverse complement strand
CACCCTATCCTACACTCTTTCCCTACACGACGCTCTTCCGATCTCGCCGCCGCCATAACGCTTCATGCCCGCAGTCGTTCCCGGGGATTTGCCGGAGTAGCCGACTGGTCAGCCATCAAGAGACTTAAGGAATCAATAAATATACCTGTTATAGGCAATGGCGACATAAAAAATCCCGTTGACGCCAAAAGAATGCTGTCCGAAACAGGTTGTGATGCCGTCATGGTCGGACGGATGTCAATCGGGAATCCTTTTATTTTCAGTCAGATTAACCATTATTTGAGAACGGGCGAACTGCCGGCGGAACCGTCGCTGGCGGATAAAATCGAGCTGGCTTTAAATTATGTCCGGATGATGGTCGACCAGTTCGGTGAAATCCGGGGAATTAAAAAGACACGCCGAAACCTGGTCTGGTTAATGAAAGGTTTTCCGCGGGCTACGGAAATTCGTTCACTACTTTTTCAGATTGAAACCTTCGAAGGTTTCTGCGACCTTATGAAAAATTATCAAAAGGATAATATTGTACCAATGGAATAAAGCTAAGGTTTGGAGGCAAATAAAAAATCGGTTGCCATCCTTAAAAGTGGTTTTTATATTTGACAATTATTATATCAAGCGAGGAAAGGTACAGCATGAAAATATTGACGGTTGCACTTCAAAAAGACGGTAAGCTGGCATCGGCATCTTTTGAAGCGATTGAAGCCGCCAGGTCACTGGGCGGGGAAATTTATACGGCGGTACTGGCCGCCGAAACCGGACCGCTGGCGGAACAACTGACCCGGCGGGGTGGAGGGAAGGTTCTGGCGATATCCCATCCGGCTCTGGGTTTTTATAATGACGAAATTTACACCCGGGTTTTAACCGAGCTGATCGGAAAATACCAGCCTGAGCTTGTTCTGGGTCCGGCGACTTTTTATGGTAAGGCGCTTTTCAGCCGTCTTGCGGCCTGCAATGGCGGTTGTATGGCTTCCGATGCTACCGGGCTGACGCTCGATAATAATAAGCTTGTAGTAACTCGGCCAAGTTACGGGGGCTCGGTGATTACCAGTCTTACGGCTGATAACGGGCAGCCTTTCTTTGTCACTCTTCGTCCCAAGATATACCCGGAGGCGGCCGAGGGCACCGGGGAAATAGTTAACGAGGTGGTGGCTCCGTCTTGTTTTCAAACCGCGACTACGGTAAGGGAAACCAAAGTCGAATCCGGCGGTACCCTGAACCTGGCGGAAGCAGATGTTATTGTTTCCGCCGGACGAGGTATTAAAGGTCCTGAAAATGTCAAGCTTGTCCAGGACCTGGCCAATGCCCTGGGAGCGGCTTTCGGTGCCTCCCGGGCGATTGTCGATGCCGGCTGGACCCAGTACTCATTTCAGGTGGGTCAAACCGGTAAGACGGTCAATCCCAAACTATATGTGGCGGTGGGTATTTCCGGCGCCATCCAGCACCTGGTGGGCATGCAAACCTCTAAGACCATCGTCGCCATTAATAAAGATAAAGATGCCCCGATTTTTAATATCGCTAATTATGGTATTGTTGGCGACCTGTTCGAGGTGGTACCAGCGCTGACTAAAAAGTTCCAAGCGGAGTTACAGAAGTAAATATTATTATCTTAAAGAAAAGCCCCTCTGGTATCCAGGGGGCTTTTTTCATGGTGACAGGCTTTTCTCTACTGCACCGTAATCAGGTCGGTTTTGGTAGTTTTGACGGTTTTACAGACATTGCCCACCGTCAGTGAGACGCTGTAAGTACCGGCTGTCTGGTAAGCGTGAATGGGATTCTGTTCCACGGAAGTGCTGTCATCGCCGAACTCCCAGTACCAGCTGTTGGCGCCGATTGATTCATCGTTGAAATGGATTACGAAACCAATGGAAACCGTGGAATCCGAAGTAGAAAACTCGGCCGTCGGGTTGAAAGTATAGAGAATAACGGTCGTATCGTCGGTACCGCAGGGGTTAACCGCGGTATATGTTACCGTGTAAGATGAATCCGGGTCTCTGTAAATGTGGATGGGATTATTGCCGTCAACGGAAGAACCGTCGCCGAAGACCCAGCTCTGGCCGGTAGTACCTTCGGCTGTTTCATCGGTAAAGGCTACTACCAGAGAGTCGGCAGTGGCGGCGGAATCACAATCACTGGTAGCAATGGCGCTGAAGCTGGCGGTCGGGAATTCGTAAGCCTTAATCACCCCGGTAAGGGAATCCTCACCGCCACTTCCGGAAACTATCAGGGTGACGGTGTAGGTGCCACCATCGACGTAGTTATGCGATACCGAACCCATTGTCGAAGAGGTACCGCCGTCGCCGAACGACCACTGGTAACTTGTAAGGCTGCCCGCGGAAGCATCTGTAAAATCAACCGAGAAGGGTACACACGAGTCTGTTTGAATGAAAGTGAATGAAGCCCGGGGAATGGAATCCCACCGGGTCAGCGAACTGTCGAGCAACAGGCGGACATATTGAGGATTGTGAATTCCTTCGGTGCCATCGTAACGAATCAGAAGATAATTGTATAAAATCCTGGCTTCTTCGGGTTTAATGGTATTGCTGGTGATAATTTTAAGACCTTCCGGGTCGCTGTTGTCGAGAATACCGGCGTTTTTCAAAACCTGTTCCAGGTTATTGATTTTGGTCCTGATGGTGTCGATACCGGGGATATCGTAGAAATGGGTAATTTCATCAGCCGTGGAACCGTCGTGGCAGGATGAAGAAAGACCGCAATTATCAACAAAAAAGGTCGTGTCATTGCCGAGGATGTCCTGCAAGCGAAAAGTGTGTTCTCCGAACTGGTAACCCTGGCCGGAGGCACCCGTCGTACCATAATGGCAGTCAATACAGCCACCGGTGATGGTATCTCCCAGGTGAGGATTTTCATCTCGGTCAAAATCGACGAAATAACCGCCGCTGCCGGTTACCAGGTCGGTTTGCGGACTGTAATGAGGTCCCCAGCCGGCGGTGAGCAACACCGACTGGGTTATATTCGGGGAAGAAACCGCCTGGTGGCAATGAACACAGTTATGGGATTTTCCCATTTTGATAAATTCACCGTTGTTCAGCTCGACTGTCGGGGCAAGACCGCGAAGAGTATCCGGGTCCCAGTCCACATAGGTACCGGTGTGAGGCATATGACAGGTAAAACAGCCTATTACGGAGTAAGCGGAATCGGAAACGTTGATTACACTCAGGTATTTAAGAAAACCTTCGTGCGTATGACACCGGGCGCCGCAGTTCGAAACATTGAAGGAACTGCCGTCAATCGTTACAATTGCATCGAGCAAACTCAGGGACGCATAATGCCGGGAATTGAGATATTGACCTTTCGGGCGAAGAAACGGATTATCGGTATCCTTATGGCAACTGAAGCATTCCATCCCCAGGGTGGAGTCGATTACGGTAATATTGTTGGTCTCAGTTACCAGTTCATCACAACCGGACCATAAAAGAGCACCGGTAATGATTAAAAAAACAGTTCCTAAAAGAAATTTCTGACCTTGCATAATAACTATGCCTTTTTTTATTAAAAGAATCCTTTTTAACCGGTTGAAATATTTTTATGTAATATACATACATTATACCAGTATGCAAGGGCATAGAGTTTTCTTTTTTCTGTCAGGTAGTTTCTCATAATTAAAAGCTTTTAAATATTTAAAGACCTTCTAAGGGAACATCTTTTACTTTCTAAGTTTATAAATAATAACAAATAATGAGTAGTCTGAAATAGCTTGCTTCCGAGGTGAATTTTAACTATTTTCCCACTGTTTTTAGCCCTTTAATGGCCCGAGATAAATGTTAATTTTCTCTAATTAACAAAATGGTGGTATCTTAAAGCGAAAGAATACCTGTTTTACTGGAGTCTAAAGTGAAAAAAATTCTTATTCTGGTTTTTTTATTATTCTCCCTCCCGGCGATATCCATGGCGGGTATCGCCAGTTTTTTTGAGCAACCGGACACGCTTCTGGCCAGTAATGTCGTCATCGATATAATTGAGCATAACGGGGGAGTCTGGTTCGCCACCGGTGAGGGGGTAAATTTTTCTTATGATGATGGTGTTACCTGGCTGTTATACAATAAGGATAACGGTCTTGTAAGTGATGATATTTCGGCTCTTTATTCGCAAAAAGGCCGCATCTGGATCGCCAGCAATCATGATTCTCTGGGCGGTGATAACACCCGGTATATTCTTTCCGATGGTTTGTCGTATTCCGCTGATAATGGTGACACCTGGCAAACAATAAATTTCGGCAGCAGCGGTTTGAATATTCCCTATGTTCTGGGTGTGGGCACCACGATTTATGATATAACTGGTCATGTTGATGATGACCGGGATATGGAATGGTTGTTTTTTACCGCTTATTACGGCGGTTTGCTGGCTTCTCAGGACGGCGGGATGAACTGGCGCCGGATTTATCCCACTACCAGCGACTCTCTGGTGATCGATTCCCTCATGCGCGGTCTGGGAGGGACGATTACTAACAGCATGCGTTATTTTTCCTGTGCGGCCGATACTTCTCACGGTGACTCTCTTTTCCTATGGACCGGTACCGCCGGTGGAGTATGGCAATATGTTTATGCCAAGCCGTCGCAGAAACTTTACTCGCGCTATATCACTTGCATTGCTTTTTGTGATACCTGTTCCAGTGGTGAGAATAATTATATGTATGTCGGCGGTGACCACGGCGTTTCTCAGATCGGAAGAGCGTCGTGTAGGGAAAGAGTGTAGGAGAGGGTGGTGGTG
>CAZUAS010000158.1:0-4785 GCA_964618515.1 uncultured Ignavibacteriales bacterium | reverse complement strand
GATAATGAGCGGTGACTGGAGTTCAGACGTGTGCTCTTCCGATCTTGGAATGAAGAAGTCTTTGATATCTATTTTGTCCGTTACTACCCGGATATCGGAGAGGGGGAACCGGTAATTATTCCCCTGGGAGGCATCAAGCAGGGGCAATTGACCGAAGCCGCCCCGGATGGTTGTCGCCTGTATCTTAATTTGATTTATCAATTGGCCCGGCGGATGCTGGCTCAAACCGTCCGTCCCGGCGACAACGTTTACTATGCCATCGCCGACCATCCCCTGATGCGCCCCGGCCCGTTTCGGCGGGACAATTTGGCCATGCTTTTGGCGGTGGTGACCGGCCAATACGTGATGGGACTCGACTCCACTTACAACGCTTTCCAATCGGCTTTCTGGCAAAGGCATTTCCCCGGCCGGGAAATTTTTAACCAATATCTGCTCAATGAATGGATTTTATCCCCTGAAAATCCCCTGACCAGCTGGATTGCCAGGGAACCATATAACTCTCACCTGGTCTTGACCACACGACCACCGCGGGTGAATCCCGGCGAGGAAAATCGTGCCAACCGGGTTTTTATCGAGGGACTGCCGACAAAAGGTCAGCTGGGTTTCTCAGTTAAAATAAATCAAAATAACCGCCTGGAAGTGGATAAAATCGACATGAACCGCCTGGCTTACGCCTGCGGCCTTCAGCGGGGGGACGAAATTCGTCAGGTGGATAATATCCGGCCCCGGACCCAGAAAGAACTGATTGAAAGAATACTGGAAGGCCTTGAAAAAGGTCGGTCTACCCTGCAAATTATGCGCGGTGACCAGAACCTGGTGGTCTTAATTCAGCCGAGAGAACTGTTTGCGCCCGAAGATTCCTTTTACTGGGACCAGCTTGAAGATACCCTGACGCTACCCCTTCCCGACGACACCACTTTTGTTCCCGACAGCCAGGCACCAGAGTCGGAACACTAGAGTTAAATCATCTTTCTAACTTTATCTCTTAATATTCACCTTTTTTAGGTACGATACAGATGAACTCAAAAGGCGTATCGAAAGGATTTTCGAACTGATGTTCAGTGTTGGCTGGCACCAGGGCAAAATCTTTTTCACCGAGCTCGAAAATCCGGTCGCCGAGGCGAAGTTTGCCCCGACCACGTATAACATGGTTGATATGTTCCCAGGCATGTTGGTGGTGAGGCGTATAGCCCCCCGGTTCGATGCGGAAAACCCGCAGGACATAGTCCGCCCAGCCATCCTTCTCACCAATTACCACCGCCTTATAAGTGTTTTTAACACCATCCATCTTGACTTCAATGGGCTTCATATCACGATATTTATAAACAGGCATAGAACCTCCAATACCAATTACAATAGACTCTGCCGAAAAAATATAAACAAAAAAAGACCCGCTTTCCAGAGAAAAACGGGTCAACAGGTTTTTTTATACTTCAATGTATAAGAACTTATTTTCTCCTGCGAGTGGTGCGACGACGCATGCTGCGACGCGGGGTCCAGTTCATCGGGGACGCCCAGCGCGTACGCGTGGTCCTTCTGGTCCGACGGGGACGAGGATTGCTCGCCCGGTGAACCGGCTTGCGGGTGGTACCAGTGTTGCCTCTCCAAACCGAGGGATTGGCTTTGCGGATGTTCAGGTCAGAAGCTTTGTAGCGGACGGAATAAACGGTCCGGCTGAGTTGACGGGCAACCCAGGAGGTCTCGTTGTTACGATAGTATTTCCGCATGAAAGCAATTTCTTCTCTTGACCATTGACGACCGCCGCGAGTGGTGCGACGAACCGGTTTGTGAGAGTAAGCTCTACGATAGGTAGGCCGCTTTCTGGTTTTCCTTGTAGCCATATTGAACTCCTTGTTTGAGTCGTTAACGTATGTGAATACGGTCATGGCTTAGTCCGCATTCACCGCTATCAAAAATTCTATTTTTTACATCGTCTATTTCCTGAATTACTTAACAGTCATCGACTTAGTTTTTTTTAGACGCCCCGACTCAGCCTTTTGTTTTATCCTCTTAAAAAAATGAAATGAACCGTTAAGAAGTTAATGATTCTGACGATAACCACCCGATTTTACCATTATAAAAACCCCGGAAGAACTTCTCCGCATCTTTTTTGGACTTGCAATTTATTGCCGTTCAATAAAATAAAACTTCAATAATCTTTTACGGCCGGGGCGAAATAAAATTCACTTCCGGGAATATTCCCCGTAATCGAAAAGATCGGATAAAATCGCCCTCATGCTCCATAACCTCCTTACCTTATACCAGTGTAAGAAAAATGTTAACAGTCTGAACAGCCCGGACGGGTAACTTCAATTTTTACCGGATCTTAACAGGCATTCCCAGCGGAGGTAAAGTTCGTCTTTCTACATTGAAAAATCAGTATTAGTTGTTGCGCCGGAGCTTTTCCTGAAGTAGATTATTTTAATCTTTTACCGAAAAAAGATAATATGAAAAGAGAATACATTTTAGTCTCCCTGTTCTTCCTGATTGCCGCCGCCTTTTTCTACCTGTTTTATCGTATCATGATACCCTTTTTCGTGCCTATTGTCTGGGCGGCGGTTCTGACAGTTCTTTTCTACCCCGCTTATGAAAAACTGCAAAAACACGTGAAAACCAGGGGACTGGCATCGACCCTGATGTGCCTGATTATCGTCATTATCATTATCGGCCCGATCACCTACCTGTTCGTCGCCCTCGTCAACGAGGCAACCACCGCCGTCACCAAAGTAAACGAGATGTACAAAAACGGCCAGCTTAACGAGATGTTATCGTTCAACCTCCCCCTGGTCGAAACCATGAAGGAAAAACTGTCACAGTATTATGACATGTCCAAAATAAATTTCGACGAAATCGCCAAAGATGCTATCGACAATGTCAGCGGGGTGATTGTCAATCAGACTACCTGGCTGGTGACCAATGGAACCAAGACTGCATTTTATTTTCTGCTGATGATTTTCAGCATGTATTATTTTTTCAAAGACGGGGAGAAGGTGGTGTTAAAAATACGCCGGTTGTTGCCTTTGACCCCCAACCAGATTAACATGACCTTCAAACAGTTGCGGGATATTATCCAGGCCACCATGTACGGCGGGGTGGTAGTGGCTTTAATTCAGGGTCTTATCGGGGGCGTTCTGTTTTTAATCGTAGGGATCCCCTCGCCCGTGTTCTGGGGCGCCATTATGGCCTTCCTGTCAATCATTCCGTTTTTAGGCGCATTTATCGTCTATATCCCGGCGGGAATAATTCTCATTCTGGGTGGCTCTTATATCAAGGGGCTGGTGGTTATCGGTCTGGGCACAATCGTCATCAGCCAGATTGATAATATCCTGAGACCCCTGCTCATGTCCGGCAAAGCCAGCATGCACCCTTTGCTCCTGTTTTTCACCATTATGGGTGGAATTTATGTATTCGGGATGCTGGGTCTGGTAGTGGGACCGCTGGTTACGGCTATTTTCCTTACGGTACTAAAGATTTTCGAATTCAAACTTCACCCCGAGTACGAGCAAAGCATCACTCCCGATAACGATATAGAATAAATCTGAAAAACATTATCACCAATAAATAATGGTCATTCCGGCGGTGTCATGCCGTACCTGCTCCATTCCTCCTTAGAAGGTCCGGCGGTGCCGGGGACCGGTAAACCCGCCTGACGCATCAGCACGGTCATCTGGCCGCGATGATGAACCTCGTGCAGAATCAAGACATAAAGCGTATAGCCTTTTTTCCATTTCTCCCCGTACATGTCATCCTCGGCCATCAGGTCAGCATCATGCCACTTTTCCTTAACCTGTTTTAAGAGTTCTCCGGTAACCGCCTGGTAGGCGGCTTTGATTTCGGCAACACTCTTTGGTACCGGGGTGTCGGGAGCGATGGTTTTTACCTTCAAACCGGTCAGGTTCATCATTTCCGGAATGGTGGTGACATTATGCCAGGCCATTTTTCCCAGTGTCCGATGGTCCCGGGCTACACTCTGCGACAGTGCCTGGTCGGTTAAGGCATTCAGAATATTTAAGGTGCCACTGACCAGAGACTGATAGGCTTTTTCAAAATGTTCAATTTTAGTAAACATGCTGTTTTTCTCCTTACAATAAATCCGGATAGGTGACATCACATATTTCAATATCATTTGTCCCAGTTATTAATGAAAAATAAATTTTATCACCCCAATTTAAATTGTTTTTAATATTCTTTAATAATTCGAGATAATCATTCCTTGTTTTTAAAGCACAAATTGTCTCCGCATTTATTACATAAATTAACATGCCATATTGACAGCCTAATTCTGAAAAACCATAATCAAGTTGGTTTTTTTACTTTTTCCTTCCTCTGTCAAATAGGCTTCAATCCTATTATTTAGTATTTGACCTGAAGGAAGTTTATTAATACGAAGAAAGAAACAATCTGTTTGTTTGCAATAAACCTCAATAGCAAACTTACAGTTCTTATAATTAGCCGTAAAATCTGGTGTAGCTTTTTTCTCAATTTTTGTACACGTTGAATATTATTAAAACCTATTTTATTAAGATAAAGCACCGATCTGAGTTCGGCAAAGAAACCGTTGAGACTTTGATCGTCCCTTAGTTCCTTGTCACTATAACTAAAATATTTAATAAGCTCAGAATGTATTAATCGATAAGATATTACATACCTGACCAAGGTGATTATCTATATCTTTTAAATTAGCTCCTTTATATTCCGACAGAATATTATATAAAATATCTGGCGTGTTTTTATACTGCACCCCGTTAGTTGACATCAGTTGCTAAGAGAGTATCTTGTGGCTGA
>CAZUAS010000157.1:0-4819 GCA_964618515.1 uncultured Ignavibacteriales bacterium | reverse complement strand
AACAGGCCGATGAAGCCATAAAGCTGGTCACCAGCGGTCAGAATTTCCGTCCGCTAGATAACCGTTTTTTGCTGCAGCTGGTTAACGGAACAACCAAGATGTTGCGGCGTCTGGACCATGAAATAAAATTCTATCTTTCGAAACCATCGAGCGATCTCCCCTTGTTACTGGCCAATATCCTGCGCTTGGGATTTTATCAAATACTCTTTACCTCCCGAGTGCCGGCGGCGGCGGCGGTTTCCGAATCCGTAAACCTGGCTCGTCACTTTACCGAAAAATCCCACGCCGGCATGATCAACGCCGTTCTCCGCTCCCGCCTTAGAGAACCCCAAAAAGTCGTTTTCGTTTCCCCTGATAACGACCCGGTTAAATATCTGGCCGACTTTTACAGCTACCCGGATTACTTCGTCAAATACTGCGTGCAGGAATTCGGCACGGAAAAAGCCGAGAAGCTTCTGGATGCCTACAACAAACCACCCCACGTGACCTATCGGGTTAATTTCCTTAAGACTAAACCGGATGAGGTCGCACATATTTTACAGGAAAATAAAATTGAATTCTCCTTCGGCCGCTACCTGCCGGAATTCATTCACATTAACGGAAGCGGCTTACCCCTTGAAGACCTGCTTTTAAAATCAGGGAAAGTATTCGTTCAGGACGAATCGGCCGGAATACCCGTCAGATTGTTAAATCCAAAACCGGGCGACAACGTCATCGACCTGACCGCCGCTCCCGGTGGTAAGGCTACCTACATGGCTATTCGCATGCGTAACAAGGGCCGGGTAACGGCTCTGGACAAATCCCACAAAAGGCTGGAAATCCTGGCGGAAAATGCCCAGGCTCAAGGGATTAAAATTATTGCCCCGGTGTTCTGCGATATGGCCGAATTCAAAGGCGGCCCTTTCGACCGGGTTCTTCTTGACCCCCCTTGTTCCGGCTGGGGAACAGCGGGAAAAAGAGCCGACCTTCGCTGGAAAAAAGAACCCCAGGATATCATCAATCTGGTAAAAATTCAAGGTAAAATGCTCGACCGGGCGGCCCGGCTGGTTAAACCCGGCGGTGTGCTTGTTTATTCCACCTGCACTATAATGCGTAAGGAAAACGACCAGATTATCGAAGAATTTCTTCTGCGTAATCGCAATTTTGATATTGAATCCGCTGCCCAGTTTTTCCACAGCGAACTTGTCAACGAACGCGGTTATATTAAAACCTACCCGGATTTCCCGCAACTTGACGGTTCTTTTTGCGCCCGGATGAAACGTAAACTCGAAAACTGACGGCATTTTAATCTTGATTTTCTTTTAAAAAATAAAAACTTTTTAAAACCTGATAAATTCTATTAAACTTATCAGGTCTGAAGCGGTAAAAAGATAAGCGACTTATAGAAAAAATGTCAGTATGAACCAGATACACGCCTCAAGATTTCAGCAGACGCCGCGAAAACAAACCGGTTTCCTATCGAAACTTCTTCCCCACGGCACCTGGCAGAGGAAAATCGGCTTATATGCCGTTCTGCCACTGGTTATAATTATCCTTCTGATTATCATAACCGACCAGATTGTAATGCCTCTCATAACCCGTCACGGCAGTGAATTCACCCTGCCTGATTTTATCGGTCAGCGTCTGGTCGAGGTTCAGGTATCGCTTACCCAGCTGGGTTTGAAATATGAGATTGCTTCCGAAGAATATTCTCCCGGCAAAGAGCAAGGTGTTATTCTTAATCAGTTTCCAGTTCCGACCACCAAGGTCAAGGCCGGGCGGCTTATCAAATTCGTCGTGTCTCTGGGCAAAAAAATGGTGCCTATTCCCGATGTTGCGGGTAAATCCGTAAGGCAGGCGATGCTTGACCTGGAAACCGCCGGTCTCAATCTCGGGAAAATCGACTGGGCTTTCTCCGACACCATACCTGAAAAAGTGGTCGTGTTCTCATACCCGGAAGCAGGCGCTGAAATCCCTCTGGGTTCATCGGTCAACCTGATGGTTAACAAGGGCCGGGCTTCCAATTTCACTTACATGCCCAAAGTAATCGGGCTGCCGCTTTCGGAAGCCACCAAATTAATCATGGATAAATATCTCAAAGTGGGCGTGATTACTTACCGCACCGATGAAAACTATCTGCCCGAAACCGTCCTGGAGCAATCGGAACCGGTCGGCACCGAACTTGACAACGGCACCGAAATTGACCTGGTCGTAAGTACTATCCAGCCCAAATAGTAAACTACTTAAAAGCTATGACAAATCCTACCGACGGTATCATTATTCACCGGGAAAAAGTAGAACTGAACCAACCTTCGAAAGCCACGGTGAAGCGTCTTTATAACGAGGAAGTAATTACCGAGACGATAGTGGAAAGGATAACCTACCTTTCCGACGGTTTACGCATCAACGGTTATTGCGCCCGCCCCCGGGAAAAAGGTATTTACCCGGTTCTTATCTGGAACCGGGGCGGTTCCGGCGACAAAGGTGCCCTGGATGACCTTACCGCTTATCTCATTTTAGCATCAACTGCGGCATGGGGCTATGTCGTTCTGGCCACCCAGTATCGCGGTAACAGGGGCAGTGAGGGAACCGAGACCTGGGGTGGTGACGACGTCAGCGACTCTCTTAACCTTATTGAAACCTCCCGCAATATTCCTGAAGCCGATACCGATCTGGTCGCCATTGAAGGCGCCAGCCGCGGGGGTATGACGACTTACCTGGCTCTCACCCGTTATGCCAGGTTCAAATGTGCTATTGTCCATGCCGGTATTACCGACGTGAACCTTCTATGCGAACAAAAAGAAGATTTCAGAAAATATCTCAATAAACTTTTTAAAAATTTATGCCGTGAGGACCGCCGGGCAGAACTTGACCGACGCTCGGCGGTTCATTTTGCCGAAAAATTACCGCTCCATGTACCCCTGTTGATTTTACACGGCTTAAAAGATACGGTGGTGCCGGTGGAACAATCCGAATTACTGGTAGAAAAATTAAAAAAACTCAATATCCCTCATAAGTTTGTTATTTTAAAGGAAGGTACGCACGGGGCTTTGAAAGACGGCACCTACCGGGAAATTGACCATCACCGCCGGCAATGGTTGAAAAAATACCTCAAAAAAGATTAAAAAAAATTGGTATTTTTATAACTTGTTGCCGAACAATAAAATATAATAAAACCCCGGGGCGGTATTTCTTTTTGCCAACCTATAAACCCCTTGCCAATTAATGTGGATATCGTATATTGTTTGGTTCTGGAAGACATTTTAGATGTTTCCCAACGATATAAGTATGTCCTTTTGGGCATATATGATAAATGGAATGAAATAAAATTATGTTTGGTCTTTTATCCGACAAACTGGAAGCGGTTTTAAAGAAACTCCGCGGCGCTGGCAAACTCACCGAGAAGAATATTCAGGATTCTTTACGGGAAGTCCGTCAGGCCTTGCTCGAAGCGGATGTCAATTACAAAGTGGCCCGTGATTTTGTCAAAGCCGTACAGGATAAAGCGGTCGGCACCGAGGTTCTGCAGTCGATTGAACCCGGCCAGATGATTGTTAAAATCGTTCATGATGAACTGGTGGCGTTGCTGGGCGGAAAAACCGAACTACTGGCGCCGGTGGATAAAACCCCGACGGTTTACATGATTTGCGGTTTGCAGGGTTCCGGTAAGACCACTCTTTGCGGTAAAATCGCTCTCATGACCAAACGTAAAAACAAAAAAACCTTGCTGGTCGCTGCCGATATTTACCGACCGGCCGCCATACACCAGTTGCAGGTACTCGGGAGGGAGATCGATGTCGAGGTTTTCAGTTTGGAAAACAAAAAACCGCCGGAAATATGCAAACAGGCCATTGGTTATGCCGGTAAAAATTTCTTTGACCTGGTAATTCTTGACACCGCCGGGCGCCTGCATATTGACGATGCCATGATGCAGGAGCTGGAACAGATTCAGGCGCTCATCAAGCCCGATGAACTGCTCCTGGTAGCCGACAGCATGACCGGTCAGGATGCCGTTAATGTCGCCGAAGAATTCAACCGCCGGCTTAAAATCAGCGGGGTGGCTTTGACCAAACTCGATGGTGACGCCCGTGGTGGAGCGGCCCTTTCGATTCGCAAAGTTACCGGTTGCCCTATCAAACTGGCTTCGGTAGGTGAAAAATTATCGGACCTGGAACCTTTCCATCCCGACCGCCTGGCCTCGCGGATACTGGGAATGGGCGATGTCGTTACCCTGGTGGAAAAGGCGCAAGAAACAATCGATATGGAAAAAGCCGAGAAATTGCAGGAAAAAATTCTCAAGGCGCAATTCGATTTCGAGGATTTCCTTGACCAGGCCAACCAGCTGAAAAAAATGGGACCACTGGAATCGCTTATGGGGATGATACCGGGTATGGGTAAGGCTCTTAAGGGCATCAAATTCGATGAACGGCAGATTGAACGTATGACGGCCATAATCAAATCGATGACCGTTCAGGAAAGACGTAATCCCACGCTTATCGACGGTTCCCGCAAAAAAAGAATCGCCGCCGGTTCGGGCAACTCCGTCCAGGCGGTTAACCAGCTTTTAAAGCAGTTTTTTACGATGCAAAAAATGTTCAGTAATATGAGTAAAAAGAAATTCATGGGCTTACCCAAAGGGCTGATGCCTTTTTAGGACCCGTGAGAATGGAGGATTCTTCTCTTGGCAGTTCATATCAGATTACGACGAATGGGAGCAAAGAAGCGACCCTTCTATCGGATTGTGGCAGCTGATTCACGACGTGCCCGCGACGGTCGGTTTCTTGAAAATATCGGCACTTATAACCCGATAACCAAACCGGCGGTCATTTCCGTTGTTGAA
>CAZUAS010000156.1:1311-4840 GCA_964618515.1 uncultured Ignavibacteriales bacterium | reverse complement strand
ACTCTTTCCCTACACGACGCTCTTCCGATCTGGTTGTTCGACCAGACCAAGCTCTTCGAGATCCTGAAGGGTATTTCGAACCGTAGCCGAGGAAATCCCCATTTTGAACTTATTGGCGATTACCCTTGAACCAACCGGATCAGCCGACCGGATGTAATAATCAATCAGGTTATAAAGAATTTTCTTCTCTCGTTCAGAAAGATTCTCAAAAGCCATTTCAATTTAATCCTTAATTCAGACTGCCATATTGGCAGTCACAATGACAGAGTAATAATAATAATATTATTAATATACTTAGTCAAGCATATTTGTTCCCTTAAATTCCTTTAATCACAAAAAAACCGCCGCTGTCTTTGAATGATAGCGACGGTTTATAACCCGTATTAATAAAAGTTTACTTCTTCTCGTCTTTTTCAACTTCTGCTTTTTTCTCGGTGGTTTTCTTTTTCAAATTCTCTTTACGGTCATCAATCCCGTTATTGTTAGCATCAATAAAAGTATCATATTTCTTGGGTGCATCTTTTTTCTGAACTTCCTTTTCCGTTACTTTCTTTTTAGCCGGTTCCTTGTCCTTCAGCTGCTCTTTTTCTTCGGTTTTTTTCTTGTCCTTTTTCTCGACAGCCCAGAGCGGCCCGCTTGAACTTATCAGAAATATCGCACAGACTATAAAAGCTAAGTATTTTTTCATATCTATCTCCCTTAATACCAGGTTAATGATAACATTCTTAAACCAGGTTTGTTACCGTTTTTGTTTTCCTCCTGATGAAGCGTCAGATCTGGAGGTTTTCACCGAACCGGACGAAGGACTTTTTGAAGGCGCACTTTTCGGAGCAGAATTACCTACTGTCGAGGAGGAGCTTGCTGTTTTCTTAGGACTGCTCCGCTTTACAGTACCGGTTGATTTATCCGATTTCGGAGTATTTCCGGATGATTTTTCAATTTTCGACCGCTCGACTTTATCCTGTGACCGGGCCGGTTGGTCTGATCCTTCCTGTCGGTTTTGTTTCAGCTGATCGGAGGTTGTCGAGCGCTCGGTCTTTTTCTGTGTCGTTACGGTTTTTTTGCGATAGTATTCACTATTGTCGCTGCTTTTACTCTGCCGGGATTCAATACTGTTATCGGACGAATTCGTGGAACGGCTTTTCCCTGAAAGACTCGACTTATCGCTTTTGGCGGTACTGCCCTGGGAAACACCCGAGCTTTTATATTCATTAACCGTCGTACGTTTAGTCTTCTGACTTTGTTTCTGAACATCAATATAAGAGTTATCGGTTTCATAACCACGGTCGCTTTTTACCAGTCGGGCTGAACCGCGGACGTAATTCTTTTTCAAAGTGATATCGCTGTCCTCCGAGGCGATCTGCTTATCCACCGATTTCATATTACTGCCGGCGGTGACGTTATTTTTCACCGTCGTCTTATTTGAGGCGATAACATGCTGCTTGAAGTCGGGATAACCATGGGAAACCGGATCCCGGTAACCAATTTTACTGCTGCTGTATCTGGATATCACATGGGCTTTGGTCGCAACGATGGTACGGTCAAAAATCACCGTGTTGTAGCGGCTTACATGGAAATCCGACTCCCAGCAATAACCCCAGGGGTCATAGATGGTGATGGTATGCCAGCCGACCAGAAGGCGCGGGATGTACAACGGCGCACAACCCCAGTAGATACCATTAATATAGACCGTCCCGCCCCAGGGGTAATCGATATAGACGTTGCCGTAAACCGACCAGGTCGGATAATCAGGCCAGTAAACAGGCCGATAATAATCCGGCTCCCATCTATCAACGATTATCGCCACCCGGTCATAGGCGAAACGCTGACCGTCATAACGAACAAAATAACGCTCGTTAAGATAATCCATAAAATCATAGCGGTCATCCCAGTCGCATACGATACCGCTATGGCTGTACCAGTCCGGAATGGGGAACTTATCGCGGGATGCGATAATCTGGATATTTTCCACGCCCTCGGGGCCGTTCACCTCAAGGTTAAAATTATCTCCGCTCCCGGGCAGGCTGTAGGTCGCTCCGCCTCGAATGAAATTATCATCCGCCGGACTGGTGGGAAAAAGCAGGTTAACCCGACCACGGGTGTCCACCGTATAAATGGCGATGAAGGCATCACGATTAGCCCGGTAATAGATGATAATATTATCGCCTTCGTAAAATTCGTCGTCGGAATGATTGGTCCACAGCTCGATATCGAGATAACGGTCAATCCGGGTCCGTTCGCTGTAATCGTTATTGTTATCGTAATCACGAGTTATGTTGTCCTGGGCTGATGCCGATAGCATCCCCATGATAACCATTATAGTTATCAAGACTGTTCTTTTGTAAAATTTGCTAAACATATCGTCCACCTTTCTATCTGTTTATGGAAACAGCTTTCTTTAAGGGTCTAGAAATCCTGCCGTCCTCACCATCAGGGGACGGTGACAATTCCGGATTATCAGCGTCAGTCTGATATGCCCAGTCAAAAGTAACCGATCCGGAGGGATTGATGCTCTTTACGCTCATCAGGGCATAATGATAGTCATAGGTAAAAATAACATAAGAATGTCCCTCGATAAGCTCCACATAACCAAGCTCCGACCAGCCCTCGGTAGGGGCATAACCAATGAATTGATTGAAGTAAAAAGTATTGCCGACATCCTGAATCTTCCCATATATATAATCATAGTTGCCGGCATTAAGGTAAAAGACACCGCCGACACTGTCCATGTAAACGTCGGCTATGGAACTGGTATCAGCCACTCTTGCCGGCAGTGAAAAATTAAAACCCGAATGGTCACGGGAAAGACTGTTGGGATACAGGGTAATCTCACCATCGGGACGGGGTGTATCCTGGACGGTTTCCCAAGATAATTCCGAAGCCTGGCCGGCGCTGTCAATTGCCCGCACGGCATAATAATATGTTATTCCGTTCGCAACGGTATTATCAGTGTAACTGTAAATGTTGTCCGAAGGTCTGGGGTAAGGATCGACATAGCCGATATCATCATAATCATAAATAGGGTCAAAAGAACGATATACGATATATTGATAAACATCCTGTTCATAAAGACCATTCCAGTAAATATAAACAGTACTGTCACCGGTGATTGAAATCACTCCCTGCGGGGCAGTAGGTACAGTATCCTGATAGAAGAGAATATTATCGCAGTCGTCATCACAACCGCTAAAAATAAATGCCGCCAGAGTAATGAGAATTAATAAAAGTGCCTTTTTCATTTCAAATCTCCTGTAAAACTTCGTTTTTCTAATAATAATAGAATCAAGAATCGTGCCGAAATTTATAACTTATTATTTGTGAATGACTTAGTAATAATCTTATGACTTTATAACAGGGTGTACCGCACAATTATTGTGCATCAGTCTGTGAGGAAGCACAAAAAATGTTGAATTACGGCTATTTCTGAGTCAGGTTGTACTCTTTAATTTTTGCTCGAAGGGTATTGCGGTGGATACCCAGTTTATCAGCTGTAAGGCCAATATTCCAATTCAAAAGGTCAAGACATGAC
>CAZUAS010000156.1:0-1301 GCA_964618515.1 uncultured Ignavibacteriales bacterium | reverse complement strand
GGTCGAGGGGTTTTATTTCCCCGGAGATAGAAATTTCTCTACCTCCCCCAAGCCCGGACAGGTCGGCGAGCGTAATGAACTCGGAGTTCGACAGGACAATGGCCCGCTCAATAATATTTTCAAGTTCACGGACATTTCCGGGCCAGGAATAATTCATTAAAACCGCCGCCGCTTCCTGGTCTATACCTATGACCGGTTTCCCGATTTTCTTGGCGTATTTATCAATGAAAGTTTTGGCCAGAAGCAAGATATCGCCGGTTCTGTCCGCCAGAGGTGGCAAGTGCACTTTGATTACATTGAGACGGTAGTACAAATCTTCGCGGAATTTATTTTCCTTTATCATTTTTTCCAGATCGCGGTTGGTAGCGGCGATAATACGGATATCCAGTTTAATCTCATTTATTGAGCCCAAACGTTCGATTTTTCTTTCTTCCAAAACGCGCAGGAGTTTGACCTGCATCGTCATGGGCATCTCCCCTATTTCATCCAGGAAAAGCGTCCCGCCATCGGCTAATTCAAAGCGACCCTGTTTGGCTTTATCAGCACCGGTAAAAGCACCTTTTTCATAACCGAAAAGTTCCGATTCGAGGAGATTTTCAGGGAAGGCGGCACAATTAATCGCCACCAGTCTTTTTTCCGCCCGGGCGGAGTTGGCATGAATGGCTCGGGCCACAAGTTCTTTGCCGGTGCCGGAGGGACCGGTAATAAGGACCGTGGCTTCTTTGGAAGCTACCAGACCGATGAGCCTTTTAACTTCCCTGATAGCCGGTGAATCACCGATAATTTCCGACTCGGGAAAGATTTCCGCGAGTCGTTCACTCATAACCTTGTTATCCACCACCAGACGGTTTGCCGCCGCGGCTTTTTCCAGTTTCAAAAGCAACTCGTCAAGGTCCTCGACCGGTTTGGTCAGATAATCATAAGCTCCTGCTTTCATGGCGGCTACCGCCGATTCCACCGAACCGAAAGCAGTCAGGACGATTACCTGAATAAAAGGATTAATTTCTTTCAACCGGGTCAGAAGTTCCAGACCGTTCATGCCGGGCATTTTCAAATCCACCAAGGCCAGCGGTGAAAAAAAGTGATGATAGGTTTCAAGAGCCTTTTCAGCACTGCCGACAGCGACCACCTGGAAATTTTTGTTTTCCAGGTAACCTGCCAGAAGTTCCCTTTGTTCCGGTTCGTCGTCAACAACCAGTAATTTTATTTTCGACATGATTTCATTTAATAACTTAAGCCGTTAAAAATAAACAAAAAAACCCGCCTTTGAGGCGGGTTTTTTTAATCTTTTAACCTTATTC
>CAZUAS010000155.1:0-4908 GCA_964618515.1 uncultured Ignavibacteriales bacterium | reverse complement strand
AAGCGTTCTTGCCCCAGTAATAGGTTTCGGCTTCCTGGGTGGAAACACCCGCAAACTCCGGAATCAGTATGGAGAAGACATCTTCTTCGTGCAACGACCAGGACGTCGCCCAGTCCCAGCCTTTTTTAACGTCGGCACGGGGTGAAAAATGGGTGGTATAGTAATAACCGGGATAAAACTGAATAGCCGAAAGCAACAAACCGAGCACCACGGCATAAGCCACCAGGAGACTGGGGCGAATCAAGGGTCCCAGCCCTCTCTTTTCAAAATACAGACGGAGCAGTTTGAACAGGGAATAAAAAGCCACCACCCATAACATGAAATAAGACAATTGCGGGTGAGGCGATAAAATGATAACACCAATAACAAGTCCCAAAAGGGAAAAATTCAAAAACGGCTGTTTCTGAAAACCCCGTTCGAGAAAAAGAATCACCAGGGGAAACAGGGTGGTGACGAAAATTTTGCCGTCATGCCCGGGGGCGACATAAGAAACCAGGTAAGGGGCGAACATATAACAAACCGCCGAAAAAAGCGAAGCCACTTTCGACAGTTTAAACTGCCGGGCACAGAAATACATGAAGAGACCGGCCAGAAAAATATGCAGAACCTGAACCATGCCCAGCATGCGAAAGATGGACCCGAAAAATTTCAAAATCGAAAAAGGATAAAAAATATCCCCGTGAAAAGCCTCCACGAAAGGCATACCGCCGAAAGCGTGCGGGTCCCACTGCGGAACCTTCCCGTGTTCCAGAAAATAGTTGACATAGAAAGCCCGGTGATAGATACCGGCCTGAATCATGTCGGAACCGCGTAGCATTTTGTCGGAAAATAAAAATTCACTGAAGAGAACAACCAGAGCCAGAAAGATAACCAGAAACGCCAGTGGCACAAACCATTTTGAATTCTCCGGGTCGAATTTTCCTTTTTTCCCCATACCGGCTCGGGATTCACTCACTTTTACATTTTTTTTCTTTACCAAAATTATCCCCTAAGAATTGTTATTAATCTTGATGAAAAAAGAGATAACGGCCGCGCTGGCTTCGATTACTATCGTCCACAGCCTGGCCAGGATAGCCACCATCGCTGCCACCGGGCCTAAAAACGGTGCCAGTAAAGCGCCCATGATTACCTCCCGGGGACCGAACCCGCCCGGGGCAAATAAGACCAAATAGCCAACCTGATATGACAAGGCAAAAATTCCCATCGCGGCAATAAGACCGACCGGGTAAGCTTCGGATACCGCCGATATAAAAAACCAGAAGGCACAGCCATAAAGAACCCAACTGAAAAAATAACCGAGAAATATCATCAGAGCAACCTTTTTATCGAGATGAAAAGTCAGCGGGGGACGGGAAAACTTTGCCAGAATAAAATTAACAATCTTTAAAATCGGCGACATCCAGAAAACCAGAACCGCACAGAAAACCAGCATACCAAAAGATAATAATACCGCCGAATAAGGACCCAGCAGACGCACCTGGTCGATAAGGATTCTTGAATCCCACTGCGAGGACAACACAAACAACAAAAGCGACGCCGGAATGGTGAACAACTGGAAAATTACAAAGGAAGTTACTGCCGGCTCGGTCGGTATCCCTTTTTCCCGGGTCAGGTATAAGATACCGAACAGTTGCCAGATTTTTCCGGGGATATAATGTCCAAGGTTCGACAAATACATGATTTTGAAAGCCTCCGCAACTTTCACCCGGTAACCGAAACTGCCTATTATACCCCGCCAGGAAAGAGTAAACATTAGGAAAGCCAGAAGGCCGCAAATTATCGAAATAACCAGATAGCCGATATTAAACTGCCAGTCATAATCTTTTATCTCTACCCAGTTTTTTTCCACCCGGCGGGCGAGAAAATATAAAATTACCAGTGTCAGGATTATTTTTATAAGCAGGACGACTTGTTTTTTATGGCTCATGACGGGCTATTCCGGTCCGGGAAAAAAGTTCTAATATCCCGTGGTCTGGTTTTTCGGGTAAGTTCTGAAATCGGCATATTCATCGAACACCGTCTGCCGGCTAATCGATTTTCCTGTCATCAAGTTTATCCATGATGGCTTTATTTTTTCTGCGTAAATCGCCGATTTCTTCTTTGAGAGCGGTTAATCCCTCCGACATAAAGCCCATGATAAAAAGGCCCATCCCCAAACCCATGAGAAGGATCACCAGATACAAAAGGGTACGGTTACCCTGCTCGAGAAAATAACGAAGGTAGATGGCGTACAAGCCGACCAGGATACCCAGAATAAAGACCACCACGCCGCAGCCGCCGAAAAATAACAGCGGTTTGCGAAGAAAAGTTATTTGAAACTTAACAGCCAGCATATCCAGAACCCCGACCGGAATACGCCAGATTGAAAACTTGGTCCGGCCCCATTTACGAGGATAAAGCGGCACCTTCTCTTCTTCGACTTTAAAGCCTTCATTAGCCGCCAGAACCACCAGATAACGATGCCAGTCCTGCCGCAGAAAAATATTTTCCACCACCTCACGGCGAAAGGCTTTGACCGAATTCAGGTCATGTACTTTCAAATTGAAAATTTTACGGGAAAACCAGTTATAAATCGAAGATACAAAACGCTTGTTATATTTCCCCTGTTTCCAGCCGGTACAGATATCGGCTCCCCGGGCGATGGGTTTTACCAGGTCGGGAATGTTTTCGGGGAGGTACTGAAGGTCGGCGGGGTAGAAAACATATACTTTGCCCCGGGCAATGCTGAATCCGGTGTGCAGAGCGTCGGTTAAGCCACGTCGACGCTGATGGCTGGCGAAACGAATAAAATCATACTTACGGGCATTTTCTGCAATTTTTGCCAGGGTACCATCGGTAGAACCGTCATCTATAAAAATCAACTCACTTTCAAAAGCGGCTTTCTCAAGCATCTCGGCGTACAAGCGACAAAACTCATCAATGTTGCCCTCCTCGTTCAGGGCTGGAACTATCGTTGAAACCAGAAAATCGTATTTTTCTTCAGCTGCCAAAATCTAAACCTCTCTTGTAGTACCCCTGGCGTTAATTTTAGGTTAAGAAATAATATAAAAACGTATCTTCTTTCAAAAAACTCAACTGCTTTTTTTATTCTCACTTATAATAATATTTTTCGACCTGAAACTTCATTCACCTTACCCGGAAGAAGCTACTCCAACAACTATTTTTCCGTTGTCCGACAACATAATATACAACTTACAAGGTCAGAGGACTTTCAGAATTTTAGCTCTTTATAATAAAATACTCATTAACAAACAAGGATGAATTTTATCCGATTTGAGCCGTCTTTTTATTTCGGTGTAAAAATCCATGATTCTATTTTCTTTTTAAATTACCATTCATTCTAATTTCATGGTAGGTATAATTTTCCCCTAAAAACAAGCGTTTATTATTGAAAGCTGACGGTGAGCCGACAATGGTGGCTGCTGGATCAGCTTATAATTTATATAACAAAAAAAGCCCGGCTTTACTTTATTTAAAATATTAAAAGGAGACAGGATTATTTTTTTAAACAAATCGGCTTTACGTTCGTTTATAAGATGACTAAAGAGGTGAGTTTAAAGCCCAACAACTTCTCTTTTAGAACTGCCGATTGAGTGACCTTGACCGGCAGTTTTTTTATATAGTAACTGTCCCCCGGGGAAATTACGCCCTCACTGTCACCAGTTCTTTCCAGCTGGTGGTGTAGTTGGGGGTGCGTTTTTCGCATTTCATCCGCCAGGGCTGAGTACGTCCCTGGGCGGCAATCTGTAAAGCGCCTTTTTTTATCTGCGAATTGACCAAATCCAGAGCCTGCATAACCTTGCTGTCATGATTTCGGTCGGCGCCGTCGAATATATCCGTCTGGACTTGACTGGTCGGCACCAGGCCGGTCATCATCACTCCCGCCTTTTTGTACCGGTAACCCTCCCGAAACAGCCGGTCCACCACCTGTTCGGCATAGTGCATGAGTTCCTCGGTGTTGTCGGAGGCCACCGGCAACTCGACCGTGGCGGCGTTGTGGTACTGCGGTTCATCGTCGCGAAAACGGTTGGTCATCAAAAACACGGTCAGGTACTTGGTCGAGGAGTGCTGTTTGCGAAGTTTCACCGCGGCAGTGGCGATATATGCCGCAATCGCTTCCTTTATTTCCCGCTTGTCGGTGATAGCCCGGCCGAACGAACGCGACGAGGTAATCCCTTTTTTCGGCGGCGGGCAAAGCTCCAAAGGCAGGCAGGTGATACCCCGAAGTTCATACACCAGCCGTACTCCCACCACCCCCATCTGTTTGCGGATGGCGTTGTCGTCGATATCCCGAAGCTGCCGGGCAGTGATAATACCCTTATCGATCAGCCGCTGGCCATGGCGGCGGCCAATCCCCCAGATATCCCAAACATTGGTTTTTTCGAGCGCTTTCTCACGGTAACCGGGCCGGGTTAAATCCAGAACGCCGTTGGCCCGGGGCGAACGCTTGGCCAGCCGGTTGGCGATTTTGGCCAGTACTTTTGTCTCGGCAATCCCCACCGAGACCGGGATACCCGTCCATTGTTTGACAGTCCGGCGTATCCGGCGGCCATACTCGGTCAGCGAACAGTGCCGGTCGAACCCGGAGAGATTTAAAAACGCCTCGTCGATGGAATAAATCTCAATCTCCGGGGTAAACTGTGACAGGGTGGCGAACACCCGCGCCGACATATCGCCGTAGAGAGTGTAGTTGGAGGAAAAGACGCGGACGTTGTTTTTTTCGACAATCTCTTTCGACTTGAAAAACGGTCCGCCCATCGGCACCCCGAGCGCCTTGACCTCGTTGGAGCGGGCGACAATACAGCCGTCGTTGTTGGACAATACCATCACCGGGACGTTTTCCAGTTTGGGGTTGAATACCCGCTCGCAGGAAACATAGAAATTATTACAGTCCACCAGCGCAAAAAG
>CAZUAS010000154.1:0-5009 GCA_964618515.1 uncultured Ignavibacteriales bacterium | reverse complement strand
CGATTACCGCCAGAACTTTAGTGGCTGGGGTATAGTGCATACCGATACCCAGGTCAAACAGGGTCGCATTGTATTTCCTGGAGTAAATCAGTTCAGTGGCGGTATCAGCGGCAACCCAGTCATTCCGGTCGTATTCATATTTGCCGATGCGGAATTCAGCGTGGGGGACAAAGGTATAAACCGGGCTGTATTCATGGAAATAACGACCGCGGACAAAAATAGTACTGTTGCCCTGAGGTTTGTAATATTCATAATTGCCGGTATCCGGTGACAGGTAAGTGTTCTTGTAGGTATAGGAGAACAATTCAATACCCGCCGCCAGGTCCAGTTTGCCTTCCATCATGGTTGTACCCACGTGGAAATCATACTTGCCGAAACCTCTTTCACCGCGGTCATTCGGCGTTTCATTTTTATTGGAGGAATGAATCATCCCGAAATGGACGCCGAAGGCATTCTCACCCAGCATCTTCCCCCAGAACAGGTCGAAGCGCTTGTTGGAGTAGCTCAAATCATAATCATACCAGTAGGGACCATGCCAGGGCATAATGCTCGTGGAAGGTAAAATATCCGCCTGGTCGAGCATGAAATCATAATTTTCGGCGTTGTTATGGAAATAAGTTCCCAGCACCCAGGGATTATCACCGCCGAATTTCCAGTTTATACCCAGACGGGTAATGGCATCCTGGGCGTAGTCGTAACCGTTGTCTTTGACGTAGTAATAATACTCGTCAACGTAGGATATTTCCGCCGTCAGGAGGTTGGGATAGTAGTTTATCTGGGACGGAAAGAGCCAGATATTGGCATCGTCCTTCAGAATCATACCGTTTTCACCCATGGTTAGTACCCGGGTATCGGTGGCGAAGGAACCAAGGCTCATCAAGATTAACATCAGAAATGTTATTAGTAATGTTTTCTTCATAATCTAAACCTCACAATCTTTCTATCGATACCCGTTAAAACATTTCATACAGGGCGGAAATCTGGAAGTTCATTCCGCGCTGCTTGGAATCGACGCCGCTTATGAAATAAAATCCGTCCATGAACAGTTCCGGGTCAACATAGCAATCGACATGCAGGCGGTTGAAATTGAAGCCCAGGCCAAGGTACGTATTATTGAACGGATATTTCTCGTTATACTTGGAGTTATATGTCAAAGTATCGCTGACAAAGTCGTCAATCTCATTTGTATATTTAGTCCAGTAGGAGGTGGCACCGAAACGTACATCCAGCCACTTGAAAATATCGGCTTCCATGCCAAGTTTGAAATAAGGCAGTACCATGTACGAATATTTGTACTCATCAGTTCTGTAAACAACCGAGTCCAGAACATTATCATAAACATCAGAGGTAATTTCCCGTTTCAGCTTTACATACTTGAAACCGAAATCTATTACCCCCAGTACATTGTTGGTGGGTACATAATGCATACCGATACCGAGGTCAAAAGTGGTATAGTTATATTTTTCCGAATAATCAAGGGTATCATCCAGGTTGGCCGTAACCCAGTCATATTGTCCCCATTCAAACTTGCCGAACTTGACTTCGGCATGCGGCACGAACGTATAGGTCGGGTTGTATTCGTAGAAATACCGCAGACGGGCAAATAGGGTGCTGTTACCTTCAGGCTTGTAATAATCAATGGTCGTATAATCAGGTTCCGCTACCGTTCCTTTGTTGTAAGTTTCTTTGTAAGTGAAAGTGAACAATTCAATACCGGCGGCAATATCCAGTTTACCTTCCATCATGGTCAGACCCAGGTTGAAATCATACTTGCTGGAACCCCGTTCGTCCATATCGTCCTCTTCATCATCCTTATTTGACGAATGAACATATCCGAAGCGCAAACCGAACTGATTCTCACCGAACAGGTATCCCCAGAAAAGGTCAAACCGGCGATTGGAGTAGCTTTGCACATCGGTACCATCCCAGTAGGGACCATGCCACGGCATAATATCGAAGCTTGGAATAATACTTAACTGGTCATAGGGGAATTCACCGTACCTGTCATTGTTATGGAAATATGTTCCCAGCACCCAGGGTTTGTCACCGCCGAATTTCCAGTTTATACCGAAACGGGTAACCGGGCTTATATAGCCATCGATATCAAGACCTTTGGATACCAGATAACGGGTATGGGAAATCTCTGCGAAAGCCAGGTCTGGGTAGCTGTTGATCTTTGACGGATAGAGCCAGATGTTGGCGTCATCCTGAAGGATGTTGTTATTTTCACCCATGGTCAGTACTCGCGTTTCGGTAGCCATGGCGCCAAAGTGCATCAAAAGCAGTGTGAAAATTGTCAACAGTAAGATTTTCTTCATAACTAAACCTCAACTTTATTGTTAAATAAGTTTTTTTCGAAGATGTTTTTTTCAACCAATACGGGTAAACACATGTTGAAAAAACGTTAGAAAAATATCATAGGCGTCCCTCCTTTTCGGTATTTAACTCCATTACCATGTTTCCTTCCTTGTTTTATATCATTTTTTTTATATCAGATAAACCTCTCCTCGGAGCTAAAAGTAAAAATCGAGCCTTTTTAAAACAACAAAAAATTCAATAAAATTATTGCCGTCAAACAGATTAAGTCAAATAAAAAAAGGCGTGATTTACTTTTTTAATTAATTCAGGCTTTTAATTTTACTTCCTGCCAGATACTTTCCAGCTCCTCCAGAGTATAGTCATCAAAACCCCGTCCCGATTTTACAACCCTTTTTTCTAATTTTTCAAACCTTCTTTTAAATTTATCCAGGGCGGTTTTTAAAGCCAGTTCGGGGTCAATCTCAAGTTTCCTGGCCAGTGAAGCTGTAGCAAATAAAAGGTCGCCGATTTCGTTTGTCAATGATTCTTTATTATCTTTTTTCCCTGAAACCAGTTCTTTTTTAAGTTCCTCCAGCTCTTCCTCGATTTTCTGTACCACCTCCGACGGATTATGCCAGTCAAAACCCACGCCGCCCGCTTTCTCGCCCAGACGAAAAGCCATGGTTAAAGCGGGCATGGACCTGGGCAACCCCGATAAAACCGTTTTTTCATCCTCAGCTCGGGTCTTAATCAATTCCCATTGGTCGCGAACCTGCTGCGGCGACAGTTCTTTTTTTTCGCCAAAAACATGGGGATGGCGGTCAACCAGTTTTTCGATTAAAAGAGTGATAACATCATTAATATCGAAGGCTCCTCTTTCCCGGGCCAGTTGCGCATGAAAAACCACCTGGCAAAGCAAATCGCCAAGTTCCTCCTTGAGATTCTCCAGTTTCCCGGACTCGATTACTTCGACGACTTCATAAGCCTCTTCAATCAAATAAGGCAGTAACGACTTATGCGTCTGTTTGCGGTCCCAGGCACAACCTTCTGGGGAGCGTAAAATAGCTATTAGCAAAATAATACGCTCAAAGGGGGAAAAATTTTTGTCTAAAACTTTAGCTCTTAATTCCGTCATTTATGCCGATAATACCCTCGGTTATTTTTTTTCAGCGCCGATATCGGATAAGTTTATACCCCTTGACAAAACGAGTTGGTAAAACTATTATTTCGGTTCGGTAAATTGTTAACCAGCCGTTTCACGGTTGTTGAATATACTTAAATACGTTGTTATGGACAATAAAAACATAGAAAAAAACCAGAAATCATCGGCTTATAATCCGGTCGAAGTTGAGGACCGGTTATATGCTATGTGGCTGGCAAATAATTATTTTCACGGTAACGAGAATTCAGAAAAACCCGCTTATTCCGTGGTCATTCCGCCACCCAATGTTACCGACGTATTGCATATCGGCCACGCCCTGAATAATACCATTCAGGATATCCTGGTGCGAAAACACCGCATGGATAATTTTGAAACCGAGTGGCTCCCGGGAGCCGACCACGCCGGCATCGCCACCCAGGTTATAGTGGAAAAACAACTTATCAAGGAAGGTACCACCCGCCGGGAAATCGGTCGGGAGAAATTTTTAGAACGCACCCGGAGCTGGGCGTATCGCAATAAAGACATCATCCTGAACCAGCTTAAAAAAATCGGTTGCAGTTGTGACTGGGACAGGACACGCTTCACTCTCGATGAGGGTCTTTCAAACGCGGTAGCCGAAGTTTTCAAACATCTCCATGAAAAGGGCTTGATTTACCGCGGCAGCCGGATTGTCAACTGGTGTCCCTCCTGCCGGACATCGCTATCCGACGATGAAGTGGAACATCAGGAATTCGACAGTTCCCTGTGGTATATCAAATACAAGGTCAAGGGTTCCGATGAATATCTGACCGTGGCTACCACCCGTCCGGAAACCATGCTGGGTGATACCGCCCTAGCGGTCAATCCCAAAGATGCCCGCTTTAAAAAATATGTCGGGAAAACCATCATTCTGCCGA
The DNA here is from genome assembly GCA_964618515.1 of uncultured Ignavibacteriales bacterium. GTDB lineage: Bacteria > Zixibacteria > MSB-5A5 > GN15 > FEB-12 > JAFGNW01. The sequence continues at coordinate 653 of CAZUAS010000154.1, read as the reverse complement.
TTCTGGAAAGAGAAATACCCATTGTTGCCGACAGCTACGTGGACCCGGAGTTTGGCACCGGGGTGGTTAAAGTTACCCCGGCTCATGACCCGAACGACTTTGAAATCGGCCATCGGCACGACCTCAAGGAAATAAATATTTTGAACACCGACGGCACACTTAACGAAAATGCCGGCAAATACAAAGGTCTCGACCGTTATATAGCCCGAAAACAACTGGTTGAAGACCTTAAGAAAAAGAATCTCCTGGATAAAACCGAAAAATATAAACTATCCGCCGGTACCTGTTACCGCTGTCATCAGGTGGTAGAGCCGTATCTTTCCACGCAATGGTTTGTAAAAATGGAAGAACTGGCTAAACCTGCTATCGAAGCGGTCAACACCGGTAAGCTTCGCTTCCACCCCGACTACTGGTCAAAAACCTATCTGCACTGGCTGGAAAATGTCCGGGATTGGTGTATTTCCCGCCAGCTGTGGTGGGGACATCGCATACCCGCCTGGTATGCCGAGGACGGGACTATTTTTATTTCCGCCCAGAGACCCACCGCCGAACAATGCCCCGGTTACGACCCGGAAAACCTGGTCCAGGACGAGGATGTTCTGGATACTTGGTTTTCTTAGATCGGAAGAGCACACGTCTGAACTCCAGTCACC
>CAZUAS010000153.1:0-5051 GCA_964618515.1 uncultured Ignavibacteriales bacterium | reverse complement strand
AGAACTGTTCCATTGTTTGTGGTCTTCCGCATGATTTATTTGGGTCGCCCACGGCAAGCCGTGGGCGACCCGGCTAATTTATGGGGAACAACTTAAAACGCAGGAGGAGGTCAAAACCAGAATATTTGAGTATATTGAGATATTTTATAACCGGGAACGCCGTCATTCGAGTCTGGGTTTCAAAAATCCAGTTGACTTCGAACGGGCGGCAACCCTATCTTAACTATGTGTCCATTTTTTTAGGGGAAGTCCACCATACGCAGACAGCAGCAAGCAAGTCCTGGACAAGTATCGTGGTGAAGTCAGCGCCCTGCGGAAAAAGTATGGGATTGAGGTGGAGGAAATCGAGCTTAGCAAACGCCGATGAGCACTAAGGAAGCATATCATTCTTCGGCTGCCTCCCAACCAGCAAACGCCTTTTCGGACACGGAGCGTCAATATATAGGGATACGCTGGCCAACAAGCCGTTCCTCGCAATGGCTTGTAGCCGCGTGTGATTCGCAACGCTGTAACGAGGATTCTTTATGCGAGACAACGGCGATTTCATTCAAGATCTCCGCAGGGAGATTGAGAGCACACAAGCAAGGCGACACAAATACGTACTCGCGAAGCTTGCGTTCGTTACCGGATTGCTGGGTGTTGGACTGGCAGGCAAGGATTCCATAGCCACTGGGCAGTTACTCTACCTCGTTCCGCTCGTTACTTTCGTTTTCGACCTTTACATTTTGGGTGAGGATTTTTCCGTTAAGAGGGCAGGACGATTCATCCGCGAGAGTGCGGGCTCACCTGATGAAGAACAGACTTGGGAGAGAGCGGTAATACACACACGAGACTGGTTCAGCTATTTTGCCGGGCCGCTTTCGTCTGCCCTCGCCTTGGTCGCTGCGATCTTTGGCTTGCGCCTTCTGAAGGCAGGAACTGCGCCTGTCTGGTGGATTGCTGTCGGTGTCGTATTTGTGCTGGTCGTCCTCGTTCATCGCACGATTCAGTCAGTTATCCTTGATCGCTTTGATCACTATGTTAGCGAAGACAGAAGTAACAGGCACACGCAAGCTAAGCAAGATAACTAGGGCGACCCAGCCCGGCCGGAGCAGTAACGGTAGGTCGGGTTTCGAATGAAGCAGAGCGTAGCGAGAAATCCGACAAAATATATATTAAGATGTTGGGATTTTAATCCACCCATGGCGGATTCAGAACCCGACCTGCGGAGACTGTCAGGTCTCACTCGCCTATGGCGAGAAGAACCTGACAGAACTTGAACGATGTTTCTACAGCTACTTCTGCTATTCCAAAGCAATCTTTAAAGGCTGGCTCGTAAAAAATGTGATTTCCGTACCAGCCCCATGGAAGATATCCTGCTTGCCGGTTGCGGCCGCGGCACCTGTACCAACAGCGGCACCGGCGGCGGCACCAATTTCGGTACTTCCTTTCTTATCGATGGCCTTGCCGATAATGCCCCCGATAATTGCCCCACCACCAATCATGGCAACCTCTCTGGCTGTATGAGAATCCTTTTTTTCAATAATCATGTCGGTAGCAACTTCGACCCATTGTCCGTTTTTGTCCTGAATTGCGGTCAGACTGAAATTAAGTTCGGCAGGAGTTTTAAGATGTCCGGATTCGACAACCTTATTTAGTACCCCTTTCACTTCAGCCCCTCCAGCAAATAAAGTATGTCCGTCAACGATAATAGGCTGTAATAGTCTGGCGCGAAATTCCGTACCGGTCAGATGAACATCGGTATCAATTGAATCGATGAGAACGACAGTAATTGCCGTACTGTCCGGAATTGTTACATAGGTGATTTTCTTTTCCACCGTCTTTACCGCCGGTTTGTCATCCTGTTTCTCCACTGCTTTATCCGATGTTGAGGCATCCTGCTTCTCTTCTACTTTTGCAGTTGTTGCGTCCTCCTGCTTTTCGGATGTTGTGTCGGTGCCACATGATACAAGAAGGAGCGCCAGAATGACTGACAATAAAAGATTCATTAATTTTAACATGTAAACTCCCTTATAATTAACAGTTTATCTAATTAAGAGAATAAAATATATAAAGATGGTGCTGTCAAGCTGAAAACAATAACGCCTTAATGATTGAATTACAGAGACTGCTTTCGTTTTTCCATTATCAGAAATGCCACCATGTTACAAGTTTCATCCTTCGTATCATGTTCTATGATAGCCTGGTGCAAGGGGACGTATGATGTATAAATTCAAGTCAACCGGTTTGCCCGTGAATAAATAATTCTTTCTCCTTACTTTTTTGTTGAATTTTTTAAAAAAAAAGACGCATTATAATTCATGGCCAGAATAACAAAAGTACCGCCCGGAAGACTGATATTATCAATCATTTACTCATCCCTTGATGCCCTTGCGGACGCTCTCGATATTATCGAACGGCAGTTCGGCCGCGTCCAGTTTGAGACGGTTGATATTCCTTTTACCGACGAAGGCCGGTACATCGAAGAAATGGGCAGCCCGCTGTACCGCCGTTTTTTCTCATTCGAACAACTGGTTGCCCGGGACAACCTTCCCCAGATAAAGAACTTATGCGCCCGCATCGAGACCAATTTCGCCGACCGGGTTGATGATTATCTTTTTAGAACGGTCAATATCGACCCGGGCATTTTAACGCCGGACAACCTGGTAATTGCCTCGCACCACGAATATAATCACCGCCTTTATCTGACCAATGGCGTCTTTGCGGAAATTGCCCTTATTTACGCCCGGGGCGAATTCCGCCGCCTCCCCTGGACCAGTCCCAATTACTATGAAAAGGAAGCCATTGACTTTTTTACCCGAGTCCGCAATACCTTCGAGCTGGTGATAGAACTGGCCGATACCCAGACCGAGTAAAGCTTCCTGAAACCATACCTTTTTTTCCGTTAAATCGAGATTTATCCTTACGAAAATAATTTTTAACTTTATTTTGAAACTGGTTATCAACAAATTGTCATGAATAACCGCTGTTTTAAAAAAAGACGGCCTCAATAAAGGAACCATAAGTAAAATCAGGTTTAGAAAGAATAGTTATGGATAAGTTCGTGATAAACGGGGGCAAGGTTCTCAAAGGCAGTATCCGGGTTGACGGCTCCAAGAACGCCGCCCTGCCGATAATTGCGGGTTCTCTGCTGATTGACAAAGGCGACACGGTCCTGAAAAATATCCCTCCGCTCAGGGATATTTTCACCATCAAAAAAGTGCTGGAATACTTGGGTGCCCGAGTCACTTATGACGACAAAAACCAGGTGATGGTCATCAATGCCGAAAACATCGTTCACAATACCGCCCCGTATGAACTCATGCGGCAGATGCGGGCGTCATTTCTTGTTCTGGGACCCCTTCTGGCGCGCCTGGGAGAAGCTAAAATATCCCTGCCTGGCGGGTGTTCGCTGGGTGCGCGACCGGTTGATTTTCATATCAAGGCTTTTGAGACCCTGGGCGCCAAAATCACCGAGAAAGCCGGTTATATCATCGCCAAAGGTAAACCGCTCAGCGGCAGTTCGGTCTATTTTGACCGTCCGTCCCATACCGGCACGGAAAACCTCCTGTTCGGTTCGGTTTTCGCCCGGGGGAAAACCCAGATTACCAATGCCGGTTGTGACCCGGAGATACTCGATGTGGCCAAGTTTCTTATTAAAGCCGGGGCTAAAATATACGGTGCCGGTACGCCCAACATTATCGTTGAACCGGTTAAAAAACTGAAAGCGGTCGAATATACCGTCAGTTCCGACCGCCTGGTCGCCGGTACTTATATGATCGGTGCCGCCATAACCGGTGGTAAAATTGAGATAAAAGACATGCATCCTTATGAACTGACCATGCTCATCCACAAACTTCTGGAAATGGGCTGTGAAATAAAAACCACCCAGAAAAGTCTGACTGTCAAAGGTCCCAAGAAACTTCGACCCATAAACGTAACCACCTTTCCCTACCCCGGTTTTCCCACCGACCTTCAAGCCAGCATTATGGCCGCTACCTGTCTCGCCCAGGGGACTTCGCATATCAAGGAAACCGTTTACCCTGACCGGTTTTCACATACGATGGAATTCCGACGGCTGGGCGCCAATATAACCGTCTCCAGCTCCGAGGCAATCGTTACCGGCGTCAAGGAACTTAACGGCGCCGAGGTCATGGCCCCCGATATCAGGGCCGGAGCCGGGATTACCCTGGCCTGCCTGGCGGCCCGGGGCAAATCCGAAATCTTAAGGGTCTATCATATTGACCGGGCTTATTATAAACTGGAGGAAAAGTTATCCTCTCTGGGTGCCGATATAATCAGGAGTAAGATATAAACGGTTAAAACCGTCTGAAAAAAAATTAAACTTTAACCGGGGCAAAACTGTTTTTACAGTGTAGGGGTTTTTTTAACCTGAAACAGGTATTAAAAAAAATCGAAGGGTATAACATTTTATGAGAAAAATCGCCCTGCTGGCTTTAATCCTCACCTTGGCTTATAGCAATCTCTCCTTTTCCCAGGAAACTTATTTCGGAAAAAATAAAGTACGTTACAAAAACTTCGACTGGAACTATATTCAGACCCGCCATTTCGATATCCATTTTTATGAAGAAGCGTACCCGATTGCCAAATTCGCCGCTGAAGTCATGGAATCCTCATACGTGGCTATTTCCTCTGAATTGAACTACAAGATTCAGAAAAGAGTTCCTGTCTTCCTGTATAATTCCCAGAACGATTTCCAGCAGACCAATATAATTCCCGACCTTCTGCCTGAAGGTGTGGGGGGGTTTACCACTGTTTCAAAAAACCGGATTGTCGCTCCGTTCAATGGCTCCTATGAAGATTTCCGCCATGTTCTGCACCACGAATTGACCCATGCCGTAACCTTCGATATGCTCTACGGCAACCTTTTCACTTCCCTTCTTTCCCAGCGTCGTCTTTTCGATATGCCTTTGTGGTTTTCCGAAGGTTACGCCGAGTATTCATCCCGCGGCCAATGGGATTATTTTACTGACATGTTTATCCGCGACGCCACCATCAATAATTAAGATCGGAAGAGCACACGTCTGAACTCCAGTCACGAGATTCCATCT
>CAZUAS010000152.1:0-5112 GCA_964618515.1 uncultured Ignavibacteriales bacterium | reverse complement strand
GCCCTCGCCCAGGCGGCGGACCGGGAAATTAAGATAGTTTTGCGACAGAAATTCCTGAACCAGCCATTCCTCGGTCAGATTAAGTTTCTTTTTGCCGGTGGGTAAATTGATGCCGGCGCTGATTAACAGCCGGTCCTCGGCCAGCGAGCGGTTGAACTGAAGCCGCATGTCGCTAAGGCCGTTGAGCGTGAAATCGTAGTCTTCATATTCAAATTTATTAGCGGCGTTGGCAAGGTAAAACCGGACCTCGAAATTATCTCCCAGCGGGAAAAAGCCGTTGATGGGAATGGTGAACTGGCTCAGGGTTGACGAAACGGTATCGGTTTCCATTTTCCAGTAGGTATATATCATCTGTGCATCGCCTGACATCGGCTGGTTGTAAATAATCTGACCATAGGATGACAGGGCGCCGCCGGTAATTACCGCCGCCGTCAGCAGGGCTGATATTTTTTTAATGTATGCCATCGAGATCCCCTATAATTCTGAGGTTCACGGTTACCCCGGTTTGAGGCGGTATGATGGGAGTATTGCCGAAGCGTTCAAATATAGCCGGGTCGGAGATGAAACCGGAATTCAACAGGGTCATCGCCTGGAATTGGTCAATACCGGTCGTTGACTGCAACTGGTCGGTGGCCGTAGTCACCGAGGTTTCAAATTGCTGGAACGAATGACCTCCGGGACTCATCGCCGGAGCGAAAACCAATTGCTGGAGCTGTTTTTGAGCGTCCCCGAAATTCTTGTCGGCACCGGCCGCCTGCTGGAAATTCCGGGAGGCTTCCTGCATCATCCCCCGGCTGCGGTAATCCAGACCCCGGCAATACGCCATGAAAGCCAGGTAGGATTCGGTCGGTACCTCTTCGATAGCGTCACGTTCTTCCGGGGTAAGCGTTATGCCCATTTTCTTAATGATATTGAAAACAAAATCCTTCTGAATTTTGAAGAAATTGTTCAGCTTTCCCTCGGTCGGGTCAGTCAGATTTGAGGAGCTGTCGCGGGTATTGACCACCGCGCCGTCAAGTCGAATCATATCATCGCCGATACCGACCACGGTGCCGGTGACAATGTTATTACTGCCCAGAAGTTTGCCGATACGCGGGGCGAATTTGGGGTCGGCGTATGCCGAGGAACCCAGTTGCAACTCTTTTTGGATAAAGTCGATTTTAAGACGGTCGACGACTTTAAGCGATTTGATCTTGGCGAGGTCTAAAGCGGTGAATTCCGCCAAACCCTTGCTTATTGGTGCCATTTCCGGTGGCAGGTGTTCGTCATTGAAATCGACTACGGCTAATGTATTGTCCGGAATGAAGGCAACATCGATTTTTTCCTCGTTTTGAATCGCAGTGGTAACTTCCCGTTCGACCTTTAAGGCAATCAAACCGCCCAGGTGCTGTTCAATCATCTGCCTGGTTTTACCACCGGGGTTGTAACTGAGCGATGTCCGGTAGGCTTCGATAGCCCTGTCAAAGTTCTCCTGCTTTTCATAGACCAGGCCGATATACAGGTTGGTGCGGGCGTCGGGGGCGATATTATTAGCCTGTTTCAGGGCTTCTTCGGCTTTATCCAGGTCGCCTTTTTTGTAAAAGGCCACCCCCAGTTCCCGCCAGGTTTCGGCGCTGGCGGGATTGAGCTTGATGTCATCATAGAAAGCTTTAATAGCCCGGTCGTATTCACCCTCGTCGGTAAGCCGCCGCCCCTGCATATAGAGGCTCTGAGAACAACCGATAGTCAGTAAAAGCAGAACAACTACAAATATTGTTCTTAACATAAAATTACCTCAATTAATAATTCGTGCAGCCGTCGAAGAATCAGGCGGCCAGGGGGTGATAAATATCCATTTTCTTTTTGGCGTCGGTGAAAGTATTGTCCATTTCATAGGCCATCCTGAAGAATTCATAAGCCTTTTTATAGTCGTACTGGTCCATGTAATACAGGCCCTTGGCATACAGGGTAGCCGCGTCGGTCGAAGTCGTGCCACTTTCTTTGATAAGCTTTTTGGTATTGTCATTTAAAGCCAGGTTAAGCTTCTCGGCCAGCTCCATCACCAGTTCTTTTTCCATGGCGAAATAATCCGGCTTCCCTTCTCTTTCGACCGAGGTCAGGATTTCGGAGGTTTCCACTTTGACGACTTTACAGAGCATTTTCGTATTGTTTTTATCGATTTGGACAATACTCCCGAAAACCATCAACTGGGCGCCCAGAATTTTACCGACCTTAACTGCGGTAGAGACGTCAACCTTGCCTTCTTGAGCCATTTCAATTTCCTTGAGGATAAAGTCAATTTTGTCACGTTCCACGACCCGGAGAGAACTTATTTTAGCGAAATCGGATTCAAAAAAATCCGCCAGGCCCTTGGTGATAAAGCCCAGTTCTTCCTGATATTTTCCAACCGAATAATTGTCAAATTCCATAATGGCGACGGTTTGAATCTCCGGCGAGGTTTCCGCCGTACACATCAGAGCGTTTTGGGCATAGGCCAGGTCATACCACTGGTCGCGAAGTTGCTGGGGCCAGAAGTGATGCGGCAGGGGCACCTTGCACGGGCCGATTTGGGCGATTTTGTCGAGGTACTGAAAAGCCTGGCGCAGATAATCGGTACCCATGGCATAAGTCAACATACTCATCACGGAATAAATAGCGATACTGTCCTGGTCGTTCAGACCTTCTCTCTGGAGCAATTCCTTCGTCAAAGACAGACCTTTTTCAAAATCGAGTTCATTATAATACTGGATGGCTTTTTCAAGCTGGGTGGAAACACTGGTTTGTTCCTGGGCGAAGGTTGTGCTAAACCCCGCCAGGAGTAAAAACATGAGCGGGAGAAGGAAACATATGAATCCCGCCGAGGGCTGGTGCTGTTTCATGATTTTTTCCTTTCAGGCTATTAAATTAAATTGATAATCATCTGCTTCTTTAAATATTAAACAATTTTTGAACTATAAAGAAAAGAATTAATTCGTGAATTCAATAAAATGTTTGTCGGTCTGATTTTCAATTACCACCAGAGTGTCGGTTTTATCAAGAGTCCGGCCGTCTTCGGTGGTCAAAACCCCTCTGATAATATGTTTTCCGGGGGTAAGTTCATAAGTGTTGGGGGTTTTAAGAGCTTGACGCTCGCCGTCAATGTAAACCGTCGCCCCGTTTAAAGGCCGTGACCCGATTCTTACTCTGACAACTATAAGTTCCGGTTCCGGCCGGATAGCGCTGAATTTGAAGCTTTCTGTCCGGCGGGTGTTTTCCGCAATAACCACTTCCCGCTCGAAAGATTTTTCGACACTGTTTCCGTTAACCACTCTGATTATGTGCCGCCCCGTTTCCAGGGTAAGCTCCAGCCCGGTTTTATTTTTACCGCGGAGTTGATTATCAACGTAAATATCTCCGGCGGGATGGACTGTTATTTCCAGATAACCTTCGGGAATGGCAACCTCGGCGGTTTTTATGGTGAAGGTGCGATAGTCGGAAAATTTACTCTGATTGCCTTTTTCATCTTCAGATTGAACATGCCAGAAATATCTGCCTGGAGCCAGCGGTTCCAGAGGAGTATATTCAGTGGAAGTTAAGTAGGTGGCGACCTGGGGATTGTCGAATAAAGAATCCTGAGCATATTCCAGGTTGAAAACAAAACCGGCCGAATCCGACGGTTTCCATGTAAATAACGGCAGGGGACTATCGATTATGCTGTTATGGGCCGGTGACAGAAGTTCCGGCGGTGTCAGCTCGGCGGGTACCGGAATAACCGGAATTTTGGTTTCGTTTTTTTCCATAAAAAATAATTTATAGGCTATAGCTCCGATTATTATGACTGCAACGACACCGGCTACAGATAGAGGTAAGACTCTTTTACGTGGGGAAGTGGATATCGGCCGGGTGTCTTTGGCGACGACTTCGGATGTTACCGACAGCTTTCCGATATCTTTCTGGAAAGGTTTCAAAGCCTGTTGCATTTCCTGACAGGAGCTATAGCGGTCGCCGGCGTTTTTCTCAAGGGCTTTTAAGATTATGTCATCCAGCGTCTTGGGTATATCCCGGTTGCATTTGCTCGGTCTTTCGGGTTGATTGAAAAGCTTGGCGTCCCGCAGAGCGAATTCATTGTCACCCTTAAAGGGTAGTTCACCGGTCAGCATGTAATATAGGGTGGTCCCTACGGCATAAATATCCACCAGGGAATAGTCGACCTTTTCAGAAGGGGTAAATTGTTCGGGGGCCATATAAGCCGGTGTTCCACAGGCAGTCCCGGCCAGGGTCAGGTTGGGGTCGCTTTCGGCTTTGGCAATACCGAAATCTATCACCTTTACCTGGCTGTTGCGGTCAATCATGATATTGCCTGGTTTAATGTCCCGGTGATAGATACCTTTTTGATGAGCGAAGCCAAGGATATTTAAAATATCACAGGCTATTTTTACCGACTCGTCCACCGGTAAGCGGGATTTACTCCTTATGATTTCATCAAGAGTGGCGCCTTCGATATATTCCATGGCAATGACAAAATCATCCCCGTGATTGAAGAAATGCTTGATTTGACAGATATGCGGGTTGCCGTCCAGAAGAGCCAGCTTGTCGGCTTCCTGTTTAAAGCGGTCAGCCAGCCGGGAATCGCTTAATACTTTCAGGACCACCCGAAGATTGGGGATATCCTTGTGAACGGCCAGATAAACCTTGGCCATGCCCCCGGCGCCAATCTTCTTGAGGATTTTGTAGTTGCCTATATATTGTTCATCCATACCGGCTAAATATATATTTTTTATGATTTTCGAGGCAACATTAAATAAAAATAATAATCATCTTATAGTCGCCTTCCAATTTAACCGGCCTTTCGTTCTTTGCGGATTTTACTCTGGAGCCAGCCGATTTTTATCGCGTCTTCTTTCTCAAATTCGGGGACATAAGGTTTTATATCCAGAAGCGGCGAGCCGTCAACCATGTCAACATCGGTTACATAAAGGATATTTTTTTCAATCTTATCCAGGCGGACCACCGACAGACCGAGGGCATTCGGCCGGCGCGGCGCCCGGGTGGCGAACAAACCGCGCGGGGTATCGTCAAGATAAGGAATGACTTTTAGGCTGTAACCGAGATCGGAAGAGCGTCGTGTAGGGAAAGAGTGTAGGATAGGGTGTA
>CAZUAS010000151.1:0-5161 GCA_964618515.1 uncultured Ignavibacteriales bacterium | reverse complement strand
TCCGCCAGCACACCGGTCTTTAATTTGATGGGGATAAGTTTGAAACCGATTCTATTGATTTCTTTTTTTAAGAATGCAGTCGTTTCGAATTCCTGATTTGACAGCTCCGGGAATTGATGCAGATGCCGTCGCCAGGCTACCTGTTTTTTATGGATTTTATTGACCTGTGCAATAATATCGCGATATAAATTAACAGCCGGTTTCATGATATTATTACAAAATAAGTTATTTATGTTTCCAACGAAAGTTCCGAGTCGGTTTTTTTCAGGTCTTTTTCATTAAATCTTTTAAATTTATTGGCGAAAAGGTGGGCAAGTCGAAGGGGTTCGGGTAAGCGATAATCGCGCAAGCACTTAACGATGATATCACGGGCGAATGGCAAGTCGCATTTATGACCCGGTGAGATAAAAATCGGCTTGACTCTGGCTTTACTGCGATAAGCACATCCCACCTCTTTACCATGTAGCAGAATGGGCTGACTGTTGCCTTTGTTCTCTGCCACCGGGCGGTGGTTACCGGCTAAAAGTTTGCGGGCACAACCGACAGTCGGAATTTCAAAACAAAGTCCAAGATGGCAGGCCAGCCCGATATGCCGGGGATGAGCGATACCATGACCGTGGACTATCAGTAAATCCGGCTGACTTTTAATTTTTTTTAAAGCTTCGATAATCACCGGGCCTTCGCGGAAAAAGAACAAACCCGGATAATAAGGGAAATTGATGGCATCGACATAATAGGTTCGTTCTATTTCCCTGAGTCCGGGAAATGAAACCACCACCACAGCGGCATAAAGTTTTTCACCGCCGAATCCGTAGGCGGTATCAATGGCGGCAATGGTGCTGGGTTCCTTATTATTGCTCACAAGGTCTACCCGGCCGGCCAACTCCTTCTGTATATTAACAGCCTCGTATTTATTCTTGGGCCAACTCAGGCTTATTTTTAGCTCCACTAACAAAATCCTTTCTTCTTTTTTTCTTTTAATGTGATTGTATCAGTGCTCACTTTTTTATATGCTGTTTATATCAATCAGCAGTATGCCGGTTAAGTTATTATTGAAGAATAGTCTCTTAAGAAGATAAGCTATGCAAAAAAAGACTTTTGTCAAGTCCCGGGGTGTGGTAATATGTAATATGTGAAACAGGGAAACTCCGTTTAACAGGTAATGACCTTGAAACCTACTGTCACCATACTGCTTTCACGGCAACCGCTGCGACCCTGCAGCCAAACCGGGTGGATACGGCAATCACAGGCGGCCGTTCGGCGTCTGAAAGAGGATAATTACACTCTATTATCTTCGGTCGGGATGGCCACCTGGGAAATGCTTACCGCTTTGGCTTCGCTCCATCAGATGCCTTTGAAATTATACCTGCCGGCCGTTTCACATGAAGATTTCCTGAAAAAGAAGGCGTATTATCGTACGCAATTCGACCTGGCCGATACCCTGACGGAATATATGCCGGTCATAATCGAAAACCGGAATAAAACTAAAGAGGAAATTTGGACCCAAAGAGATAAGCGTCTTGTCGGCGAAGCCGACCTTTTATTACCGGTTTCAATAAAAGAAGGTGGCCATATCAGTGACCTTATAAAAGCGTGCCCGGAAAAGAAAATAAGTTTTGACTATAAAATAGACTATGAGTACAGGGGAATACCACTGGCTTATGAAATCGAACGGGGAAGGATAAAAGCGGAGACAGCCGCCCTGGCAGAGCAATATCTTATCCACTGGACCCGGACCGCCAATACCGCCTGGCCCGAAGAACGGTTGCTCGATTATTACCGTGATATTCTTAAAAGCGAAGAATATCCGCGAAACGCCCGGGCGACCCTGCTGAGAATACTGACCGACAAAAAAATTTATGCTTCTAAAAAGAATATGCCGGCCAGAACCGCCACGGTTTCTTTTTCGGCCTTATCACCGCTTGAGCTTCAGCCGCTTATGAAATGGCGCGCCCGTTACCGGCAGATGGCGTTCGAGCCGTATGGTCTGGGCATAAAAAAAGAGACCGCCTTAAGACGGGGGGTCGTCCCGGTTGGTTATTATGACCGGTTGGACAACCGGAAAAAAGAATATACCCGGGATTGGCGATATCAGTCAACCGGTCGCATCACTGACTGGCGTAATGAAAAAGAATACCGCTTCAAAGGAGATTTCTGTTTTGACGGTATCGCGAATGACGACCTTATTGCTGTCTGTCGGTATGGTGAGGAAGCCCGGATGATAGAAACCGTCACGGGCATAAAAACCTTTTCTTTTACCGAATAAGCTTAAGATAACTTTATTTTAGAAGCACCATTTTAAGGGAAGATTCAAAGTTGGGAGCGCACAGCTTATAGAAATAAATCCCCGAAGCCAGCGAGCCCGGCGGTGTCCAGATAATTTCGGTTTCGGCGCTTAAAGTAGTGCCGCTCAATTCATCGACCCGGCGGCCCAGAATATTGTAGAATGACAGTGTATATCTCATGCCTTCGTCCAGAACGAACGAGATACTGGTGCTCCGACTGAAGGGATTGGGGATGTTCTGCCTGAGGACGTACTGTTTTACTTCGGGCTGATAATTTAACAATACAAAAACGAATACCGGCGAGTTGGAGGCACTGTCCGAGCTTATGGCCAGAGAATCGAAATAGGTGCCGTAGTCAAGCCCGTCAACATCTATCTCCGGGGTCACGTCAGCCGGGGTGTTCCCCGAGGTAGTGGTCAGGCTGAGCCAGGGGTTGCCGCCGGTGACAGTGACGGTGAAGGGGATAGCTGAACCATAATAGTCGGCAACGTGGAAACTCTGTGTTTCCATTTCGTCAACCGGGTCGTTTACCGTATAAACCAGGGTGTCGGGTTCAACTACCAGAAACGGCCGCGGTTCGCCCATGAGTATGAAACGGCGAACATTAGACGATATCGTCGTGTCGCCGTTCTGGTCATAGGCAAAAACCCGCCAGTAGTAATCGATATCGAATTGGAGAGAGGTGCTCGGGGTATAGGTGGTATTCAGCAGGGAGGCGACGGAAACAGGGTCGTTGAAATTTATATCAGTGTCGTACTGTAAAAGGTACCGCACTGTATCATCGGGATTGGCATCGGTAGCCGGGGTCCAAGTAAAAGTGGGGTTAGGGTCGGCATCGGGACCGCGCAGGGTATCGGTCGGCGCCAGGCAGAACGGTGCCAGCGGCGCCCAGGGTATATTTATGAAAGTATCAACGGCTTTATCGGAAATAGCCTGCAAATCGGCCAGGCTGTCGCCGGCCATGATGATAAAAGTCACCGCTTTCTCCTGTCCCGGCAGGAAACTCATCGGCCCGGCGGTCATTATCTGGAATAAATCCGCGCGGGCGCTTTTGTAAGTATTGGCAGTAGTAAAGCCGGAAACCAAAGAGTTATATTTTTCGGTTTTGGTATAACCATTAAAATTGGTCGGCGTCATGGCTCCGTAGTAGATATAAACGATACTATCACTTCGTCCGGTCTGTACCCCGGCCAGCGGACCCTCGATGAGTTTCATTCCCCGGAATCGGGAAAGTACCGGGGTGGTGACGCCGCTGTTATAAGCCTGCCAGGAAAAATCGGCGGCGACTTCATAACCACCGGCATTGCGCGTATAATCATAAATGTCCCAGTCTAAAAACATACCCAGGTGGACATTGGTCAGGTTGTAACTGTTGGTGTTTTTCAGGGTATAGCGGAGCATGATAAAATCGTTGTCGGGGGCGTCAAAACTGAATGATTCCTGACGGATATCGACACCCAGCGGTTCATCACCGTTATCGTCGCGAAATACCGAGTATGATTGTTGCGGGGTTTTATCACCGGGAGCGAAAAATTGCATATTGCCGCCCGGAGCGACGGTGAAATCCATATTCGGTTCATAAATGTAACTGTGGATACTGCTGGAAACTTCCGCCGTGCTTCGTCCCAGGATAAGACCGCCTTCCCAGAGGTCGTTGTTAACCGAGTTAAAGCGGAAACCTTCCCCGCCGACCGGGTAAAGGGACCCGGCGCCAAGACCGAGAATACCGTAGTTGCTCAGGCTGAAATTTATCTTCCCGGTGTTGTGGGTGGTAAACGCCCTTACCCCCCGCGGTTCAACCAGGAAATAAAGACGGGCTTCAGCTGTATAACCCGTGCCGGTGATATTAAAATCAAGCGACAGCCTTGAGCCTTCGGTAACCGTATCGGAAACGATGACGCGGATGGTGTCATCGGAGCGAACGGTGTCGCCCTCGGCAATGTTTCCGAACGATACCGTGCCGGCCAGAACGGTCAGTGAAGGATGGTAATCGATAAGGGTTGCCGTGACGTTGGTCGCATCGGCGCCGATATTTTGCAGTACCACCGTGCCGCTTACGGTATCGCCGGGAGAAACAGGCGCATGGGTGAAATCGTACACCCGGACATGCGGGGTGGTGTTGACGGCGCTTAGATAATTAAGCGAGGCCAGGCAGTCAATCGCTCCCCAGCCGTAGCGGTTGTTGGGCAGGGTTCCCCAGGTAGCTTCAGCCTGCGTCCCGGCCAGGATGGCTTTTTTGATTTCATCGACCGTGGCGTTGGGATTTTTCTGGCGCAACAAAGCCACCAGGCCCGAAACGTGGGGTGCCGCCATCGAGGTTCCCGTCATGCTGCCATAATTGTTATTCGGTAATGTCGAGCGAATCGCATAACCGGGGGCAACGACATTGGGCTTGATGCCGCCGCCGGGACAGTCGGAAGGACCTCTGGAAGAGGTATTACTCAGAGTCGGGGGAACGACAGTGACATTTAAGTTCCCAACAGCAAAACAATCCAGGGTGTCATTAGCACGATTGGCGGGGTTGTAAATAGCCGTATCCCGTCCGGTATTTCCCGCCCCGAATATATTGACAATACCCAGCATTTCAATATTGTCAATGGCGTCGAAAAACACATTGGCACAACCAATGGAGCTACTTGGCATGGTTACTTTATCGATACCCCAGCTATGATTGATGACGTCGGGGACATCGTCGATGGTGTTCGGATTGCCGTCCGGGTCGGCGGCCCATTCGAAAGCATTCAGAAAGGAAGTACCTTCGATATCAACCACCGCCGCTGAAATCCATCTGGCTTCGGGTGCGACGCCGACCGTGTAGTCAATGGCGGGATTCCGACCGGTTAGAATTCCCATAACGTGAGTACCATGGTTGGGAT
>CAZUAS010000150.1:396-5270 GCA_964618515.1 uncultured Ignavibacteriales bacterium | reverse complement strand
GAGATAATGAGCGGTGACTGGAGTTCAGACGTGTGCTCTTCCGATCTCTGGTTTCATGGATGATTATTTTTTATAAATGGCGGGAATTCCGGGCAGTGGACAAGGCTGGTTTACTTTTCAGCGAATACTTCCAGCATTCGTCAAATATTGCCGATGCCGCCGGTCGAGCCAAAGCGTCTTCCCTCTCGCCTCTTTCAAGAATATTTCTGTCTGGATTCGAACAACTTACGGCTCTCAAAGAATTGAAAAACGAAGCCGGCAAGCTGCAGTCCAGAGTCGTTCCTTTAAATGCCGACGATTTCGAAATTATCGAAATGACGATGGAGAGAACATTAACCGAAGAAATCAGCAAACTGGAAAGAAAAATCGTTTTTCTGGCTATCACGGGAAGTTCCGCTCCCTTTATGGGCTTGCTGGGAACGGTAGTGGGAATAATGAATGCCTTCTGGTCAATCGGCCAACGGGGTTCGGCCTCGCTCGCGGTGGTGGCTCCGGGTATTGCCGAAGCCCTGCTGGCGACTATTGTCGGCCTCGGCGCCGCCATCCCGGCCGTGATTGCCTTCAACTGGGCTAATAATAAACTGAAATATATCAATGACCGGGCTTATGGTTTTAACCTGGAATTTATTACCCGGGCTAAAAAGGAATCCCTTTAATGCAACATCGACGCGTGCGAAGATACAACTCCTATTCCGATATCAATATTGCTAATTTGGTTGATGTAGTGCTGGTATTGCTGATCATCTTCATGATTTCGGCGCCCCTGTTACAATCCGGGATCGAGGTCGACCTGCCTAAAACCCGGGCGGCGATAATTGACTCGGAAGCCCAGGGCGTGGTAGTATCAATCGACACCAAGGGAGGAATTTATATCAATGATGTCTGGGTTCGTCTGGATAATCTCGAAACCGCCCTTGATGAAGAAATGCGCAGCAAGAATACTTCCATGGTTTACCTTCGAGCCGATTCCACAATCGCCTATGGTCTGGCCATTCAGGTCATTGCCCGCATTAAAGAAATGGGTATCGACGCCATCAGTCTGGTCACAACTCCGCTGGAAGAAAAAAGTACAAAAAGGAAAAAGTAACCGTCATGAGGCGTGATTTTTTACTTTCCATCCTGATCCATGTCTGTTTTATAGCGGCCACTTTCGTGACTTCACCCTTCGATACCCGCCCCCTTATAAAACCGGGAGAAACTATTCGCGTCTCACTTACCGCCATGCCGGCTTTCGCTCCGGATGAACCGGAACCGCCGGCACCTTTAACCATTCCCCAGGCAATTGAAGAAGAACTGCCGGAAATACCCATCGACGCCCCTACCACCCGTCCGGCGGTTAAAGTAAATAAAAAACCGGCTGAAACCAAACCGCAACCCAAAACCGACAAACCCTACAATCCCCAGACCAAAACCGGCGATAAAACCCAGGCGGGCACTAGCAACGGTAAAATCGACGCCACCTCGACCGGTTACGGTTCTCCTTTTGCCGGAGCCACCGTGGACAATGTCACTTTCAACAAGTATCCTTACTGGTATGACCAGGCTTTCAGCAAAATACTCCGTAACTGGAGCAATCCGGTGGTTTCCGACGGCGCCATCGTGTGTGTCATATACTTTCAGGTAATCAAATCAGGACGCATGATAGAAGCGAAAATCGAAAAAACATCGGGTATTCCCGCTTTTGACAACGCCTGTCTGCTGGCAGTGCAAAAAGCCTCCCCATTTCCCCCGCTACCACGGGAGTTTCGGGAAGAAATTATCGGAATAACCCTGCCTTTTAAATATGAACCGAGGTAATTTAATGAAAAAAAACTGTCTTTTTCTTCTGTTATTATTTCTTACGGTATCACTAAAAGCCCAGGAACGGGACGTTCGTAACGTGTTCTTCGATACTTTGCGTACCAGTGATGTTCAACCGACCCCTATCGGCGTGGATGACATGAAATTCATCGGTACCGGAACTATTACAGCCGAAGACTCGACATACATGCTCTATACCACCCGTATTATCCGCCGGGACCTTGATTTTTATGCCGATTTCGAACTGGTACAAATTGACAGTTTTTACCTTAGAACGTATGAGATTACCGCCCTTGACCTTCTGGGCTGGATGCGGCTTGGGGCTAATTATGTGGTCAAACTGGAAGTGGAATTCCCCGGTCGCAATATGAAAGTCAAATGGCAGTTGTTTCACACGGTCAACCGCCAGCAGATTGACCATGGTGAATTCAATTACAACCGGGCTTTCTGGCGTGAAATCGGCCATGATATTGCCAATGAAATCGTCCATACCCTGACCGGAGAAAGAGGTATTTTCCGTACTAAAATCGTATATGTTAGGAAAATAGGAAAAAGTAAAGAGTTGTTCATGGCTGATTATGACGGGGCTAATGAACGCCAGTTGACCGAAAACGGTTCCATTAATATTTCCCCTTGTTTCGACCCGAATCGGGAGGTGGTGTATTTTATTAGTTATATGGCTGGCGACCCGCAACTTTATAAGGTAGATATAAATTCGGGTGTTATCAGCAAAGTTGCCGAATATCCGGGAATGATAGCCGCACCGGTGGTTTCTCCCGACGGCAAACGTATTGCCTGTGTTTTGACCAAAGACGGCAACTCGGAAATATACGTGCTGGATACTGAAGGTCGAATTATCAAGCGTTTGACCCGTAACCC
Source organism: uncultured Ignavibacteriales bacterium (assembly GCA_964618515.1). Classification (GTDB taxonomy): domain Bacteria; phylum Zixibacteria; class MSB-5A5; order GN15; family FEB-12; genus JAFGNW01. The sequence continues at coordinate 2,591 of CAZUAS010000150.1, read as the reverse complement.
ATCCATTGAAACGGCTCCCACCTGGTCGCCCGACGGCCGTAATATTGCCTTTTCTTCGGACCGAACCGGTTCGCCGCAAATATACATTATGGATGCCGACGGCCTTGACCAGCGCCGGGTAACCTACAACGGCACCTGGAATGATTCCCCGGTCTGGTCGCACCGCGGAGACCGGTTGACTTTCGTTAGCCGTACCCGGAACCGGCGTTTCGATATCGCCTCGGTGGATACATCAGGGGCTGATTTCCGCCTTTTGACCGAAATCGCCATGAATGAAAACCCTCATTTTTCCCCTGACGGCAAGCATATTATCTTTACCTCTGACCGCCTTAGCGCCGGAGATATCTATACCATGGACATTTCGGGACGTAATAAACGTCGCATTACCACTACCAGCGATTGCTCCAATCCTTATTGGGGACCATTAAAATAACCGTAAGAAACTAAATAACGTTAATAAAACGATGGTAAAATTAATCGTTTTTTTATTGACGCTCAAGCAGCCATCATATAATTTTACCGTTAAGTTTAGAAATAAGTTAAAACAATATAAATTCAGGAAGGAAAAAACATGAAAAGAATAAGTATTTTACTACTTCTTGGTGTGTTTTTAATTACTGCGCTTGTGGTAAGTTGCAGTAAACCAAAAAAAGTTGAAGAAGAAACACCCCCTCCCGTCATAACCGAACCGGAACCGCAGCCGGAACCGGAACCGGAACCAACCCCGCCACCGCCGCCGCCGGTATTGAAAGAATCGCAATTCGTAACGGTTTATTTTGATTTTGACAAATTCAATCTTCGTTCCGATGCCAGAGCCGCCCTGGACAAAAACTTCAACCTGTTGCAGGAATTTCCTAATGCCATAATCAAAATTGAAGGTCATTGCGACGAGCGCGGTACTATCGAATATAACCTGTCTCTGGGTGAAAAACGTGCTAAGGCGGCGATGGATTACCTGCTCGGCCTGGGAATCAACCCAGCCCGTATTTCCATCATAAGCTATGGCAAGGAACGCCCCGCGGTTCAGGGAAGTAATGAAGACGCCTGGGCAAAAAACAGACGCTGTGAATTTAAAATAATCTCACAGTAGCCTGATTTGTATAAAGAATATGCAGTATTCCAAAAAAATATTCGTGACCGCTGTCTTTATGACAGCGGTTGCGTTTATAGCCTTGATGATATCCGGCTGTTGCACCAGCCGGGATATCAACGAGGTTAAGTCACGCCTGGCTAACCTTGAGAGGCAAAATCAGACTACCGAGAAGTTCGTCAACCGGCTGGATTCACTACTATCCACCGGGGCGGAGGCAGATACCAAACTCCGCAATGAACTTCGGTTCTCCGTTGATGAACTGCAACAACAGCTGACCGCTCTACTGACCAACTATAATGACCTCATGGCGCGCATCAGCAACCTGGTTGATAATAAACCGGTCACCCATGTAATTTACAGTTCGCCGGGAGCCCAGCAGGACAGTACTTCGACATCGACAAAAGATACCGCTTCGGCTGATCTTGCCCCGCCGCCCGGCCCCATATATTCCATCAACTGTGACAGTACCTATGACGAGTCATTTTTGAGTGTCCGCCGCGGGGAATACGAGAAAGGAGTAGATAACCTCCTTTACTTTCTGAAAAACTGTCCCAACCACCCCAACGACGAAAACGCCCACTACTGGCTGGGCGAATCCTACTACTCTTTAAAAAAATACAAAGAGTCGGCGGTGGAATTCGAGTACGTCATGAACAAGTATCCGAACTCCGTTAATATCGACCTGATCCTTTTCAAACTGGCTCGATGTAAGCAGGAACTGGGGCTGAACAAGGAAGCCAAAGCCCTTTATAAACGGCTGGCCGACGAATATCCCGGCACCCTCAAGGGCGAAGAAGCCAAGGAGCGCTTGAAGGATTTTAAATAGTTTCATGACGGTAAAAAATCTGAAACTGAAAATTCGAACCCCGGCCGGGACTGTTTTTCCTGGTCGGGGTTTTTATCAACTGGAAGAAGAAACTCTTTATGTCCAATTAGCCCCTTTTTCGAAAGAATATCGCTTTTTCTCTTTCCTCGAATCCGAGCGGGTGCATTTCGACCTTGACAAGGAAGGCCGGCTTTTGTTTTTCGAGGTTGCTCTGGCGCGTCGTTTCTGGCCGGTGGATAAGGATTTTCACCCTCCCTCAAAAAGCTCGCCGGCCGA
>CAZUAS010000150.1:0-386 GCA_964618515.1 uncultured Ignavibacteriales bacterium | reverse complement strand
ATATCCGCTGGCTGGATTTCCGCGATAAAATCACGGAACCGAAAATAACCACCATTGCACGGAAAAACGCTATCAAACTGCTCTTTTCTTCGGAACCACCGCTCTATAGCTATAACCTGGCGGACTCGGTCATATTACAGGCCAGTGACAGCTCCAACCTGATTGCTCTTTATGTCACTGATATCATCGATGATATCGCCGGCCAGGAAATTGCCGCTTTCCGGAAAGCCATGGGGCAATCCCAACCAGCCTCTTAATAATCGCTTTACTAAAAGAACACATATTGTAAGTTGACAGCCGGAAAACAGCCATATAATTTTTTGTCATGACGCTACCCGATAGATCGGAAGAGCACACGTCTGAACTCCAGTCACCGCTCATTATCT
>CAZUAS010000149.1:0-5311 GCA_964618515.1 uncultured Ignavibacteriales bacterium | reverse complement strand
GATAATGAGCGGTGACTGGAGTTCAGACGTGTGCTCTTCCGATCTGTATGAAGGCTATCGGCCGTTTGATGAAAATGGTTTTTACCAGCTATGATGAGGATGATTTCGAACGGGATATGGAACGGGATGCCGATGAAATCGAAGCCCAAGCCTCGAAACTTGAAGATCGCGCCAAAATTATTGAAAGAATGGCTGATGATCTGGAATATGTTACCGAGGATTTATTTGACAACGTCCCGGAACTTCGCCGGCTGGAATGGTTCTGATAAAGCGTTTTAATACCTCTTCTACTAAGCGGTAGTTAAACATCTAACCCTATCCGCCACCGCTAATACTCCCTTAGCGGTGGTTTTTTATTGTGAAATGGTTTTTATTTAATTATATCATCATAAAAAAAGAGTCAATAAGATATGCCGGACGATTTCACGCATACCGTTCTTGGCCATACCGGCCTGAAAGTACATCGTTTGGGGTTGTCAGCTTCGTATCGACCCGGGAAGGAAGCTGTTTATAAAGCTATTGAAATGGGATTGAATTATTTCTTTTGTTACGGTTTTGATACTCAAATGACCAGTGTTCTGCGTGAGGTTTTTAAAACCGACCGGGAGAAATACGTCGTCGCCACCGGAGCTTATAACCTCCTTCTGGGACATTTCAACCTTCGTCATTCTCTCGAAAAAAGACTACGCCAGCTGGGAACAGATTACATTGATGTTTTTCAATTTCTGGGGGTAACACGGGAAAAACACCTGACTGACCATATATTTGAAGAATTTGAGAAATTTAAGCAGGAAGGAAAAATCCGTTTTACCGGGTTATCCACGCATCATCGCCGCCTGGCCGGACGTCTGGCGGCGGAAAATAAAATGGACGTTCTCATGATACGCTATAATGCGGCTCATCGGGGCGCCGAGGATGATATCTTTCCCTATTTGAAAGAACATAATACCGGCCTGGTCAGTTATACAGCTACCCGCTGGTCATATTTGATTCGCAAACAACGGGGCTGGCCTGATAACCGTCCCATTCCCACCCCCGGTATGGCTTACCGTTTCGTTCTGTCGAATCCGCATGTCCATGTATGTCTCACCGCACCTTCGAATATTAAGCAACTGCAGCAAAACATCGCGGCACTGGATGCCGGTCCTCTGAACGATGAAGAAATGAAACTAATCAAGGATTACGGCGACCTGGTGCACTCGAAAAAAAAGTGGTTTATGTAATCAGCCGGAATGGTATATCACACGAACAAAGTGATTATCAGGGCAATTACCAGGATGGCGGAAGCAATATAACCGGCCGGCTGACCGCGGCCTATTATCAAATTCAAAGCGGAAATAATCAGGGTGATTCCCAGACGTGCTGAAATTTTCTGAAGTGCCGTGTAATGGAAAGCATCCGCCAACAACATTAATCCCGCCAGAAATATAGAGACGTAAATCAACCAGTACGGTTGTGGTTTCGTCGTCGTGACTTTTTTATCGTTCATGGTCATAATCCTCAAGAAAATTCTCTATCCCCTTTATGATTGCCGTGGCTATTTGTTTACGGAATTTATAGGTTTTAAGCCGGGCTTCCTGCTCGGGTAATATTATAAATGAACATTCCACCAGGACCGCCGGATACTGGGTGGGTCGGTTCACCGCCAGGTTGCCGTGATATAAACCGTAATCGGCCTGCCCCGTGGTTTTCAAAAGTTCCGCCTGGATGCATCTGGCCAGTGTCATGGAATGAGGATGATAATAATAAGTGGAAACGCCGTTATTGATAAAGGGATTGACACCATCCGGTAGAGCATTGTTATGAATGGATATAAAAAGGTCCGCCTTATTCTTTTTGGCTATTACCGGGCGTTCATAAAGCGGGAGATGACGGTCGTCCTCACGTGTCATCACCACCTTAACTCCGGATGCCTTAAGCATATCTTTAAGGACCAGTGCTATCCCTAGGTTCGCCCTGTCTTCGGTATAACCGGTCGGACCAATCGCTCCGGGATCCTGTGAATGCCCGGGGTCGATAACAACGGTTTTCCCTTTTAAACGACGGGTATCATGGGGCGCTTTATTGAGCTGAAAATAAAAAGTGTTACCTTCATAGTATGTGTCGTAGCCCCAGATGTCGCGGCGGAGTTCAAGCCGGATTTCATACAGGTTCTTTTCCGGTTGTGACCAGGTCATAATATCTATCAGACTGTCGGAAAAGTCATATCGTATCCAGTCGGTATCGCTGGTTACGCCGAAAAGCTGAATACGTAAAGTGCGTTTGTCATCTTCGATAATGCGAAAGGGATGCTGCCCGGATAAAGGACACTCGATAAGCAAACGGTCTTTAAAATTATATGTCCGGATAGATTTCAGGTATGACTCGGGGGGCATGATACCTCGAGGTAATACCTTAACGGCATTTTTATTTATCCAGGCATACTGGGTTTGAGAGAGTCTGGCGCGATACCAGTCGCCCTCGCGGGCAACGACCAGCGCCTGTACTCCGGCAGGCTGAAAACAACTAAAATATCCTCGACGGGGACCATGGCGTAAAATCTGCACGGAATCGGTAAAAAGAACGGTAAAAGGATAATCAGGCGGATTCAGAGATACGGTGTAGCCACTCTGGGCTGTAATTTTATCACAAAGGCTGATTTTCTTGTGTACCTCGAGAATATTCATAGGAAAAACCATAGCCATGAGACTGTCCAGTATTTTCTTTTTGTTGGGAGTCAAATGATAATTGATTTTGACATCAGCAGCTGATACATCCGGGGGTACTATATAATAACCGGTGTAAAGACCTCTTATCAACAACGAGTCAGGAACATCCCCGACACCGAAAACGTGTTCACCCCAGTATGGTTGCTGGCCGGGGGCGGTCTCGGAAACAGGTATCGAATCAACCACGCCATCAATGGAAAACCAGCCGATCATACCCGGGGTTCCCAGGAAAGCGACCGTCAACATATCGCCGGCAGTCAACGTCAGGTTTCCGCTTGGCGGCCTGTAATCACCGGCAATCTGCAAAGTGTCATCGGGCAGACTGCGAAGCGGTTCCGGAATATAAACATCGAGAGCCGTCGAAGCGATAGCTTCGGGGAAACGGCTCTTTTCAGTATTTTCAAAATCTTTTTTTAAATAAGCGTCTATTTTAAAAGTAAAAAGGCCGGGTGAGACCGGCAGAAAAGCAATGAAACCCCCGTCACGATGAACCTCAACTGGCAAACCATTGATTCGAAGTACTGCCTCTTTCGGTTTACAGGGAAGGTTTTCGGAAAGATGACCGAAAATAAAAGTAGAGTCAACAGCGGTGACAATTTGACCGGGCCGGGGATAGATGACGGTTATTTCAGGAATTTGCGAATATCCCGCCGTGGTTGCGAATAAAATAATTCCAAGGAGAAGTATCCACTTATTCTTTAATATATTTTTCAACCACATCTCTTTTCAGTTTGGGGCCTCCGATTATTTCCCGGTCGACTTCGATAGTGTCCATCGAATAGTTTATACCGGTGGCGATATCGTCTTCAATTAAAAGCGGGCCGTCAAGGTCCCAATAATCGGCCATCGACGACATATACAGCGATTGGGCGATACCCACCGATGACTCCACCATACAGCCGAGCATGACTTTCTTCTTTTCGTTTCTGGCAGCTCGCGCAATTTTGATGGCATTAATAATGCCGCCGCATTTTTCCATCTTGATATTCACGCCACCTACATAATCCGCATATAGGTGATAATCTTCAAGATTGTTAAGGCCTTCATCTAGAATCAGCTCCACCTGTTCGAATTTGCCTTTTAAAGCCGGCCAGTCTTTTATGTACTGGACATCGGTCGGTTGCTCAATGATATAAACCCCGTTATTGGCCAGGTGAAAAATCATCTCTTCGGCTTTTTCACACGACCAGGCACCGTTAGCGTCAACCCGCACTTCAATATCAGTCATGTCCTTCAATGCCTCGATAACTTTCAGATCCTCTTCGCCGCCCAGTTTTAATTTTACAATCGGGAACTCGGAGTCATAAATATCCATAATCATTTTAGACGCTTCACCGAGACTAATCGTAATTGAACTTTTCACTCCTACCGGGGCACCTATTGATAAAATCTCCCAGGGATAACGCCTGGTCTCGCCTGAAAGATAATTTAAAATCATCGATAATAAGGCCGAACGGGATACCGGGTTGATGTTAAAGGCACTTATCTGCTCCAGAGATTTGAAGGAGATTTCCTTGAACTCGTTTATCAGTTCCATGCCTTTTTTTATATCCTTGGAGATAACGTCCAGATCGGGACCATAATGTACCGACCCGGAGGCTTCACCGGTATAGCGGTTATTGAGAATAGTCAGAAGGTTGGTTTTTTTTTCGGCGGAGCCTTTGGAAACAACGAATTTCTTTTTTAAGGGAAAGGTTATTTTAACGGTTTCGACATTGAACATAAAATTCTCCTGGCCTGAATGAAATCGCGGTCAAGGTCAGCCCGATAATTCGACTCTCCCGGTTTTAAAGAATTTATTCTCACACCTCCCCCACCCCGGGAAGAATGAATTACCATATCTTTGGTTACGGCAATAGCGACATGCCTTTTAAAAAATAAAAGATCACCCGCCTTGACCTGGTTGCGTTCTATTAAATTACCTGCCTTGATCTGGTCCTTAGTGTCACGGGGTAAAAAAATTCCATACCTTGAAAAAACTGTCCTTACCAATCCGGAACAATCAAATCCGGCAGGGCTGATACCGCCCCACAGGTATGGCGCCCCTAAAAATTTAACAGCTTCTTTAACGAGTTTACGACCGGAAATATTGTTATCCATTTTCTTATTAATCGGCCTTATTGCCGAGGACTTAAGAAATGCTGTGGTTTTATCGGGTAAAACAACCTTACAAAAATTCTTATGGGTTTGATTTATCCATAGCTTGGTTCCGTAATAAATAAAATGAGGGGCAACAGTGTTTTTGAAGGAAGTATCGAAAAGACGAGCCCGGTCAAGACCGACAAGAGCGTTGATTTTTTTCTCATAAAATTCAAATGCGCTTTTACCGATTATTTTTAAAAAGCGTCTATCTACCCAACCGGTGTAATCGTCATTTTGAGCTACCAGCCGGAAGGTTTTATGTTCCTTTAAAACCCGTACCGTCTCTCCCCATAAAAGCTGGCTGGCTCTTTCGCTTTCATACTCCGGTTCCGTCCAAAGGTCGGCAAGATTGGTCGTAATAAAAGCATACTTCATATTTAAAATATGGACTAATTTTCGAAATCAATCAAATAAAAAAAACCGGGCAGGCGCCCGGTTTTTTTTATAGTTTTTCATATTAT
>CAZUAS010000148.1:0-5498 GCA_964618515.1 uncultured Ignavibacteriales bacterium | reverse complement strand
TACACCCTATCCTACACTCTTTCCCTACACGACGCTCTTCCGATCTACAGTGACATCCCCGACAGATTTAAATCCGATGGGCGGAGGTAACCCGGGGGAGCTTCGCTGGGCTATGAACATGGCTAATACCACGGTTGGTGCGGATCAGATCGTTTTTCAAATTCCAGGGGCGGGACCTCATACGATAATGCCCGTTATGCAATTACCGATTCTCACCGATATGGCCGGGACCTGGATCAATGGCACTACCCAGCCAGGTACAGTATGTGCTTCACCGGTATCAAATTTAAAACCAATGATAGAGATTGACGGGATGAATGCCGGTCCGGCTAACGGCATCTGGATTCAGTCGAACAACAACACCATTTCCGCCTTGTGTATCAACAACTTCGAGTTCAATGGTATTTTAATTGAAGGTATGTATGAAGCCAATGGGAACGTGGTTCATTGCTGTATTCTCGGATTGGATCCGACCGGGATGTTTGATAAAGGTAACGGTCGCGTTCTGGCGAACTTTTATGCCGGCGTAACAATTAAGAACCTGCCCGGCGGAAGCGCTCTGGACAATACTATCGACATGAACCTGATCTCGGGTAACTGGTGTGAAGGGGTATGGATTATGGGTCCCCTAGAACCTGGTGATGTAGCTTTTAATCACGTCTCGAACAATTACATCGGGACTGAGATAACAGGAACATCCGCAATACCCAATGACCATGAGGGCGTTTGTATCACCGAAGGTGCCCATGATAATACGGTTGACAACAATCTGATTTCCGGAAACACCTGGGACGGAGTCGGAATTCAGGGCTATAATAATGCCGGTTACGGAAATCCTATATTATCACATTCCAACTGGGTGGCGTATAATATCATCGGCCTTGATGTCAATGCGGTAAATCCTCTTCCGAACGGATATCACGGGGTGGCCATAGGCGAATACGGTCCCCCGAGGGCAACACCCAGTCAATGGGGTTGTGCTCCGGGTAATCAGGTTGTCTTTAATACTATCGCTCATAATGGCGGTGATGGGGTGGCAGTCTGGGAGGATTTAATTGATGCCGTAAATGGTGACAATAATTTAATATCACAAAATTCCATTTATGACAATACGGAACTCGGCATCGACCTGCAGAATGACGGCGTTACTCTCAATGACGGCCCGGCCGACCCGGATAACAGGGGTAATGAAGAGCTTAATTTCCCGATTATTCTGAACGCTAACATTACAGCTGGTACAACTACTGTCACCGGTTCCTATGACCCGACCGCATCAATTATCGAGGTCTTCAAGGCTCGTCTTGACCCTACGGGTTTTGGCGAAGGCGAGGTTTACCTTGGTAATGCCGTGCTTGACGGCCTGGGTAACTGGACTTTTACCACCACCTCACTGGTGGTGGGTGATTATGTTACCGCCACGGCAACCGATGCTAACAATAATACTTCGGAATTCTGCGCCAGTGTGATGGTAAGCGGCGGCAGTGTTGATTGGGATTGCACCAGTAATCCTCCACCCGGTAAAACAGCCGGCGGTTATGAAATGGAAAACAACAACGCCTGTCCTTTAAGTAACATTGCCTCCTGTGAAACCGCTTATTGCGGGGATATCAATCCTGATTTAGACCAGGATTGGTGGACAATTGTACTTCCCAATGATACCTGTTATTGTCTGCATGTCAGAGTTTTCGCTAATGCAACGCCAGGCCAGTATGCTTATGGTGGTGGTCTTGACCCGGTGCTGGATATTTTTGCCTCCGATTGCAGTACTCTGCTTTTCACGAATGATAATCACGGCGGCACATTCCCTGACGCTGTCGGCACCGATGCCCAGTATGACTGCCTGGATGCCGGTAACTGCCATCAGCCAGGAACACAGTTGTATATCAGGATCACCGGAGTTGCCGGCTCAATGGGACCTTACCTGCTGGTGGTGAACTGCTATCAGTGTGAATGTCCCGAAGAACCGGATACCTGCGATTACTACAAACCGGGTTATACGGATTATTGTCCCAACGGTATTCCCGATTTCGACCAGAAACAGGCTAACTGGGTCATGCCGGGTCCGACTTTGCAATGGTCACATTGCGGACCCGTGGCGCTGGCCAACTGTTTGTGGTGGTTCGATTCCAAGTTCGAACCCACCCCGGTTGACCCGCGGCCCTTCTTCCCGGGGCCGGGAAATCCCCCAAAGAATGACAATTATCCCCTGGTACAATCATATGATCCTACTGGTGGGGTATGGGATGACCATGACACCAATAACGTGATACCGTTTGTGGATTCGCTGGCGTTGTATTGTAAGACTAATATGGTCGGTTCGGGAACGCTGATAGACAGTCTTTATACGGGAGCGCTCAGATGGATAAATAAAGCCGGGCTGACGGCTAAATATAAAGTCAGTCTTTATACCCTTGGCTTATCGCCGGGATATGAACCGGCTGAATTTGAATTTATCCGTTCGGAAATTCTGAGGAGTCAGAATGTGATTTTGCTGTTGGGCTTCTATCAGGAAGTGGATCCGGGATATTGCGAGCGGATTGGCGGTCACTATGTAACGGTGGCCGGAACCTGCAGCGAACCGATTGATTCGTGTCTGTGTATTTCCGATCCGTATCTGGATAAGAACGAAGGTGAGCCGCCGGCCGGTTCCGCCCATCCCTCCGGAGTACACAATGATGCTTCTCTGATATCCGGACCCCACGGAACCTATTATCATGATTGGTATGACGTTTCTTTAACAACCTGTATGCCGATCGGACCGACTTATTTCCCGCTGGAACTGGTGAACTATGGCAATATGGATTCTCTGACCATGTTGATGTTCTATGGTTTGAACGGCGGCGGGACGGTACCGCCGATTTCGGGCATGCGCCATACTTTGATTGAGTACGCCCTGGTGATCTGTCCGACGATTCAGGATGAGGACGGCGATGGCGTTCCGGATGACATTGACAACTGTCCGCACAAGTATAATCCGTTGCAGGAGGACACGGATGCCGATAATGTCGGTGATTCGTGTGATAACTGTATCTATGTTGTCAATCCTGGTCAGGAGGACTTCGATGCCGATGGGGTAGGCGACGTCTGCGATAACTGTCCGACGGTGGCCAACCCGTTGCAGACCAACTCGGATACGGATACCCTAGGTGACGCCTGTGACAACTGTCCGACGGTGGACAACAATGACCAGGCTAACAACGACGGTGATTTACTGGGTGATGTCTGCGACCCGGACGATGACAACGATGGTATTCTGGACGATGGTGACGGCAGCGGTATAATCGGGGATAATCCCTGCACAGGCGGAGCCACGACGAACTGTGACGACAACTGCCAGTTTGATTACAATCCGTTGCAGGAAGACAGTGACGGCAACGGGGTAGGCGATTCGTGTGATTACTGCTGTACGGGGAAGACGGGTAATGCCGACTGTTCGAGCGAGGACCAACCGGATATATCGGATATAACCCGGTTGATCGATTACCTGTATATTTCCCATAATCCGTTGTGTTGTCGTGAGGAAGCGGATGTGGATGCCAGCGGCGGTGAGCCGGATATTTCGGATATCACCTACCTGATAGCACATCTGTACCTTGACCATCGCGCCTTGCCCGATTGTCCCTAAGATAAATTAAGGTTTAGAACCTTTTTCACACCGCCCTCGTCAAAACGAGGGCGGTTTTTTTTGCTTTAGATGAAAAACACAAGCACAGGAAATTTGGAAGTTCATTTTGAATTTGGTTCTAAGATTTTCGAAAGCAGAACGATTATAGTATTTTAAAATGTGGCTGTCGAGCTGGAAGGTAAATGATTAACGATAAGATTTATCCTGATTTTTACAACTTATTACAATAGTATTTCTGGAATCAGCAAAAAAAGAGGGCGCTACTCTGGTTGGGTAGAGGGGGCTAGGAAACTACCCAGGGACAGCAGAGAGTCACCCTCGTAACTGTATTTTAAAAAATATTTTAATTGACTGAAAAGTCAAGTATTTTTTAATGAAATAGCCCGAAGCCCGTTTATTAATATATCGTCAATAAACTACAATCTTTACAGGTATAGTTAAAAAAAACGGATTTTTTTCTCCCGCCAGGCTCACTACTACTCGAAAACATGATTGGTAAGTACCCGTATTCAGATTATAGTGGGGCTTGATTTCCATCGCAACTTCTTTCCCCATTCCGGCTTTCTTTTCGAGAACCGTTACCTGGAAGACCGTGTCATAGGGTTCTATGCGGGTAATTTCATATTCTTCAAAGGCCGTATTTTTGATTTTAATATTTTTAGGTTTCTGACCGGGTATAAAAAACAAAAAAGGGTGGTCCGGTTGTAAGCCTTTGGGCCAGCGGCCGACATCAGAGATAAACTGTAATGTTGTCGCCCGGCCGTCACTGGCATGAACAGTTATTGATTTTCTGGTCGGTCCGTAGAAATGAGTAGTCTCATAGGTTAGTTTAATGGGGATCGTATCTCCGGGATTAACGGTCGAATCCCGCAATACAATGGCAGAACACTCGCAGGGTACTTCGACCGAGTCTACCTTGACGGGCTTATCGCCATCATTATACATTTTAAAATCATGAAAGACTTTCAGGTCAACACCCACCTGGCCGAAATCATAGAGTGTTTCCGTGAATTTCAACCCTTTGTAACTTTCTGCCAGAACCGGACTAAGCCCGGTACTAATAATCATTCCCAGGGTGATTAAAAATGCTTTTTTTTTCATTTGGTTACCTTTTCGTTAAAAACCGGCATAAAGCCGTTTTTTTGCATCCAGGTGTCGTTGTAACATTTACTCAGGTAACGGATACCGGCATCGCCGAAAATACCGACAATAAGGGCATCGGGACCAAGTTCGGCGGCTATCCGTTCCATGGCAAAGGCTACGGAGCCCGAGGAACCTCCGCCGGAAATGCCTTCGGTACGGGCAATAAGACGTGCCCGGTTGAAGGAGTCACGATCAGAGACGGTGATTACGTCATCCACGACTTGCCGGTCGAGAGCCTTGGTGACAACGTCAGAGCCGATTCCTTCCACTTTGTAATTGGAAGCGACAATTTCTCGGTTGGATTTGATATACTCAGCAAAAATGGAACCTTCAGGGTCAACCGCAATGGCTTTGATAGCCGGATTTTTTTCCTTGAGGAAACGGGCGGCTCCGGAGAATGTTCCCCCGGTGCCGATACCGGCTACAAAATGGGTCACCTGGCCATCGGTATCCTCCCATATTTCCGGACCGGTGGTAAGGTAGTGAGCCTCGATATTATCCTGGCTATGATACTGGTCAAGGTCGAAATAACCTTTTTCCAGAGCCAGGCGTCGAGCCACGGCATAAAAACTTTCCGGGTCGTCGTGATTCACTTCCGGCGTGATAATGACTTCAGCGCCGTATGATTTTATCAGATCAATTTTCTCCTGGCTGGTTTTAACCGGCGTCACCAGGATAGCTTTCAGTCCGAAAAGGGTGGCCACCATAGCGAGGGCGGAACCGGTATTCC
>CAZUAS010000147.1:0-5590 GCA_964618515.1 uncultured Ignavibacteriales bacterium | reverse complement strand
GGCATCACTGAGAAGTTCCGGTTCGCCGGCGGCCGTACCTTTTTTATTAAAATCCCTGGTGTGATAAATCAGCAAGCCTTCATTGGATACTTCGACCCACTTGAAAAAACCGGCGACCGTTCTTCGAGCACCCTCGAACCAGCCACCCTTACTTCCGACCAGCACCATCGCTCCGGGACGCTGACGCTTGATAATCCTTATGAAATCATGTTCCGGGTCAACCCGTTCAAAATCCGCCGGGCGGAAACAATTACAGCGGTCGATGAACATTTTTGCCTGGGCGGAAACAGTGTCAAAATAGACCGGGGTTCCGAACAGAAGACAATTGCACTCCGCCAGGATATTATAGACATCGGCCAGGTCGTCGTTATAGAAACAGAACGCCGGGGTAGGCGCTTTCCCGCACGCCTGGCAGGGAAAGAACGTCATTTCATTCAACTTGACAAAATAATTCTCCACTTCCAGAGCCGGTCTGAGACGGTTGATGATGGCACCGGCGATTTCGCGTAAAATTATATCAGTGGAAGCACCCTCAACCGGCGAGGCGGAGATAGTTAAAATTTTAATCAAGCTGTTCGGTCTCCAGATTTTCCAGACGGCCGTACCACTCCAGGAGTGAATTCTCCAGATGTTTTTTTCTTTCGTGCGCCTTCTGCAATTCCTCCCAGTCGTCACTGGAAATCCGGCAATTAATATCTTCTTCGGTTGTTAACAGTTTTTTCTCCAGTTCGGCAATTTTATCTCGGGTTTTTTCCAGTTCTTTTTTATGCCGGGAGCGACGGCGGGATTGTTCCTTGAAATCGTTATATGCCTTTTTCTGGTTGTCGTCTTTAACCCGAACAGGGGTTTCGGACGGTCTTGTTTTTTCCAGAAAGTAAGAAAAATTACCGTCATAAAAATCAAGCCGTCCGTTTTCAACATGTAACAATTTGTTGACGACCCGGTCCAGGAAATAGCGGTCATGGCTGACTATAAGACAACTGCCGTCAAAATTAATCAAGGCGTTTTCAAGAGCCTCACGGGCGTTGATATCGAGGTGATTGGTCGGCTCATCGAGAATTATGAAGTTGGCCGGGTGATACAACAACCGGGCTAGACAGAGCTTGGTCTTCTCACCTCCTGAAAGAGCACCTACCGGTTTAAAAACATCCTCGCCGGTAAAACCGAACCGGGCCAGAAAAGAGCGCATTTTATGACCGTCGGCCATGGCGTCAATCTCCCAGATATTATCCAGGACGGTAGCGCTGGTGTTCAAATCCGACAGTTCCTGATCAAAATAGCCCACATCTACTTTGCTACCCAGCTCTACCGAACCGGTCACCGGGGCAATTTCACCGATAAGGGTTTTAAGGATGGTTGATTTACCCGACCCGTTGCAACCAATCAGCCCGATTTTATCACCCCGATAAATATCAAAACTGACATCCCTTACCAGCGGGTAATCGCCATAGCCAAAAGTGACCTTTTCAACCGCCAGAACACGGGCGAACGAGCGACCCGATGACACCATGCTGATACTCGGACCGCGGCTGTCGGATTGAGGGGGTGGAAGTCTTTTAATCCGATTAAGATACTTGAGCTTGGACTGCGCCTGGCGGGTTTTCTGACCCGCCATATTGCGGCGAATGAAATCCTCGATCCGTTTTATTTCTTCCTGCTGATGCAAATAATGATGCTGAGCCAGGCGCTGACGCTCGGTGCGTGCAATCAGGTAATTTTCGAAAGAACCGTGATATACCTCGAGCTTGCCGAAACTCAACTCCCACACCTTGGCAATCGTCGCCTTCAAAAAAGCCCGGTCATGAGATACGATAAGACACGCTTTGTTGAGTTTACGAAGATACTCTTCCAGCCAGGTGGTGGATTCGATATCGAGATGGTTGGTAGGCTCGTCCAGTAAAAGAAGGTTTCCCCTTCCGGCCAGAAGGCGCGCCAGACCGGCCCGGTTTTTTTCACCCCCGGAAAAATTTTGCAGGCGGTCAAGGAAACGGTGCTCTTCAAATCCCAGACCCCTCAGAATTACCTTTATTTCATTTTCAATATCGAAGCCGCCTTCGACCTCGAAATTATGCTGAAGGTTACCGAGACGTTCCAGGTTTTCACGGTCATGAGGATTATCTTCAAGATAATGTTCCAGATTGCGGATTTCTTCGCGCATTGCGAAGAGGTCCTCGCGGGCACCGGCCACAAACTGGAACAGGTTCATATCGAGATAATCGGACTTTTCCTGTTCAATATAATCCACCCGGCAATGCCGGGCACGGGTAATAAGCCCGTTGTCGAAAGCCTGTTTGCCGGCTATTATCTCCAGCAAAGTAGTTTTTCCGATACCGTTTTTCCCTACCAGGCCGATAATTTCATGAGACTGAATGGTGAAGGAAACCTCATCGAGAATCACCTGGTCTTTAAATTTCTTGGAGATTTTTTCAACCGCCAACAGCGTCATAGCCGATTACTCCTCGGGCGGGGTGCTTCGAGCCAAAAAGATTTCCAGGGCTACCAGAACCACGGCCAGCCACAAAAAGACCTGCCACAGTTCCCGCCCGAAACGGTACTCGGTGATTACCTCCGCCAGTGGTTTATCATACGCCAGCTGACGGAACTGCTCTATGCCCAGAGCGGCGCGGAATTGCTCCGGGTCGGACCGGCTCAGGTTACCTTCAACCGGGTCGATATTGACCGCGAAACGGTCGATTTCCCTCCCCAGATAACTGACATGATAAATACCCGGCCGGTCGGTTGGAGCAGCTTTGATAATCAGGGTTCCCTGTTCTTCCTGAGGCGGAATATTAAAACGACTGCTGTCCGGGGTCAATAACGTCACCGGATAAGCCACTGCCCCGACCATGGAAAGGGTACGGGTAATCGGACGGTCAGTAAACAAACGCAAATCAAGTGACGACATATCCGAAGCCAAATATTCGGCGATTCTCGATATAAAAGGAACAAAAAAAGCATGACCGGTGAAATCGGAATATTCCGGCGATATCGGCCCGGTAAAAGTTAACACCTTGCCGGAACCGAAAGTGGTTTCCACGAGGGCAGGGCGGTCACCGCTGAAACGCATCAGGGTACTAACATCGTTATTTAAACTTACTTGGGGCAAAGCGTAAAATTTAATCTCCGGAGGACGGTTTTCTTCAAACCCGTAAACCGCAAAAACAGGGTGTTTCATTTCCACCGACTGTAACGTATAATACCCCGCTCGGGTAAAGACCGCCGGCACCGGCTCGTTATAAACAACGCCGGTAAGCCCGGACCAGACATCATTGAAGAAATTTATATCGGTCGCCGCTCCATAAGTGACGAATAAGGCTTTACCCCGACGGACGAAGGCTTTTATCCGGTTGGTATAGACATCATTTAAAGTTGGCGCTCCAACCAGAAAAATAACATCATAAGCGTCAAAAGCCACGGTCGATAAATTTTCCGGTTCCACCTCCTTGACCGACCAGAACTGACTTAAGACCTTGTTGGGCACCAGGGCCAGCGACATAAAGGTGCCTGCATAATCGCCTTTTATCAGCAGCAGGTTGAATCTTTCGGGAATGTTAAAACTGAAAAAGTAGCGGTTGTCATTCATATACATATCGTCGGCAATCTCTACATAACCGCTGTGAAAACCGGCCCGGGAAACCGCCAGGGTGAAACGAACCTCGGTCTCACCGTCACCGGCAATATTAAAATCAGTCTGTGAAACCCGCTTGCCATCCATAAACAGCGACGCCAAGATATTGTCCTTTTGTTCGGCACCATAATTTTTAACTGTCGTGACCAAGTCGAAATTATAACCCGGTTGAATCAACTGGCCCCCGAAATCAACGCCTGTTACGCCGCAGTTGTCGTCGGCATTCAGAGGGAGTTCCATGATATATATTTCCGCCGCGACATCGGCCAATAGCTTTTTATCGGGCAGGTTTTTTTTCTGGAAGTCGGTGATTAAATATATTTCCCGGTTGAGATTCTGTGTCGCGGCCAAAAGGTCCCGGGCGGCTTCGAGGGCGGTTTCCAGTCGGGCGGGAGTATAGCTGACCTGCATCAGGTCCAACTTTTTCAGGGCGGCTGCGGGCGAGGAAAAAGATATTTCATCACTCACCCCTTCCAGGTCGGCCAGAGCCACCAGGCAAAGCTGGTCGGACTGACCGAAAGTTTCCAGAAGTTCGCGGGTTTTCCGGCGGGCGATGTCAAAAAGGTTACCGTCGGCAACATAGCGGTTCATCGAAGCCGAATTGTCCAATAAAATTACTGCGGACACCGCGGCATGAGAACCGACCAAGTCGCTTTTAGTGGTGGGGCGGGCAAAGGCCATCACCGCCGCCAGAATAATCAGTATTCTCAATAACAAAAGCAACAACTGGCGGATCTTTAAGCGTCGTACCTGCCGGCGTTGCATGGCCTTCAGATAACGCAGCGAGGAAAACTCGATAATCTTCACCCTTTTTTTTGAAAGCAGGTGAATAATTAAAGGTATCAGGGCGGCTATCGCCGCCAGTAGAATGGTGGTATTTAGAAAATTAAACATAACTATTGCCGATAAGGCTTAATCAGATACTGCCGGGCTTCATCCTGGCAATAGACCGGCGAAGCCAGAGCCAGGACCTGGCCGTAATGTTCTCGGGCCAGCTCTCTCTCGCCACGGACATCGGCCAGTTTCCCCAGCCAGAGATTTATCATTCCCTGGTAAAACGGGCGCGTTTCCAGATAAAGAGCGGTACTGAGATATTCATAAGCCGTGCCATAGTCGTCGAGACCAAGGTTGGCCACCCCCATCCACAGGTAATTGGCGGACGAGGTCCCATGCGTTTGCAGAACCTGGCTTTCGATATTAACCGTCTCGGTAAAAAATCGTTGAGCCGCGGCTTTATCCTCTTTATTGTCCGATTCCCGGAACATGTACCCCAGCATCACCCGGCTTTCACCCTGGGCGGAGGCATCCATGGGCTGCTCAATCACCTTGAGAAACAGCTCCCGGGCTTCCATTTTATTGCCCCGGTAATAGTTATTCAAAGCCAGGTTGAACTGAATCAGATTATCGGTGGTATCAAGTCGCCGCGCCCGCTCGAGATTGTAGAAAGCCGAATCATACAAGCCGTTCATCATCTGGTAATTCCCCAGCGCCATCCAGTAACGGGCGTTGGTGCTGTCATAAGCCGTCAATCGTCTTTGAATTTCCGTAGCCTGGTAATAATCGCCATTAAAGAAATACGCCCGCACCAGTTTATTCAAAACCGATACCGAATCCACCCGGGCATCAATCCGGGGCATCATTTCCAGGTAAAAAGACAACATTTGCCGGTAGTCGAACATAACCTCGGCCTGGTCGGCAAAAAAATCAAGTTGTTTAACGCTGATACTGACCGTATCCACATAATGCAGCCATTCCGCTTCAAGGTCGGCCAGTTTTTTACTGTAGGTATCTTCAATATTTCCCTGCAGCGTCAGGTCGTCAGCAAGGCGGTAAAGTTTCAGGAAAACATCAATTTTATATTGATTGATCAAATAGCGCACGAAACTCCCCGCCACCCGGTCAGCTATATAGGGGTCGGTCTGCAGGTAATCATAGGTATGCATAAGCGACGCCAGGGGCGGA
>CAZUAS010000146.1:0-5666 GCA_964618515.1 uncultured Ignavibacteriales bacterium | reverse complement strand
ACTCGGGTACATGGGGGTCATTGAATAAAACTCTCGCACCTTTGTCTTCGAGCAACTTGATAACATCAAGAGCGGGTGATTCCCGAAGGTCCTGGATATCTCGTTTGTATGCCACTCCCAGCACCACAACGGTCGCTTTGTTGAGAGCCTTGGCAAAACGTCGGTTGAGCATGGCGGTTATTCTGTCAACGACATATTCCGGCATATGGCTGTTGATATCACCGGCCAGCTCGATAAAACGGGCATAATAATTCAACGATTTGAGTTTCCACGACAGGTAATGAGGGTCGATGGGGATGCAGTGTCCGCCCAAGCCGGGACCTGGATAAAAGGGCATGAAGCCGAAGGGTTTGGTGGCGGCGGCATTGATTATTTCCCAGACATTGATATTCAGGCGGTCGCACATCAGGGCAACCTCGTTGACCAGGCCGATATTGACACTGCGGAAGGTATTCTCCAGAAGTTTCACCATCTCGGCCGCCCGGGTAGAAGAAACCTCGACAACGGTGGTAATAGTTTGCTCATAAAAGACTTTGGCAACCCTGGTGCAGGTCGGGGTGATACCGCCGACCACCCGGGGGGTATTTTTGATGCCATAGTTTTTATTGCCGGGGTCGACCCGCTCTGGTGAGAAGGACAGGAAAAAGTCCCTGCCGACATCGAACTTGAGGTCCTTGAAAATGGGCAGGATCAAATCCTCTGTCGTACCCGGGTAAGTGGTGGACTCCAGCACCAGCAGAGCACCTTTCTTGATATGTATTTTTACCTTATCCACTGCGTTCAGAATAAAACTGACATCGGGATCCTTGGTTTTGGAAAGCGGTGTGGGAACGCAGATGGAAATCGTGTCCATCTCCGAAATTACTTTGGGGTCGTCGGTGGCTTTGAAATTTCCCGATTGGATGGCTTTCTGAATCATGATATCCGGGATATCGTCAATATCTGATTTACCGGAGTTGAGCAGCTTGATTTTGTTCGGGGAGATATCATAACCAATCACTTTAAAACCGGCTTCGACCAGCAGCATGCACAGGGGGAGTCCGACATAACCCAGCCCGACCACCCCGGTGGTGGCTTTACGGGCTTTTAATCGGGCGATTAAATCTTCAGCGTAACGGACGGTCTTTTTAGTTTTCTTCTTCATTTAGGAGTACTCCTGTTAATAATCGGCGTGTTTATTGAACCTGGTTTCTCCAGTAATTTAAGGTATCCTGTAAAGTATCCTGTAAACTGTATCGGATTTTGAAGCCTAACTGTTGAACGGCTTTTTTGTTGTTGCCGCGAAGAACGGGTATATCATTCGGCCGCAGACGAGATTTATCAGTGGTAACCTTGATGGTTTTATGAGCAAGCTTCAGCAGGGTGTCAAGCACGGTCTTGATGGAAACCGCCTTGCCGGTGCTAAGGTGATAGACCTCACCGGGACGGCCTTTTTCGGCAATCAAGCGATACCCGCAGACAATATCACGGACGTCGGAAAGGTCCCGCTGGGGCGACAAATCGCCGACTTTCATAACCGGTCCCTGCCGCCCGATCTCGATTAAAGCCACCTGGCGGGCGAAAGCCGGAATGACAAAATGTTCATTTTGCCTCGGACCGCTGTGGTTAAAAGGGCGAGCTATGCCCACCGGCAGTTGGTGATGCCGGGCGTAATATTGGGTTACCTGTTCTGCGGCCGCTTTGGAAACACCGTAAGGCGATATGGGATTGAAGGGCTGGTTTTCCGTCAGGGTTTTTTCCGGAGGGCTGAAAATGCCGTAACAGTCGGCGGAGCCAATGAAAATAAATTTTTTTAATCCCGGCAGTTCCCGGGCGGCTTCGAGCATGTTCAGGGTGCCGTCGAAATTAATATTGAATGTCAGGCGCTCCATTTTGAAAGATTGACTGACCGAGGCAATAGCGGCCAGGTGAAAAATATAGTCCGGTTTTATTTTGTTAACCACCCGGCGGCATTTTTCAGGTTTCAGAATATCAAGCGCTACCAGTTTAAGGTCTTTAATTATGTTTTTGATGTTGTCGGTCGGCTCGTTGTTGTAAACCGTGCCGGAAACACTATAACCGTGAGCCAGAAGTTCTTCGGCCAGGTAAGAACCCGCAAAACCGGTGATGCCGGTAATAAGAGCGGACGGTTTTTTCATATCTTATTTTTTGCCGGACAGTTTCTTAATATCGCTGTCAACCATCATGTTTACCAGTTCTTCAAAGGTAACGGTCGGTTGCCAGCCCAGTTTTTTAGCGGCCAGAGAGGGGTTACCCAGAAGAAGGTCAACCTCGGCCGGTCGGACAAAACGCGGGTCGGTAACGACGTAATCCTTATAATCGAGGTCCAGCCGGGCAAAAGCCAGCCGCACGAAATCTTCCACTGAATGGGTTTTTCCGGTGGCGATGACAAAATCGTCCGGTTTTTCCTGCTGTAACATCAGCCACATGGCTTTGACGTAATCGCCGGCAAAACCCCAATCGCGCTTGGCGTCGAGATTCCCCAGGGCTAATTTATCCGCCAAGCCCAGCTTGATACGAGCCGCACCGTCGGTAATTTTACGCGTCACGAACTCCAAACCCCGGCGGGGTGATTCATGATTGAATAAAATCCCTGAACTGGCGTGGATATTGTAACTTTCCCGGTAGTTGACGGTAATCCAGTGGCCGTAAACTTTCGCCACCCCGTAAGGTGAACGGGGATAAAAAGGCGTGTTTTCATCCTGGGGCACGGTTCGCACTTTACCGAACATCTCCGAAGACGAGGCCTGGTAGAATTTGATTTTTTTATCCACGAGACGGATAGCCTCGAGCATTTTGGTTACGCCCAGGGCGTCAAACTGCCCCGTCAGGACCGGTTGAACCCAGCTGGTGGGCACGAATGACTGTGCCGCCAGGTTGTATATTTCGTGAGGACGATGCTCCTCGATTATATTAATTATTGACAACTGGTCGAGAAGGTCGGCCTGTACCAGAGTGACCCGGTCTTTGATATGGTTGATGCGCTCGAAAGATTCGGTCGATGACCGGCGCACCATCCCGATTACTTCATACCCCTTTTCCAGAAGCAGTTCCGCCAGGTAGGAGCCGTCCTGTCCGGTAATACCTGTTATAAGAGCTCGCATTTTATCTCTCGTGTTTTCGGTTTAAGGTTTAAAACCAACCGCCTTTAAGTACAACCGGTTGATTCGTAGAAATATATGCCTAACTATACTGTCGGTCAACGTATAATTATTGTTATTGTCCAGTTTGAAAACGGAAAAAGTTATGGATACGAAAATCGGAGGAAGGTTTTTCCGCTGGAAACACCGGCGGGGCAGGTTTTAAAACGGTTTAAAAGCCGGTTATTATGTTTGAAATATTCACTTTTCACGCTATATTATTTTCACTAACAAGAAAGCCGGTTGCCTATGTTCAAAATTATATTATTGATGGTAATATTTGGTCCGGTTGTAACTTTGGCCATTGATATCCGGCCAAAAGGAGCCAATGCAGATATGAATGAATATACCGCCGATGCACTTTTAGACGCCGCCGATACCCTATTCCAGAACCAGGATTACCGGGGGGCTCTGGACAAATATACCGAGGTTGTTCAAGCGGCGCGCCGGGAATTCAACCGCTCGGTCGAGGTCGAGGCGCTTTCGCAGATGGCGCGTATGAATCTGCTTCTGGGAAATAAAGAGGAGGGTGGCAGGTGGCTGGAAGAAGCCCGGGGAAAGGCTTATGAGAGTGACCCCATGGGCTGGTCGCGTTACCTGGGGGTGAAAGGCCGTTTCGAATGGCAGAATAACGACCTTAAGACCGCCCGAGAAACGTTTGAAACCATGTATGATTACTGCAATACCAACACTTTGTGGTCGCGGGCTATTGACGCCGCTCACATGATTGCCATTGTCGCCGAAACGCCCGAAGAGCAGATTGAATGGGGAAAACGGGGGATTAAGGCGGCGGAAGCCGGCGAATACGAAAGCTGGCTGGGACCGTTATGGAACAACCTCGCCACGACTTATTATGATATCAAAAAATACGATTCCGCCCTGGAATGCTACCTCAACGCCCGAGAATACCACTGGCGATATTCCGGGGAAACAGCCAAACTATTCGCCGATTATCACGTGGGTATGATTTATCGTTACTTGGGACGGTTCGACGAAGCCTGCAAGTGGTTGCGACCGGTCCTGGCCTGGGCGGAACGCCTGCAGAACCACAGCGCTATCGGTCAGGCTTTGCAGGATTTGGGTGAAATTGAAATCGCCCGGAAAAATAAAAGTGAAGGTCTGAAAATGCTCCGGCGTGCCCGGGAGGAATACCAAAAGGCAAAGTTTAACGAAATCCGGCCGGAAATCTGGAACGGAATCAACGACCGAATTAAAGAGCTGGAAAAATAGTCCTTCCAAATTGTAACAGGGCTGGCGATAACTGTCCGGATTTGATTCTGTATCGGCGTATCGTTTGTTTATTAAAACGGATAACAGGGACATGTAAGAGAATCTGGTTGTTGTCCATCAATGGCGACATTTTTTATCGAATAACTCTAGATGACTGGTATATTTTTGTATTATGAGAAAAATATCCACCCCGGTAAGACTTTTTAAAGTAAGTTTTTTCATTTTTATAAAATAAGTGATTTACCTTTTCAAATTATCGGTTATTAAGAAAGCGCGGGTGTATTATGAATTACAGACGACTCGGTAAAGCCGGCATAAAAATATCGGAAATTTCTCTGGGAGCATGGTTGACTTACGGGAATTCGGTCGATGCGGCAATGACAAAAAAAATAATAGCGGCGGCAATCGGACGCGGGGTGAATTTTATCGATGTCGCCGATATTTACGCCCGCGGCGAGGCTGAAAAAGTAGTGGGTCTGGCCATAAAAGATTACAGGCGGGCCGACCTGGTAATTTCATCGAAAGTTTTCTGGCCCATGTCGGATAATATCAACGACTGGGGTCTCAGTCGCAAACATATCCTGGAATCGGTCGACCGGTCGCTTAAAAGGTTGGGACTGGAATATCTCGATTTATATTTCTGCCACCGTTTTGACCCGGAGGTGGAAATTGAGGAAGTTGTGCGGGCAATGGAAGACTTGATCCGGGGCGGTAAAGTGCTTTACTGGGGTACCTCGGTCTGGGACGCCGACCAGATTGAACGGGCGGTGGGTGATGCCCGGGCCTGGGGCGGGTATCTTCCGGCAGTCGAACAACCCCGCTATAACATGTTCGACCGGCATATCGAGGCGGAGATTATCCCGAGGTGTGCCCGTTACGGTATGGGGCTGGTGGTCTGGTCACCTTTGGCTCAGGGGCTTTTAACCGGTAAATACAACGAAGGCGTGCCGCCGGAAAGTCGGGGCGGACGTACCGAATGGCTCAAGGCGGACCTTACCGCGGAAAATATCCACCGGGTCAAAAAACTGGCGGCACTGGCCAGATCCATCGATGTAACCGTTGCCCAGTTGGCACTGGCGTGGATTTTACACCGCCCCGAAATAAGTTGCGCAATTATCGGTGCCACCCGGGTGGAACAACTCGAAGAAAACCTGAAAGCCACCGAGGTTCACCTGGACAGCGAGACTCTTGAAAAGATTGAAATGATTTTAAAGAATAATAATGAATAATGAATTTAAAAATGTAATGCTCCCCATTTAGCAAGCTTTTTCTAAGTGAGTCCTTGTGGTCAAGTTA
>CAZUAS010000145.1:0-5814 GCA_964618515.1 uncultured Ignavibacteriales bacterium | reverse complement strand
GTTTCCGATTCCCAGAAATTTTGTAAACCCCGATGAGTACCTTCGTTACCTGTGCGAGCAGGGTCTGGCGGAACGTTACGAAACCGTTACCGAGGAATTGAAAAAACGTCTTGATTACGAGTTGGGTGTTATTAAACAGATGGGTTACGCCGGGTATTTTTTGATTGTCAAGGATTTTTGTGATTACGCCCGTTCACAGGAGGTTCGCGTCGGACCGGGGCGGGGTTCGGCCGCCGGCTCGCTGGTGTCTTATACCCTGAAAATTACCGATATCGACCCGATCCGGTTTGACCTTTTGTTCGAACGTTTTTTAAATCCCGACCGGGTCACGATGCCGGATATTGATATTGATTTTGCCGACCGGGGCCGGGATAAAATCATCAAGTACGTTATTCAAAAGTACGGCAGCGACAATGTTTCCCAGATTATCACTTTCGGCACCATGGCCGCCCGGGGAGTGGTGCGTGATGTCGGCCGGGTGCTGGGCATCCCTTACGGCGAGGTGGACCGGATTGCCAAGTTAATTCCCCTGTCGATTGATATGACCCTTGAGAAAGCGTTAAGCCAGGTTCCGGAACTCAAGGAACTGACCGAAACCGATAAACGTATCGAGCGGTTGATAAATTATTCCCGGACTCTCGAAGGCCTGGCGCGGCACTGTTCCACCCATGCCGCAGGTGTGGTCATCGCCCCTTCGGCTCTAACCAATTATGTACCCCTGTTTAAAGGCAGCAAGGATGAAATAACCACCCAGTATGATATGAAAATGGTCGAGCAAATAGGCCTTTTAAAAATGGATTTTCTCGGTTTGAAAACGTTGACGGTCATTGATGACGCCCTGAGTATGATTCGGGAGAATCACCCCGGAGACAAAGTCGATATCAATCACATACCCCTTGATGACCCCAAAGTGTACCGGCTTTTTGCCCGCGGTGAGACTATTGGGGTGTTCCAGTTTGAATCGGCTGGCATGCGGGATTACCTTCGCAAGCTGGAGCCGGAAACCTTCACCGACATAACCGCGATGAATGCTCTATATCGTCCCGGACCGCTGGATTCCGGGATGATTGATATTTATATAGAGCGTAAAAAAGGCGCCAAGGATATTAAATTTCTGCACCCGGTACTGGAAAATATCTTAAAAGATACTTACGGGGTGATTGTATTTCAGGAGCAGGTGCTGCATATTGCCAATAAACTGGCCGGTTATTCCATCGGTAAAGCGGACCTTCTGCGCAAAGCCATGGGTAAAAAGGATGCGGCGCTGATGGCCGCCCAGAGGCAGGAATTTTTGCAGGGTGCCGACGAACAACAGGTGCCCAGGGAAATAACCGAGGAAGTATTCCACCAGATTGAAACATTCGCCCGCTACGGCTTCAACAAAGCCCACTCCACCTGTTATGCCTTCATAGCCTATCAAACCGCCTGGCTGAAATGTTACTATCCCCGGGAATTTATGGCCGCCCTGATGACCTCGGAAATCAACGATACCGACCGTATTTATGTTTTGCTCGAGGAATGCCGGAGGATGGGGATAAGGGTGTTGCCGCCGGATATCAACGAATCAAAAATTGATTTCTCGGTGGTTGAGGGGAAAATTCGTTTTGGTTTGCAGGCGGTAAAAAATGTCGGTGAGGGTCCGGCGCGAGCAATAACGGAAGAACGGCTAAATGGCGGTAAATTTACCGACCTGCCCGACCTCGTCAGCCGGATTGTACCTCGCCTTCTTAACCGCCGGACTCTGGAATCCCTTATTGCCGCCGGCGCCTGTGATTCATTGCCCGGAAGCAGGGCGCAAAAATTTGAAGCGGTTACGGCTATGCTCGAGTTTGGCCATAAGGTCTTCGAAACCGCCAGTACCCATGACCTTTTCGCCGGAACCAAAGTCGAGGTGGAACGGGTCGCCCCGAAACTTCCGGATATAAAAGACTGGTCAACCACGGAAAAACTAACCCACGAAAAAAATATGCTGGGATTTTATGTGTCCGGCCATCCCCTTGACAAATATCGGGATGAACTGGCTTTGTTCACCACTTCCACTATCGCCGGTCTTGCCCAGATTCCCGATGGCCGGGAGGTGACGGTGGGGGGTATTATCGCCGGCATCAAAAAGAAGGTGGATAGGAAGGGTAATATGATGGCTTTCGCCACCCTGGAAGATTTCTCTGGAGGGGTCGAGTTGATTCTCTTTTCGGACTGTTTTGATAAAGCCCGAGCTTGTGTCGAAGTCGATAATATGGTGCTGGTTACGGGGCGGGTGAATACCCGTGAAGGTGAAGCCGCTAAAATTATCGCCAGTGAAGTTCTGCCGCTGGATAAGCTGGTGGAACGTTTTAACTGTCAGCTGGTTATAAAGCTTGATGATAATTGTTCCGAAAAAGTTATTGATAAGGCTCTGGCCGCCCTTGGTAAAAAACGCGGCCAGGCACCGGTGCTTTTGGAAGCCAGAGTTAATGGCACGGTTATCTATATTAAATCCAAAAAGTATGCTGTAAACCTGGATTTCAAATTGTTGAACAGCTTGAAGGAGATACTGGGTGACTCCGCGGCTTATCTTAGACCAATGAGCACCAAAAATAATTATTTTTGAATCTTCTTGGTAATTTTTATATCTAATAATATATTATGAACTTAAAGTAACCCTTTCAATATCCGGGATTGCGAATGAAAAGAATTTTATTGCCTGTCTTTGTAATTTTTTTGATGTCTGTTTCTCTCGTGGGGCTTCGGGCAGACGACTCCACCAAGTCCAAAACCGATACGACCCAGGTTAAAAAGAATCCGACACCAAAAGTTGAAAATGAAAAAATTAACTGGCTGACCTATCCGGAAGGTCTTCAGAAATTAAAAACAGAGAAGAAACATCTGTTTATCGACTTTACCGCTTCATGGTGCGGATGGTGTCGGCGGATGGAAGCCGAGGCATTCAGTGAACCCGAAGTCATCAAGACCGTAAACGACAAATTTATCCCCGTCCGGGTCTGGGGTGATTCCGACGAGATGCTCGATATAAGCGGCTACAAGATTTCCCAGAGAAATCTCACCCATGCCCAGTTTGGCGTTAACGGTTTTCCGACGTTCTGGTTTGTTTCACCTGAAGGCGTTCGGATTGGTCCGTTAAGGGGTTACCAGACTTCACCGGTTCTCATCGATGCTCTCAAGTGGGTATCCGAATACAAATACGATACCACCCGGGTCGAAAATAAAACCGACCCATCAGGTGAATAATTTTATTGCCGTCCGCCACTGTTTTCATTAAAATTGGTTTTCGGGAGGGCACAATGTTATGGGTTTTTATGTTCTTTTTGTAAAAAAGGTTTGGTAAATGACAAAGAAATTAGTTCTCATTTTGTCGGCATTCTTCCTGGTGGTTCTGCTGGTTTCCTGCGGTTCCAAAGATGACCGGAGCGGTTCGTCGAATAAGGCCGTTCCCAAATCCGAGGTTGACCAACCGGTTAATAATCCCGGGGTGATTCATTTTGTGGTCAGTGATATTGACGGGAAACCGCATCGTTCCCAGGAGTGGCTCGGTAAACAGCCGGTGGTTATCAATTTCTGGGGAACCTGGTGTCCGCCCTGCCGGATGGAAATGCCCGATATGGTAAAGCTATACGAAGAATATAGCAGCAAGGGTGTTGAAATACTGGGGATTGCCGTCAAGGACAATGCCGCCAATGTCCGGCGGTTCGCGGCCGAATATAAAATGAACTGGGTCATGCTGATGGGTGATAACCAGGTGCTTATCGATTATAACGCCATCCAGGGAATCCCCACCACCATCTTTCTGGACCGTACGGGCCGCGAGGTCGGCCGTTATATCGGCATGCGCAGTTACGAGGACTTGAAAAAAGGCTTCGAAGCAATCCTGTAACGATATAAATCTGTCCGAAAAATTACCCTGTAAGATGAAAATGGGTGGAAACCCTTAGCGGCTCTGTCCATTATTTTCTGCAGGTTTATTAAAAAAGGTGTAACCACTCAAGGATTGTGCTCTACTGAATTAGCTTAGTACAAAAACGCAACTGCCCTGGCGCTCGGCAGATGTGGGCATCCGCCGGGCACGAATGAAATAGTCAGGAGCCCTGTGCTCCTGACCTGCTTTTGCTTTTACTTCAAATTAATCATGGTATTTATAAGGAACAAAGAATTGATTTCATTTAAAATTTTATAATTAATTTTGTTTATTTTTTTTTGACTGACACGACCTGTCATCGGTATTTTTTATAATTATATTATAGAAGGAATTACGGTATCAGCATAAGATAGCATCGCTTTTCTTCAATAGCGGTAAGTAACCGGCGAATATTTCCTTATTATAAAGAATATATAATAGTATTTTATAAAAATTAATCTTGATAAAGGAAATTGAAATTTGTATTTTTATTTAAAATAGAGTACACAGCCTTTGAAAGACAGACAACTGTAATTTAATAATAAAAAGCTAAGAAACATTAACCTAATGAAGAATAAATTCTGGAAATTTATTCATGGAATTATTTATATTTGTGGAGTAATATTTATAATAAAAATTACTATTTTGACAATAATTATTGATTCGTTTGTATATAGCACATCGTCAGAGGATAAGATTGAAGATAAATTAAATAAAAGTCCATGGTTTTACAACAACTCGATAATTTCCGGGGAAATAATAGACAGTTTAAAAAATATCTCGAACAAAATGATCAATATGATGGGTTATACAACTCAAGATTTCAAAATAGGGTTTCCTAAAACAATAATAGTATTTTATTTGATACCAGAAACAGATTCAATAGCGATTGCCATTTCTCATAACCTTGATTGTGGTTGTCAATTAAGAAATAGTAAATTAGATATTGAGCAATATTATATCAAAATAGAGCCAAATAATAAGCCACAAATTATATTTTCATCTTACCGTGAAGGTGTATCGATAAATGAGTACCTATATATACCATTAAACCTATAATATTATTAAAGAAAGGAGGTAGTATACTGCGTGAAAAATGAATAGTGTTTTAACTAATCCACATGTTTATGAACCAAGTAGTATTTTAAGAGAAGGGTATAAAATGAAAACAATGAAGAAAAATCACATCATTTATATGTTTGTTTTTGTTGATTTTCAGCATAATAAACATAACTATTGTTAATCTTGCATATGCTGGGGAAACAGAAGAATTAGCACCTCTTTATACTGGGCTAAGATGTCTGGGTGGATGTGTTGGAACTAGCTCATGTATTGTTTATTATTTACTTTGTACAGCAATATGGCAAGATTTTAATTGGCCCTCAATTATCTGGTAAAAGAAAAAGGTGGGCTCAAGTGTTTGTATTTCAGTAATCCAAAATGAACATATTGGATAAAAAAACAAGATGGTACATTGGCTATGAGCTGAAAAGCAAATACCAGCGTAATTATCTTATTGGTATTATCGCCGCTAACGGACTTCTTATCTTGGCCGTAATGCTTTATATTGTTTTATACGACAATAGTACCAATAAAAGCCAGTTACAAATTCTTTTTAATGACAAAACGATTTCAGAATTAATAATTGTTTCCGGTCAATCAAAAATGGCAGGAAAAGGTACTGATGATAATGTATTTACAGACCATAAAGATACTATCTCCGATGGATATATCGGCGCATATAAAATCAGTAAATATTATCAAACTATAAAGCCAATAATAAGCAATAACCTTATGATAGATTTATATGAGCCCACCTTAAATCCATATATCACGAATACTTATGATAACGGGAAGGAAAGAGATGAGGGGTCATTCTATGGTTCCGGTGGTGGAGATGATGATTATGGTATCACGGATGA
>CAZUAS010000144.1:0-5840 GCA_964618515.1 uncultured Ignavibacteriales bacterium | reverse complement strand
GGGCCTTGCGTTAAACAAGAACCGCTGAAATCAGCGGATTGAATTTTGGCTCCCCCGGCTGGGCTCGAACCAGCGACCCGCTGATTAACAGTCAGCTGCTCTACCGACTGAGCTACAGGGGAGTATGAAAATTCATTTCTATTAACCGCCCTTAAAGGTTAACCAACCTTCAGGTAAAACACTCTTTAAGTTAAAATCCCTTCAGGTCAAATACCCTTTAGGTCAAAGACTTTCAAGGTTAACCACCCTTTCAGGCAGGTCTTATTATAGCATTTTTCGGTAACTTGTCAATCTTTTTTAGTCAGGTCAAAGCGAATTTACATAATACCCGTGCCTCTAAGTTCCTGGAAGATAACCAACTGAAAATACCTTAACTTTAGGCCTGAGTCCAAATATACTGTTCTCATTAGCTGACAGGAGTTTCTAAGAGAGTTTCTTGTGGCTGATTTCATAAAAGAGTCAGTCATCAAAGAAGTCAATGGGTTTCGAAAACCAAGGCGAAAATAGTGTTGGAAGGTTTATCGGGCAGTCTGGTATCGGACCAAAAATAGATTTATAAAAAGGCTCTTTAAAAAATACCCGGCCGGGAAATGAAAATCGGGTAAATCACAATCATTCGTCAGGTGTCCTTTTTTATCAAAATATTTGCCTTTTAAACTATAACTTAGTATAATTGCTCTATATTTGAGTACATTAAAAGAGCGAGCCAAGGAGGATTGAGTTGTGGGTTGCAAGTTTTTATTTATTATTGGAATTATTTTAATTTTGCAGGTAGTCCCGGTTGATAACCTTCGGGCTTACCCCCGGGTTAAAAAATAAAGGGGAAGCCGCACTGGTTAAAGTTATTTGGACCCGGTTTCAGCTCGTCCCGAAAATAACCGGGGGTTTCATAACCGGTAAACCGGCGGATTATATAGAAGAATACTATAGAAAGAAAGACTGGGATAAGGTGTTTTATGGTGTGGGACTGGCCGGGGAGTATTATCTGAACCAGCAAAATGCCCTGGCCCTAAATCTGGAAATTACCTGGAAAGATATTCCGGTTAAAGAGCTCTCTTATGTCCGCATGTTCAGTATGGGGGCGGGCTGGCTTTACCGTTTTGCACCTGAAGCCCGGACATCGGTTTATTTTCACCCGGAACTGGGCTTTATTTCCGGGATTCTGCCCGATTACCCGTATAGCCCGCTTGATGGTGCGGATGCCAAACTGGGGCGACATCTTTACTTCCGGGTGGCGCTGGGGCTTTTTCGTTTTACTTCCACCAGGGTCAACAACCGAGCGGAGTTTTATTATAAAACGGCTTTTACCAAAGGGCATAAACTGGAGCAGGATGAAAGCCGGGAAATTGATTTCAACTGTGAGGGTTTCGGCCTGGAATTGACGGTAGGCATACCGCTGTGAGATAGGGGGTCGAAAAAAATCGAATAGGCTGGATGACTTTGTCCGCCTACCGCTGATTTATCTTCTTCTCGAAAATAACAGTAGATTGAAAAGTTAACTGCTTTTAACAATTACCGATGGATAGTTAAAACTGCCATTACACAATTGACAATTCTGAGCGTCCTATATTGAGATAAGATGAAGTGAACAAGGAGAAGTCTGGAAGTACGTTAACTTTAAAGCAATATGTACTCTGTGGCCTGGCTTTGATATCGATCCTGTTGCTGGTGTATCCCAGACCCTGGAGAGATGATGCCCCGGCAATCTATGGTCCTTAATTTGGCCAGAAACCGCCGGGTGAATTACCGAAACCGTTCGCTCCATCGATAATTGTTGCATTTATTTCCTTACAACGACTTAAATAATTCGATGATAATACATCTGGAGAAATCTTATTTAAAGAACTGTCGATACCTTATGGATTCGAATTTGAATCTTGTAAAGCAGGTTATCCTTTGTTTCTCGTTCCCGTGCTCTGCGGGGTAACGCAATTCTCAGGCGTTCTGATCCTGTCTGTATGACGGGGAGCGTCAGGAACGACAATCCAACACGGAGTGTTGAATTGAGTGATAAAAAAAAGACCCGGATTGAACCGGGTCTTTTCATTATATAAATCGAGTTGGTAGGCGTTAATCAATACATGCCGCCCATGTCGCCCATGCCGCCGCCAGGCATGCCGGGCATAGCCTTCTTCTCCTCGGGTTTGTCGGTCACGATGGCTTCCGTGGTCAGAAGCAATCCGGCAATAGAGGCGGCGTTTTCCAGTGCGATGCGACTGACTTTGGTCGGGTCGATAACCCCGGCTTTCATCAGGTCCTCATAAGTGTTGGTCAGTGCATTATAACCGTAGGCGCCGGTCTGGTTCATGACTTTGTCCAATACGATGGAACCCTCGACGCCGGAGTTATCGGCAATTTGACGAATCGGTTCCTCGAGCGCCTTGCGTACGATATTGATACCGACCATCTCTTCCTCGTTGGCTTTCAACTCATCGAGTTTTTTTAGAGCGCGCAGGAACGCCACCCCGCCGCCGGGGACGATACCTTCTTCAACCGCCGCCCGGGTGGCATGTAGAGCGTCCTCGACCCGCGCTTTCTTCTCTTTCATTTCGGTCTCAGTAGCAGCTCCGACATTGATAACCGCTACGCCGCCGGCCAGCTTGGCCAGACGCTCCTGAAGTTTCTCGCGGTCATAATCGGAAGTAGAATCATCAATCTGCTTTTTAATCTGATTGATTCGAGCTTTGATATCGTTCTTGTTACCGGCGCCTTCGACGATGGTGGTATTATCCTTGTCGATATTGACTTTCTTGGCGGTGCCAAGGTCAGACAGAACGGCATTTTCCAGTTTGAAACCGAGCTCCTCGGAAATAACCTTGCCGCCGGTGAGGATGGCGATATCTTCGAGCATTGCCTTACGGCGGTCACCGAAACCGGGCGCCTTGACAGCGGCGACTTTGATAGTGCCGCGCAGTTTGTTGACGACCAGAGTTGCCAGCGCCTCACCCTCGATATCCTCGGCAATTATTAACATCGGCCGGCCCTGCTGGGCAACTTTCTCGAGAATCGGCAGAAGGTCCTTCATGTTGGAAATCTTCTTGTCATGAATCAGAATCAGTGGGTCCTCGAGCACAGCTTCCATATTATCCGGGTCGGTGACGAAATACGGCGATACATAGCCACGGTCGAACTGCATTCCCTCGACCACATCCAGAGTGGTTTCGGCGGTCTTGGCTTCTTCCACTGTGATGACGCCATCCTTGCCGACTTTCTCCATGGCTTCGGCAATGAGGTCACCGATTTGCTTGTCGTTGTTGGCTGAAATCGTCCCCACCTGGGAGATTTCATTCTTGTTGTCGACCGGTTTGGATATCTTTTTAATTTCTTCACAGACACTGGCCACCGCCATGTCAATACCGCGTTTGATGGACATCGGATTGTGACCGGCGGTAACGTTCTTCAAGCCTTCGCGGAAAATAGCCTGCGCGATAATGGTCGCCGTAGTGGTGCCGTCGCCGGCAATATCGGAAGTCTTGGAGGCGACTTCCTTTACCATCTGCGCCCCCATATCCTCGAAATTGTCCTCGAGTTCAATCTCTTTCGCCACAGAAACGCCGTCCTTGGTGATAGTCGGAGAACCGAATTTCTTATCCAGAGCCACATTCCGGCCCCGGGGACCCAAAGTTACTTTAACGGCGTTAGCCAGCTTATCCACCCCAATTTTAAGTTTATTACGGGCTTCAACATTATATTCAATTAATTTTGCCATAGTCTTAATCTCCTAATTTTTCTTTTTAACCGTTAACTTCTGTTAATGACAGCCAGGATGTCGGCTTCGCGCATAATGAGATATTCCTCACCATCGATTGAAACCTCAGTACCGGAATATTTGCCGTAAAGAACACGGTCACCTTTTTTGACCTCCAGGGGCATCTTCTTCCCATCATCGTTCAAACGACCGGAACCAATTTCAATGATCTCGCCTTCCATCGGTTTTTCTTTGGCCGTATCCGGGATAATGATTCCGCCCTTTTTCACCTCAACTTCTTCCAGAGGCTTCACAATAACTCGATCTGCAAGAGGTTTTACCTGCATTTTTTTACTCCTCCTTAATTATGTTTAAATTGACAGTTTAACTATTTTTAATGTTTTCAATAATAATATACGATTATTAGCACTCTCTGTCAATGAGTGCTAACAATAAGCTTTAACCCAAAATTTGTCAAGAAGTTTCCCAAAATAAATAGAAAAAATATAGTCGGCTAAAGCCAGCCTTATTGTAAGTATATGCAATACAATATATTACTATTATCCCGGAAAGGGTGGAAGGGTCTGGAAAAAATTTTAAAGAAATAAACTGATAGTCTCAGTTAAGGTCGCTTATTATTTGAAGCCCCTCAAGGGTAAGGTTGGGCTCGACTTTTTCAATAAACCGGGAATATTCGTTTATTCGCTGAGCCATGCCGCCGGTGGCGATAATTGATGGTTTTTCGAAGCCGGTTTCTTCGATTATTTTCCCGATAATATAATCCACCTGGCCCACTGTCCCGTAAAAGAGACCGGATTTCAAAGCCCCGGCAGTGGATTTGCCCACCACACTGTCCGGAGGTTCGATACGAACCTCGAAAAGTCGGGCGGCCCGTTTGGCCAGCTCGGCCATTGAAGTATCTGGCCCCGGAACGATAATCCCTCCGATATATGCCCCGTTTTTATCAACGATGTCAAAGGTCGTGGCGGTGCCAAAATCGACTACGATTACCGGTCCCCCGTATTTTATATAACCGGCGACGGCATTGGCGATGCGGTCAGCGCCCACCTGTTCGGGCTGACTTATTTCAATTTTAACGGGCAGTTTAAGCCGGTGGGAAACCATCAGCGGTTCGATTTTGAAATACACGCGGACGGTGTTTTCGTAAACCGACGTCAAAGGTGGTACCACCGAAGCAATAACTGCCTTGTCGATAGCCTCGTTTTTGAATCCTTCGCGCATGATAACATCGCTGATTAAAATTCCGGCTTCATCGGAAGTACGGTTATTTCGGGAAGCGAAGCGGAAATCGTTTCTTAGGGTTCGGCCGTCGAAAAGACCGACGACCGTGTTGGTATTGCCGATGTCGATAGCTAATAACATGAGGGGAATATAGCAATTATTCGAGTTGAGGCAACAGGAATAAATGCAGGGCAGAAACCTTTAGCCTTCAGCGGCTCAGCCTATTCAATATATATAGTGTGTGGCTGTTACGTCAGGTCTCGATTCGCCGAAGGCGAATTGTGACCTGACGCATTAATTTTTAAAAGCGTGTCGGGTCACAACCCGCTTTTGGTGTGTCAGGACACGACAGAACGTTATTTATCGTATGGCTACACCCTTTAGCGGCTCTGCCTTTTTTCCCCTAGTTCCCTCGATCTCCAAGGGAACGCTTTTCCGGTAAGCACTGCAACCACAGAATCGACACGGTGCGTCGCGAATTGCGTTCCAATGAAGAGCGATGGAACGAGGTTAAATTGACAACTTATGTTTAACAGGATTGAGCTTGATTTATTTTTTACTGCGGTGGTGGACCATAAGGGGGAGAACCGTACTGCTGGGCCAGGTCGATATTTATTTTCTGGGCTGACTTATAGGCATCGTAAATCCCGTAAATAAATAAAATCGGGGTGGTTATCAGTCCAATAAGCAAAAAAACCAGAATCCAGGAGATGGCATAAAAGATGATAAAGGCTATCCCTTTGGCAATCTGGCCATTATAAATTTGTCCCAGACCCATCCAGAAAAAAGAAAGCACTGCGGCCAGGCCCGGGTTTTTGTAAAAAACCGGCGGTTGAGGCGGCATGTTTGACATCGCTTCAGATCGGAAGAGCAACACGTCTGAACTCCAGTCACCGCTCATTATCGCGTA
>CAZUAS010000143.1:0-5848 GCA_964618515.1 uncultured Ignavibacteriales bacterium | reverse complement strand
CAATCCTGATAACTGGTTTAGCGATAATATCTTTTATGAGCGCTTCGGTTTTTCCCCAAGTTTCCGAACAGCAAGAAAAAAAGCCGGAACTGGGCATTACTTTGATGGGCGGATTTTACTGGCCCTGGATGGACTGGACGGTTGATGGTTCTTTTAAAGTTGAAGGAAGTCCCAGCAAGACTTTTTATAACGAATGGCTGAAGGGACCCAATGTGAAGAAAAATCTCGGAGGGGCTGGTATCCTTTTGAGAAAACCGACTTATGCCCTGCGGTTTACCCTGCAATACGGAAAAACCACCGACATGGAATATTATACTTATCGTTATCAGGACCAGAAAGGTGTTGATACAACATATTCCTTCAAAGAGGATTCCCGACCCCATGTAAACTTTTCCATGCTCCATTTTTCCTTTTCCGCCATGCAATATCTTTCCCTCTATCAGAAGAAAATAAACGGTTACCTGGGTGGCGGTTTCGGTTTTTCCATCCTAAAATATTATGACTACCTTGACAAATCTTACGATACCGACTCCGACTGGGGGCTGCATATGTATCCTCTGGCCGGTCTTGAGTATAAAATCACGCCGAATGCGGGTATCTTCACCGAAATGCAGTATATAATCAGCAGTACCTTCAAAAGAGATTTTACAGAAACCATCGAAACTAAAACTTTCGAAAGCAACTATCATCTCAATACCAACGGGATAAATCTGCAGGCGGGTATATATTATCTCATCAAATAAGAATTTAACATTGTTTTTATTTTTCGAGCCCTTGAAAATGATTGCATGATTCAAGGGTTTTTTTTATTTTAAAATAAGAAAGACCAGTTACTACATATATTGCGGTAACCTTTATCAACCGGCAGCACCATACCTTTATATTTTAAGTTCGAATTGTCAGGATCGTTAAAAAAGTTCTATGGAGGGTAAAATGTCAAAAAAAACAATTTCAAAGTTTTTAGTGTTATTCCTTTGTGCAACTTATTTTTCTCAGGCCGCCCCCGTGCGAACATCGGGTAATCGCCCTAACACCATTAATCCGACAAATACACCTACCGGGGAAATTTTAAAGGTTTATTCGCCGGATGAATATTGTTCGGGAAAATGGCAGGGTCCCCTTGGCGGTTACGTGGACAGCTGGTTCGGCGGAAATGAATATTATGCCATCTATCAGGACCCGGCCGAGCTTGGCTGTACCGACACCTATCCTTTCCAGGTAACCAAAATAATCTGGCCGATTTATACCGACCAGGTCATTTCCATAGAAGTAAAACCGATTATATACAGCCTGGCGGGTACACCCGAGTGCCCCCGGCCGGGAGATATCATATATGAAGGACCATTGATGATTTTCGAAAACCTCGAGGCCGGCGGACAGTATATTTTTATGGACCTCGAAGAACCGGTATGCGTTTATGAACCGTATTTCGCCGGTTTTTATTTTTCCGGTCAGGAAAGCAATCTTAATATTTACGTCGACGACGGTATGATTGTGGCGCCGCGCGCATGCGCCGCTTATAATGATTACGGTTTTGGCTGGCGTGATCTGGTTGTCCAGGAAAATTTCGAATGGAATATGTGCCTGTGGTCGGAGGGTTTCAACTCCCTTGAAAACGACTGTGCCGATTCCTGTAGCTGGCAATACCCCGGCGACGTCAACAGTGATGAGGCTATTGACGAAAATGACATCACCTGCCTGACCGATTACCTTTACCGGGAAGGTACGGCGCCCGAACCGCTGGCCAACGGCGATGCCGACGGTGACTGCCGGATAAATAAGGCTGATGCTTACGCTATTTACGACCATATCAACAGCGCCGGTATTCTTGCCGAATGCACCTGTGTTCATCCTGAAACATCCTGCTGTTATGATAAAACCGGCAATGCTGATTGTTCCTGGGAGGAAGAACCCGACATATCGGATATCACCAGGCTTATAGACTTTCTCTATATCATGCACTGGCCGCTATGCTGTCCGGCGGAAGCCGATGTCGACGGCAGCGGCGGCAGTCCCGATATTTCCGATATTACCTCTTTGATTGCTCACCTCTATATAGACCACCGTGAGCTTCCCCATTGTTCCGACTATACTCCCCCTTCCGGTGAAATAACCGGACATACCAATTGTAAAACCGTTTTACCGCCGGGTGAAAAAGAAAACACTGAAACCTGTGTCGAATACCAGTACGCCAACAGATTACTTTCCCTGAAACATATCAACGCTGAACTTAACTGTTGCCCTGTTTTCGTTGCGAATATTACTATCGAAGACTTTTTTATCACCATCGAGGAAATCGACTCACTGGATAACGGCGGCTGTGATTGTATCTGTCTTTTTAATATAGATTACGAAATCACGTCTTTACCTCCCGGAGAATATACCATCAGTTTTATCGAGCCCTACCTGAGACTCGGTGAGGAAAAACTGGAATTCACGGTTAACCTGGTGACGACGCCTTCAGGCAGTTATTGCGTCCCCAGATTTTGAATTCGTATAACTTGACCTGTAACCCGCAGCCGTTTCACATATGAAACGGCTGCTTTGCAAAACGTAGATTAAGAACAGTTTCTTTCCTTGCCAAAATCAATTTTTTTTGTATATTTAAACGGTAACATAAGCGATTATCGGGGAGACATTCGCCTAATAAATCAACCCTTAAAATGCGGACTTAATATGCCCAGGTATTTGTTTAAAGATAAAAGACAGCCTCTTTTGAACTTCTATATTATCGGTTTATTGTTGATGCTGCTGTTTATTACCGCCCCGCTTTCCGCCGAGAGAATAAAAGAAGGTAAAATTATATCTTATCATCCTTCTTTTTCCGAAAATCGGCAACCGCTCAATTATGATGACATTAATGCCCTGCGCTGGGTGGATCCCCAGGGTCGTCAACCTCTTTCCTATGAAGAGTGGCGTAATCAGGCCGGTAGCCCCGGTCCATTTCAGATGGAACTTATCAGGAAAAGCGCCCCGCTGAAAAACAACGGCTTTTTGGTAAAGTTCTGTATTATTATTAATACCAACCTCTACCCTCTTGTTACAACTGCGGTTGACCAGTACATTCTCGACCTCAACAATGAAGATTACGACGTGGAGCTGATAACCGCTTCCGGGGGTACTCCGGAAGACCTGAGGGAACTCCTGACCAACCGGTATTACGAGGGCATGAAAGGCTGTGTCCTTATCGGCAACCTGCCCATAGCCTGGTATGAAATATATAACTGTTTTGATTTTTATGAGAATGAACAATTTCCCTGTGATTTATTTTATATGGACCTCGACGGTTCTTTCAGGGACTCCGACGGCGACGGTTTGTATGATGAGCATACCGGTGATGTTTTTCCCGAAATCTGGTTGGGTCGGCTGACGTTCTCACCGCTGGCTTATGGGGCTGACACCGAACAATCGCTGCTTATCAGATATTTTGATAAAAACCACCGGTATCGTTTGGGGCAACTGGCCCTCAATAAACGCGCCCTGGTCTATATCGATGACGACTGGGCTGATTTTGCCGAATGGTGGGACAATAATGTCGGGTTGACTTATGATATCCGCACTCTGGTATCGGACCCCTGGGTCACCTGGGCAAATGATTATGAAACGCACCTTCTGAACAATTATGAGTTCATTGAGGTCTGTGTTCATTCCAGCGCTTACAGCCATTCGTTTAAAAATCCCAGTGAGCAGTGGAGTAGTACGACCGCTATCGAGGTAAAAAATATAGGCCCGATTGCCCACTTTTATAATCTTTTTGCCTGTTCCAATTCCCGGTTCATAGAAACCAATAATATGGGCGCCTGCTACCTTTACAACATCGACAATGGCCTGGCTACCGTGGGCAGTACCAAAACCGGCTCGATGCTTGACTTCGAATACTTCTATTCTCCTCTGGGCCTGGGCAAAACTATCGGCGAATCCCTGCGTGACTGGTTTATCGATCTGGTCTGGGATTACACCTATAACTTCGACCAGATGTGCTGGCACTATGGTATGACCCTGCAGGGTGACCCGACTCTGACAATTTCGGGCTGGGACGTAAAATTCATTTCCAGCAACAATTTCGGCTGGGCACCCCTGACAGTCAATTTCGCCGGTAAAAGCGAACACAATGTCCTCCAGTGGCGATGGTCTTTCGGCGACGGTGACACCGCTCTGGCTCCCACTCCCTCGCATATCTATACCGAACCCGGCACGCATAACGTCAGCCTGCAGATTCTTACCGACAGTGGTTATTTATACTCTGCTATGGAAAACAATTATATTACAGTTCTGGCTGATACCCTGACCGGTATGGACCAGGAAGCAACAACTGGAGTTACTTTCGAATATGTCATAAACCTGACCAATAACATCCCCCTTTACCGCCTTCAGATTCCTCTTGAATACGGCGGTCCGTTGAATTTAAAATATGAAGGGCATTCCTTAGTCGATTGCCGGGCCGGTGTTTTCAGCTCCATTGATTATATCAACTATGACGGCAACAACAAACATTTCTGCCTGAATATGGAAGGCGGCAGTGAGCCTTTACCTGAAGGTACGGGACCGCTCATTAAAATTAAATTCAAAATCCAGGGAGGTGAACCGGGGCAGTATAATATCCTCAAAATGGACGGTTATGATACATTTGAACCAATCAATTACGGGTATCCGCTTATTTACCAGCCGGCTCTGGTCAGCGGTACGATAACTTATAATCCCGCTATGTGTTGCAGCGGCACAACCGGCAATGTTGACTGTTCAACTGTGGAAACACCGGATATTGCCGATATCACCCGGCTCATCGATTTTCTCTATATTTCGCATAACGCATTATGCTGTGAAGCGGAAGCGGATGTAGATGTCAGCAGCGGAGTACCTGACATTTCCGATATCACCCGCCTGATCGATTTTCTCTACCTGTCTCATGACCCGCTGGCGGAATGTCCCTGAGATAAGACAGACTGAGAATCAAGATAGTAAGAATCAGGTTGACAACCGGTTCAAAGCCTGGCAAAGCTCTTCCGGTTCATCGGTACCGATACGGTAGGTGCTGTTATCTTTGAGAGTAAATTCGACAGCCTCTAAGCCGGCGATATTGAATAGCCAGCCGTGCGGGGTATATCTTATTCCCCAACCATACCACCAGCTGTTTTTTACCGGATGACAGGACTTTATTTCTTTTATCGAAAATTTAAACCTTATCAGTCCTATTCCGTAAACCACGCGAAGACAGACCTCATCAATTATTACCGTCAAACGATAGAAAAGAGCCAGAATAATAAAAAATGTGACGCTTAAAATCAGGGCGGGAGTTTCGGAAGTTATAATTCCCCAAATGCCTGTAAATAAGAAAGCCATACCCACCGGTAAAAAAATCAACCAGCCGCCAAATTGGGTATGCTTATATATCATATTAAAATTATAGTAATTTGTAATAAACAAGCCAATAAAACATATTGCTCAAGGTTAACTTGAACGGCTTATAAATGGTTCTTAAAATACCCTTATAGCCGTATTAACTGATAATAAACTTAAAATTATCGAACACATAGGGTTGAAATACCATAAATAGATGTAGATATAACAAAAAAACAACTAAAAAAAACTGGCTGATAAAGTAGGATTTCATGATTAAAAAGGGTTTTTTAGCTATTTTCCCGTATTTCAGCCCTTTTTCAAAAGTCTCTAAGATTTTATGCGCTAAGCAATTCCGGTAAAAATAACCATCTCCAAAGATATATTTTTGTTGAAATTTTGAACATCTTTGCCGATAATAACTTCATGACAAAAGAAATCCTGAGATATTTCAAATACGAATTAGCCCTGGGAGCGGCTATCCCCATGCCCAAACAGAAAATCGATGTAT
>CAZUAS010000142.1:0-5896 GCA_964618515.1 uncultured Ignavibacteriales bacterium | reverse complement strand
TGGTACTGCCGTATCATAAACTGATTGATGCCGTGGACGAGGGCAACCGCGGCACTACGTCGATAGGGACCACCATGCGGGGAATCGGCCCGGCTTACATTGACAAAGTCGCCCGGCATGGTATCCGTCTGGTGGATATTTTCAACCCGGAAAGACTTAGACGGCGACTTGAGTTCAACCGCACCATGAAAGCCCGCTATCTCGATGGTTCCACCGATGAACGCGCCGACCTGGAGAGAACTTTCAATGACCTTCAGGCCATGGCGCCGATGTTCCGGCCGATGATGGTCGATGTCTCCCGGCGGTTATACGAAGCCAATAAGGAAGGCAAGGTCATTCTGTACGAAGGGGCGCAGGGGTGTATGCTCGATGTTGACCTGGGCACTTACCCCTTTGCAACCTCATCCAATACCACTGTCGGCGGGGTGCTGACGGGTCTCGGGGTGGGGCCGAAAATGGTTGGCGAGGTGGTGGGCGTTATCAAAGCTTACACGACCCGGGTGGGTTCCGGGCCGTTTCCGACCGAACTGGTCGACGACATCGGGGAAAAAATCCGCCTGCTGGGAGATGAATACGGTGCCACCACCGGCCGTCCGCGGCGTTGCGGCTGGCTCGACCTGGTGGCCCTGCGCCATGCCGTTCGGATTAACGGCGTCGATTCCATCGCCGTTACCAAGCTTGACGTTCTCGATGAACTGGCGGAAATCAAGGTCTGTGTCGCCTATAAGTTGAACGGTGATATTTTCAGCGAGGTGCCCCTGGATTTGGCCGAGTTGAGCCATGTCCAGCCAATCTATAAAACTCTGCCCGGCTGGCAGGCGGATACTACCGGAACGACCGAATTCGGCAACCTGCCCCAAAAAGCCAGGGATTATCTTAAGTTTATCTGCGAAGACCTCGGAGTGTCTATCTGCCTGGTTTCCACCGGAGCCCGGCGGGAAGAAACCATCCGGATTTAATGTGAAATAAAAAGAATCTATTTACGTAATAGTTAAGGAAACAACTTATGAAAAAAACAACTGGCTGGCCGGTTCTGGTTTTATTCGGTTTGAGCGTAGTACTGGCCGGGTGCGGGTCAAAAAACAAAGTCGATGAGGAGAAGGGTAAAATGGTCACTACGGCTTCGGGACTGAAGTATATCGATGTAAAGACAGGCACGGGTGACCTGGCGGTCGCCGGAAGTGAGGTTGAGGTTCATTATACCGGCTGGCTTTATAACGACGGCCAGAAGGGGGTAAAATTTGACAGTTCCCGTGACCGCAACGAGTATTTTAAATTCCCGCTTGGCGGCGGCCGGGTGATTCGCGGCTGGGACGAGGGGGTACAGGGGATGAAAGTAGGCGGTGTCAGAGAACTTATAATCCCCCCGGCTCTGGGTTATGGCGCCCGCGGAGCCGGTGGTGTAATTCCACCCAATGCCACCTTGTTTTTTGAAGTGGAGCTATTTAAAGTTACAAAAAAATAGCAGGAATAAATTGACATTTCCAAGTTTAGATATATTTTAAGAGCCGTATATGGGGGTGTAGCTCAGTGGTAGAGCACCTGCCTTTTAAGCAGGGTGTCGATGGTTCGATCCCATCCACCCTCATATAAATTTCATGGGAGGAATTAATGTCAATTAAATGTATTCTCCTGTCTTTTTTTGTTTTCCTTTTTTT
This sequence comes from uncultured Ignavibacteriales bacterium, assembly GCA_964618515.1. Classification (GTDB taxonomy): domain Bacteria; phylum Zixibacteria; class MSB-5A5; order GN15; family FEB-12; genus JAFGNW01. The sequence continues at coordinate 4,238 of CAZUAS010000142.1, read as the reverse complement.
GTCCATCTCGGCTGGTAATCTGCGTCTTTAGTTCGAAAGCCTTGTGCTTTCGACAATTATTTCTTGTACCAAGCACAGAAATTTCCTTGCCTGCTTCTAAAGATGCCGGCCACTCGTCAGGGAATATTTGAGAGACCGTGCCCCAACGGTCAAATTCATATCACCCGATATTTCTACCGGATGAACGGAATAACATACTGTTAATTATGGCATAATTTTCACTTCAAAATGATAATTCCCGAACCGATATGTATAATAGGTTATATCAATCCCGAAAGGATAGAGAGTCTGATGGAACACGTTCTCAGAGTTTTACTGGGTTTTGTTTTCGTCGTCTTGATGACGACGGTATACCGTATCCTCCGTGCCCGGTGGCGGAGAATACACGCGACCGATATCGAGCTGGGCTGGTACCGGACTTCGGCCGGAGAGAACGGGCTGCACGGGATTTCACTGGTCGCTCCTTTCATGAATTATCGAGCCGGTGATAATATAACTGGAACCCCCCTGCCGGACATGACGGATATATTCAGCGAACTCCTGAAGGAGTATCAACTGGTGCAACTGGTCGTAGGGGGATGTTTATTTCCCGTCCGGGAATACATCTACGATATCGGTTTGAGATCATTTCGGAGTCATGTCCGGTACGACGACGGCGTTCTGGTTTATTCTCCCGAATCGATACGGGAAGGTGCCCTGGCGTCCGGAATTACGAGCGAGCTCGATGTTTTTCTTATTGTCCGCAGCGACTGCTCGTCTTTTCGCGAGCGGCTCAGGGAAGCCGGCGACCGTTTGGGAATCGGAGAGGGGGGCATGAAAATCGACAATACTTTCGACCCGACCATAATTGAGGGTTGCGAGGGGTATTTTGTAAGCCAGGGGGAATGGTGGACGCTCTTTCATCAAAATCCGGAATTTATTAATAAGCTTATGGACCGGACGTTCGAGGCCGGTTATCGGATGCTGTTTAAAATCAACCGGCTGCCGTACCCGGAGTCCGTGAAGTTCCCCTTAACGGAAATGCTGGAAACCGATAAGACCGCGTTTACGGATAAACCGACCGATATGCTTGTATATTTTGAGGATAAGGAGGTCGTGACTTATATCCGGTCCGGGAAAAAATGGCGCGCCTGCGTAATTCCTTTTTCGCCTGTGACTTCGGGACCGGTAACAAAATCCGCCCGGTCGGCGCTGCTTAGTTGGGTCCTCCCAGAAATAGTACGCGACCGCGCTTACCGGAGGAAAAACCTGTTTCGTTTCGCAATTCAGTATTTTCTCACCTCCTTGTACCTGTTCGGTTTCATAGCCGGTCTTATCTCGCTGTCGGAAACACTGCTGGCTGGAATATCCGATGTCTGGTTTATGATTCCCACCTTTTTGTGCAGTATTCTTTCCGTAATGTCTCTAATTTTGTCTTTTTCTTACCTGGCACGCGCTATCTTCGGAGGCAAACGGCTTTTACGGTCTGGGATTTAAAATTACCTTTCTTCACTTTTTATATGATATGTTTTTTCTCCTGAGATTCCGGACTTATTCATTCATCTTAATGATTTTCATTGATAGAGTTAAAACGACCCGAAAGGAGAATACTATAATATGGGTACGGTGCAGAGTAAATAATTCTTTCGGATGGGGGGTGGACCAGTGTTCTTAGCAGCCGTATGAGGTCAATTCCGGCAATTCCGGTATCAAGCCTACTTTTGTGCCCGGCAGATGTTCACTCTGCCGGATACATGGGCACATGTGGACATGTACTGCCCACAGAGCTTTTTGTAACCGTCAGGTCACAATTTTCCGCTATGGCGGAAAATCAAGACCTGAAGGAACATTGAATATTCCCAACGCAGAGCATTGGAACGAGGGGAAAATTTTTTTGTCGAAAGCCTTGTGCTTTCGACAATTATTTCTTGCCCGGGGTGTATAAAAAAGGGTCACCGTAAAAAGGTGACCCGAATATGTAGAAAATATAGAACTGTCGTTATTTGAAGGTCGCAACCTCAAGGGTATCGAAAGCTCAAAGGTGTTCGGCCTTATTGAACATCAGTCTCTTTTAAGTTGATTCTGAAGCATAAGCAAACGTCCTGGAGTCTGAGCCATCTTAACTATTTCCAGAAGATGCGTCATGCTGGCAACTTCCTCAACCTGTTCTTCGATTTTCCAGCTGATAAAATTCCGGGTGGCCAGATCGCCTTCGTCCTCGGCCATCTTGGCGATTTCATGCACCTGCCTGGTAACTTTCAATTCGTGTTCCAGTCCGGCCTGGATAATTTCTTCAGCCGAATTATATTCAGTCTTGGGTTGAGGCAGGTTCGAAAGTTTCACTTCGCCGCCCTGGTCCAGTATGTAATTGGCAATCTTCATGGCATGGCCCTGTTCTTCCTCGGCCTGTTTGAAAAACCAGTCCGCGAAGCCTTTCAGATTCATGCTCTCGAAAGAAAACGCCATCGCCAAATAAGCCCACTTGGCGTAGAATTCATTATTAACCTGTTCGTTTAAGCGGTCGGCCATTTTTTTGGATATCATCATGGCTGTTTCTCCTTCCTTTTATTCATTGTTTTCTTTTTTCGTTATTATATTTATAAAATAAACAGTATTGTCAACTATGAGTTCCCGAAAAATTATCAATTCGTATAATAAAATACGCCTTATATGAGAGTATAATAGTATTGTTTTTGAAAGTAAAGTGCTCAAGTTTACTTACTTGAGCAGGAGCATTTTCCGGGTTTGGCGGTGTGATTCGGTTTCCAGGCGGTACAGGTAGATGCCGGTCGCGGCAGTCAAACCGTTGTCGTCGGTTCCGTTCCAGTCAAGGGTATAGTTGCCGCAGGCGAGGTTACCCAGATTCCATTGGCGTACCGTTTGTCCGAGGATGTTATATATGGTCAGACGAACCTCTGCGCGGCGGTTGAGAGTAAATTCGATATGCGTGCCGGAATTAAAGGGGTTGGGATAGTTCTGTTGCAGAACGAAGTTTTGGGGAAGCAAATTCCACCCCTGGTCTTCGACAGCGGTAGGGCTGCCGCCATCGACTTTGACCACATACATATCCGAGCCGCCCGAGGTATAGGAATAAGATTGCCCGACGAGAAGATATTTTCTCTGGCGGGCTTCGATAATCATGTAACCGTAGTCGGCCTGGGTGCCGCCGTAGGTATTTTGCCAGAGTTTTTCACCCAGGGGGTCGGTTTTGACGACATAAACATCGATTTTCCCCGAGCCGAAGGATTCGGTCGTACCGGCTATGATATAGCCGCCGTCGGAAGTGGGGCAGACGCTGTAGGCGCGGTCGTCGCCGGTGCCGCCGTAGGTGCTGTCCCACTGGAGCCAGCCGTCGGCGTCCGTTTTTACCAGGTAAGCGTCGTAATAGCCCCGACCGTACGAGGCGGTGGCTCCGGCGAAGATAAACCCGCCGTCGAGAGTGTTTTCCACGGCGTAACCCATGTCGGCATTGCTGCCGCCGTAAGTGGTGGTCCAGAGGGTGTCCCCTCGGGCATCGGTTCTTACAACGTACATACTGCTATAACCGGTACCGAAGGAACCGGTTGTTCCGACAATGACATAGCCGCCGCCGGGAACACCTCGCACCGAATAGCCCAGATCGCCCCCGGCGCCGCCGTAAGTGCGGCTCCATTCAAGATTACCCGAGGAATCGGTTTTAATAAGGTAAACATCGGCATATCCGGCGCCGAAGGAATTGGTGGTCCCGCAAAGGATATAGCCGTTGTCGCCGGTCTGACAGACGGACATGCCGTCATCGTTTTGAGCGCCCCCGAAAGTACGGGTCCACCGGGTGAAACCAAGAGAGTCGGTTTTAATAAGGTAAACATCCATCAGCCCGGCTCCGAACGAGCGGGTTTTACCGACAATAACATAACCGCCGTCAGCAGTAACCTGAACATCATAACCATAGTCGGTGCCGTTGCCGCCATAAGTGCGGGTCCAGAGGGTATCGCCGAGTGAATTGAGTTTTAAAAGGTAGATATCGAAATCTCCGGTACCGAAGGAATAGGTCGAACCCAGGGTGATAAAACCGCCGTCGTCAGTCTGTTTGCACGAGTTGCCGCCCTCGTTGTAAGAGCCGCCATAGTTTTTTGACCAGATCATATTCTGGGTTTGACCGGTGACCGGGCAAAGAAATAAAAAAAAGAGCATTATCTTGAGGTAACAGCTAATATAGCGCATCATTCTATAGATCGGAAGAGCACACGTCTGAACTCCAGTCACGAGATTCCATCTCG
>CAZUAS010000141.1:0-6021 GCA_964618515.1 uncultured Ignavibacteriales bacterium | reverse complement strand
GGCATTGAGCATCACCCCTTCTTCGGTTCTGATATCCAAATCGGAAACGAGCACTGATTCCCGATGATTCAGGCAGTAAGTGGCCAGATCCAGACCATCTTTATATTTGAGGTTCCTTACGAATTTATCACTCACCCCCCAGGTCACTTTTTTCTCCAGGTGGTTGTTTTCATTAATCATAATAAGACCAACTTCACCATCCACCAGCCTGATAGCCATATCCATAACCACCGACAGAACGGCATCGATTTCGTGCATGGAAGTAATTACAGCCCCCATGGTGGCCAGATCGCGCAATTGGGCTTTCTGAGCTTCCAGACCGGCTTCCAGTTCGTCGATCTTCTTTTGATATGTCGCAAGTTCGGTCATTATGGTCATTATCGGCTGAAAAAACGGTTTATAAAGCCTTTTTTTAGCCTTACAGCAACAACACGGGGAAGTACCAAAGAGTACCTTATGACAACTACTGACAGATTGAATTTACTTGCGGCGGAATTTTAAGCGGATGGGAACACCTTCGAAATTAAAACGCTCTCGAAGCCGGTTGTTTAAATAATTTATGTAACTCTTATCAACCAGCTCGGGATGACTGGTAAAAATTATAAAAGTGGGCGGGGAAACCTCGGTCTGCGTGATATATTTCATCTGGATATATTTTCTCTGCTTGGCCGGGGGTTTCCTACGGGCAAAAGCTTCTTCCAGAAAAGCATTCAATTCGGCGGTACTGATACGCCGGTTATGATTCTCATAAACCTGGTTAACAAGCTCCATGACTTTGCTTACCCGCTTGCCGGTCAAAGCGGAGATGAAAATAATCGGCAGATAGTCAAACATGGCGAGCTGTTCCTTAATCCGGGCGGCATAATGGTCTGCTGTATGTTCATCCTTGTCAATCAGGTCCCATTTGTTCACGGCCAGAACAGCCGCCCGGCGGCTTTCAAGCACCTGGGTCAGAATACGCTGGTCCTGAGCCGTAACCGCCTCAACGGCATCAATCAACACAATCGCCACATCACAACTTTCAATGGTTCTAATCGTTCGCAGGTTGGTATAGAATTCAATATTCTCGCGTACCTTGTATTTCCGCCTTAAACCGGCGGTATCAACAAGAACATAACGGCGGTTATCAAATTCAAGGGTGGTATCTATGGCATCACGGGTGGTTCCGGCAACCGGGGAAACAATTAATCGCTCCTCACCGAGAAGTTTATTTATATAAGATGATTTACCCACATTGGGACGGCCGACCACGGCCACCCGGATGGTTCCCGGGTCGCTTTCTGGAGGGGCGGTTCGAGGAGGAAGTCGCGAAACCAGCGCGTCCAGAAGCTCCCCTATTCCCAGACCCGCCGCCGCCGAAACCGGCCATGGTTCGCCCAAACCCAGTTTCATAAATTCATATATGTCCGGTTCGAACTTATCACTGTCAACCTTATTGGCGACCAGAATACACGGCACCCCGGCTTTTAATATATCCCTGGCAATACGTTTATCAACCTGGTCAATACCCAGCTGGGTATCCACCAAAAAAAGAACCAGGTCGGCTTCATTGATTGCAAAAGCCGTCTGGTCGTATATGAGTTTCTCCATTTCGTTTTTGGATTCGGGCACGAGCCCGCCGGTGTCAACCAGACGGAAACTTACCCCTGACCAGTCGCACAGGCTGTAATTACGGTCCCGGGTTACGCCGGGCCGGCTGTCGACCACCGCCAGTTTTTTTTTCATGAAACGATTAAAAAGGGATGATTTACCCACATTGGGCTGACCAACTATGGCAACTAACGGAATACTCATGACAGGACTTCGATTATACTGTTAACCAGATTATATTGACCGACTATAACCTTCTTTTTTAACCTCGTCGTAAATTCCTGCCGGGACATATCATCCAGGAAAAGGTCGTCGCGGTTAAGACAATTGGGAGGTAAAACGGCAACATCAAAATTAGCCCTTTCGCTGAGGGCGGCTCGAAGCAGGTCGCGACCGGTCAAGAGACCGCTGACGGTCACATTTTTACCCCAGAAACGATTGGCGACCTTTTTTAAAATGCTTTTCAGTCTCAGCTCCTGTGTTAAATACGGCATAATTTCATCCCGCATGAAAGGAAAAGCGGAATACCCGGTCAAGAATAAAATCCTTCTCGAGGTTCTTACTTTCCGCAACCGCTTGCGATGCCTGTTGAATACCGAAAGGAACTCGCGGACCATGCCTACGCCGTTTTCAAACTGAGCCATTTGTTCATAGTTATTCCGGCGGGGAAAAGAACGACCGGCCAAAACATAGAATTCATCCGCCGGCCACACAAAACGACTGCCCAGCTTCTTCAAAAAAACTTTCTGACGGCTTTCCAGGTAAGTAATAATATCTCCCGCTTCTTTCCGGGTAAAGGGACGAAGAACCGGCAGTTTTTCGCGGTAACGAGTTAAACCGACCGGCACTACCGCCAGAGTCGCCGTCTGCGGAAAAAGCCCGGCCAGGTCGTCGATAGTCCTGTCAAGGTGGGCACCGTCATTAATACCCGGACACAATACTACCTGGGTATGCAACGTTATCCGGTTTTTAACCAGAAAACGCATTTGCGGCATCAGGGATGGCAGTTTTCTATTACCCAGCATGAAACGCCGCAGAGCCTCATCCGTAGTATGTACCGATACATACAAGGGTGACAGCCGCTGCCTGACGATTCTGTCCAGTTCGACGCGTTCAAGATTGGAAAGAGTGATAAAGTTACCGTGAGTAAAGGATAACCGGTAATCTTCATCGCGAATATAAAGCTGCCGTCTCATCCCCCGCGGCTGCTGCCTGACAAAACAAAAAAGGCAGTTATTTTTACAGGTTTTTATCCGGTCGTCTTCGAACCGGAGACCAAGTTGTCCGGGAAGTATATCGTTGAAAGCGAAAGTAATTATGCGTCTCTGGGGGTCGGCAAAGGTGAGCTTTATTTTTTCCTGTGAAACCTTGAAACAGAAATCAAGCGTATCCTCGACTTTTTTATTGTTTATCATCAAGAGAGTATAGCCGGCGCGAATCTGCCCGAACAGAGGTGAGGCGGGATCGACATCAACGATTTTCATCTTTTCCTTACCAATAAAAAAGCGGGTGATGGGGGTCGAACCCACGACGTCAAGCTTGGGAAGCTTGCATTCTACCGCTGAATTACACCCGCTTTTCCTGGTATATAAAGTAATGGCCCAGCGTTAAATTGTCAACAGGGGAACAGGAAACATCCCTTTATAAATCTAGTAACTTGTTAACCTACTTTTTCTTACCTGTAAACTTCACTAAAATAATCGAAATTTCATACAAAAAATAGATGGGAATTGCCAGCACCACCTGAGTAAAAACATCCGGAGGGGTGATTATAGCGGCAATTATCAGAATAATCACGATAGCATACCGGCGCCCCCGGGCTAAAAACTGTGACGATATTAAACCTATTTTACCAAGGAAGAAGGCTATAATCGGAAGTTCAAAAGACAATCCGAAGGTAACCATCATAAGACCGGCGAAGCTGATATAACTGCCGACCGTAATAATCGGATTCAACAAATCCCCGGAAAAACCAATCAAAAATTTAAGTGCCAGTGGTAAAACCACGACATAACAAAAGCCGGCACCGACAAGGAATAGCACGGAAGATATCAAAACCAGGGGGATGACCACCTTTTTCTCATGTTTATAGAGCCCCGGAGCGACAAACATCCATAACTGATAAAAAACAATCGGGAAAGCTCCGAAAATCCCGGCAAATAAGGAAATTTTAAGGTAGGCATAAAAGGAACCGGTTACCTCGGTGACATAAAGCTTGGTATCCCCTAGGGGCACAAGCAAAAAACGGAAAATCCAGTCAGAGAAATAGAAGGCGACAATCGCCATAATGACCACCGAAAGAATCGCCTTGAACAAACGCCAGCGAAGTTCTTCCAGGTGGTCTACGAATGACATCGAGTAAGGGTCTTTCTTTTTCGAATCGTCTTGAACCAATTCCATACCAAAAAAATTTGATAAAAATATCAGCCTGTCAACAGGTAGTCTATTCCAGAAGTTTTTTCATCTCTTCCAGAAACTCGGCTTTGTCCTGGAATTTACGATACACCGAAGCGAAGCGGACATAAGCGATTTCGTCCACCTGGCGCAACCGGGCCATGACCATCTCGCCGATTTCTTTGCTGGGTATTTCATTTTTATACTGCTGGGTCAGGTTGGCTTCGATATCGTCGGCCATGGTCTCAATCTGTTTGGACGATACCGGGCGTTTGTTGCAGGCGAGTTTCATGCCTTGAATGATTTTATTTTTGTCGAACGGTTCCCGACGATTGTCCGACTTTAAAACCGTCAGATTATATTGTTCGACGTATTCATAAGTGGTAAACCGTTCACCGCATTTGAGACATTCCCGGCGGCGGCGGATCGCCCGGCCATCCTGCGAAGGCCGGCTGTCAACCACTTTGTCTTCCTCATGGCCGCAATGCGGACAACGCATTACCGGAAAGCTCTCCTTACATCATACTTTTCAGTTCGTTGATTATACCCTGCATCGCTTCCTGACCGCTGACGTTACCGGCTTTCTTTAACAAATCCATGGCGGTCTCAAGATATTGCAGAGCGTCCTTATACTCCGACTCGGATTTCTTCAGTAAACCCAGAATTGTCAGGGTACTCACCTGACCTTCAAGGTCGTTAATTTCGCGGCTGATGTCCAGAGACCGGTTTAACTTATCATAAGCCTCTTCGGTTTCCTCGAGTTGATATGCACAGGATCCGAGCATATTAAGCATCAAAGCTTCATTGGTACGGTCACCGTCAAGACGATATATCTCTAAAAGCTTCCCAAAATATTTCCTGGCCAGCGCCGGTCTTTTCATCTCATACAACTGGGTACTGATATAGCTTAGCCTTTCGACCGTAAAGTCCGCTTCTCCAATCTGCGTGTATAGTTGTTCGACATTTTCAAGCTGCTTCGCGGCTTCGGTTTCATTGTCGAGAACAATGTACAAAAGGGCGGCGTCAGTAAGAAGAAAAGCTTCCTTCTTTTTCTCGGCTAAGCGGCTGAAGTATTCCGCCGCTTCCCGGTAACTCGTGATGGCGGAATCGATATGGTGAAGAAGGCTATACGATATAGCCATACCTTCCAGCGAGAACGCCAAGCCCTCGATATGGTCAATCTCCCGGTAGATATCGGCCGCTTCCCGGTAGCTGTCCAGGGCTTCCTGATAATTCTTCATACCTTTCTGAACACTGCCAAGATTGACCCGCTGGTCGGCGACCCGGTCACGTTGAGGGATACTTCTGTAAATACCCAGGGCTTCATTGAAATACTTTAAAGCGCTGTCGGGCGGCCCGCTTACACCGTAAATTGAGCCGATATTACTCAGCGCCTCGCCTTCACCCGCCTTATTCCCGAGCCTACGATAAATTTTTAAGGCTTCGTGATGACAGACCAGGGCGCTGTCGTTCATCCCGATAAACGGATAATTCAGGCCCATAACACTTAACTGCCGGGCGGCCATCAGGGGATTATCATTGTCACGTAAAAGTACCATCGCCCGACGGCGGTGGTCAATCGCTCGGGGATAATTTTTCTGAAGCGCGAAAAGCATCCCGCGGTTGATTAAAAGCGCCGCCCTGGCGTTCAGGTTATGTTCTTTTTGGGCTACCTTAAGAGCCGCTCCAAGATATAACGAAGCCGCAAGGGTATCGCCTTGCTGCAAGGCTTCGTTGCCTGCCTTTTCGAGAGCCGGACCGGTTTTAAACAGCGTCACCAGTGAATCCAGTTTTTTTTCTTCAGCTTTTTCAGATACCGTGATTATGCGCTCGAAGGTTTTGCTCAACCCGGCCTTATTATTTTCCCGGTGCGCTTCGTTCAGGGCGATTCTGTAATAAAAAAGGGCGGTCGAATAATCCTGCTTTTCATAAGCGCTGTCAGCCCGCTGAAAGATTTCCTCGAATGAAAGGGTGCTCAAATACTTAACTTGAGCCGCCTTATCCTGCGCCGAGTTTTCAAGCGGCAGAAAAAGTATC
>CAZUAS010000140.1:0-6053 GCA_964618515.1 uncultured Ignavibacteriales bacterium | reverse complement strand
ACACCCTATCCTACACTCTTTCCCTACACGACGCTCTTCCGATCTCAGATAATATCAAAAGGCTCCTCGTTGATATTTCCGAAAACCAAAGGTACGTATTCTTTTTCATGTCCATCTTCTATATAGAAGCCTTTTTTAATAGGCAGTTTCATAAAAACACATGGTGCCACGGAACCATCGACAGCAATAAAAGCGGCTTTTCTGACATTCTCGGTGCAAAATTGAAAACGCCGGTCAGGGTGAGCCAGATGATAGTAAAGTTCGATTTCATGTCGGGCAGCCCGGACGGCCGTGTCGTCGAGACGGGCTTTTAATGCCTGGTATTCCTGGTCGTTGTGAGGACGAAGACATTCCTGTTCAATATCTCCGGCCGGGATGAAATCAAGGGTGCTGATAACCACCTGATTTATACCCATGTCTTTTAATCGCACGGGCAAATCATCGAGCTCATTCAAACCTGAACGCACTAGCAGATAGGCGATATTTATTACCGGTAAGGGGGAGTTTTTTTTATGTTTGATTTTTTTTAATGTTTGACAATTTTCAATAATTTTATCGTAATTTGTTCCCCGGCGTAAGAGGTCGTTGGCTTCCCCAAAACCCGCCAGTGAAAAAGCAATTATATCAAGTTTTGAGTCAACCAGGCGTGCCAGCGTCTTTTCATCCAAAAGCTTACCATTAGTTGAGGTCCCCACCAGACAGCCGGTTTTTTTAACCAGAGAAAGGATATTAAAAAAATCCGGATGCGTAAAAGGTTCACCCCAACCCTGCAGGTAAACAAGTCGGGTATTGGAGAAGGCTGGAACAAGTTTTTCAATAACCTCCACAGGCATGAACCGTTTTTGCCATTCATCCTGATAAACCGTGTGAGGGCAATAAGTGCATGAAGATGGGCAATGACTGCTGATTTCAATTTGTAACCAATCTAAATCAGGTGCCCGGTGCTTATGAATCAGTCTTTTTATAAATTCAAACATATTGGTAGGCTTATTTAAAATAACTTTATAAATAATATAAATAAAACAATTAATAATCAAGTTATTAGTTGTTTAATAGCAACAACTTAAAAGAAAAATCTGCCATAATGGCACGATTATGCCAATTTAGCTTGACATGACAACCCCTTTTCTCTATTTTCGCTTTATGAATTCCAAAGATATCATTAATTTCATAAAATCCAAATCCGACCGCCCCATGAAAATTAAGGAGCTGGCCCGGGTTCTGGATATTTCATCTGACGAATACCCCCGGTTCCGCCGTTTCGTAAAGGAAATGATTAATACCGGGGAGCTGGTCAGATTGAAGCGTGGCCGGGTCGGTGTAGCGGACCACCTGAATGTTGTTGTTGGCAGGATTTCCATTTCCCGCAAGGGAGTGGGTTTTGTCGAACGGGAAGGTGAAGATGTCGATATTCTAATTCCTCAGAATGGCCTCCTGACGGCGCTTGATGGTGATCGGGTGATGGTACGTCTGACCGGGCTGGTGCAGGGACGGCAGGCCGGGGTGGTGGTCAAAATTGTAGAGCGGACACCGCGAAAAATTGTCGGTGTTTTTAAAACCGGCGGAGCTTTCAATTTCGTAATCCCGGACAATCCTAAAATTCATCGCGATATTTATATCCCTCCTGACCGGACAATGAGTGCCCGCAACGGGGAAAAAGTGGTGGCTGAGTTGACACTTTGGGATAATCCCTATGTCAATCCCGAAGGTGAAATCACCGAGTTAATCGGCATGCCCGGTGAACCTGGGGTGGATATGCTGTCGGTGTTGAAAAGTTTCAACCTGCCGGAGGAATTTCCAGGGGAAGTTCTTGAAGAAGCTGAACAGGCGGCCGCTAAAAACTGGGAAGAGGCATTGAAGAACCGTCTTGATTTGACCGGAGAGTGCGTTTATACCATAGACCCCTCTGACGCCAAAGACCACGATGATGCCATTGCGGTCGAAGAAACAGATTACGGTTTTCGTCTGGGGGTGCATATTGCCGACGTGGCGTTTTTTGTCGAAGCGGGAACAAGACTCGATAATGAAGCTTTTGAGCGCGGCAATTCGGTTTATTTCCCGGGGATGGTGATTCCGATGTTGCCGGAGGTTTTATCCAACGATGTCTGTTCGCTGAAGCCCAACCGTAAGCGCCTGGCCCATTCGGTCTTAATTGACATTGATAAAAAAGGGAAAATACTCAAATGGCGGATTGTGGATACGGTTATAAAGTCGCGGGCAAAACTTAGCTATGAGGAAGTGCAGGAATTTTTTGATACCGGGGTGGTCACGAAGAAAATTGAAAAAGTGGCGGAGAATTTAAAACTGGCGCGTCGCCTGGCGGATATAGTCAGTAAACGTCGGTTCAATGAGGGTTCTCTGGATTTTGACCTGCCTGAAGCCAAGGTCATACTCAATGAGAAGGGCGAAGTTCTGGAGCTGGGTCACCGTGTCCGCTTGGAATCGCATCGGTTGATAGAAGAATTCATGCTCCTGGCTAACAAGGTCGTGGCGCTGGAAGTTTTTAACCAGGCTCAACCGTTTTTATATCGTGTCCATGACCGTCCCGACCCTGAAAAACTGGCTTTTTTCTCCCATATGGTTGGCACCCTGGGATACAACTTTGCGGTCTCCAAAGATATCCAGCCGATACAGTTTGCCCGCTTTTTAAAAAGGGTCAAGGATACACCAGAGGCGGAGTTTATCAATGAGCTGATGTTGCGTTCGATGCAGAAAGCTGTTTACCAGCGCCAGAATATCGGTCATTTCGGGTTGGCTTTCACGCATTATACCCATTTTACATCGCCTATCCGTCGTTATCCCGACCTTCTGGTGCACCGCCTGATACGCAAGCTTAAAAAGGGTCGTTACCCGGTCAGTTTTGCCCGGCGGGTAAATTCTGTTATTGACCATGTCGGGATGCATTGTTCGGAAACCGAAAGAACGGCCGAAGCTGCGGAAAGACAGGCGGTCAAAGTGAAACAGGTCGCTTATATGGCCAACCGTCTGGGCGATGAATTCACCGGCATTATTTCCGGTGTTACCGCGTATGGTTTTTTTGTCCGGATCGACAATATGGGGGTCGAGGGACTGGTGCGAGTCTCCACTATTGATGACGATTATTATCAATTTGACGAAGGTAAATACCGCTTAATAGGTCGTCGCAATCATCGTACTTTCCGCCTGGGTGACCGCGTTAAGGTCGGCGTTTTAAAGGCGGATAAGGTAAAGAACGAAATTGACTTATTTTTAGTACAGAATAAATATGCAGTGCCCTCTAAGAAACTAAGAGGTCAAAAAAGAAAAGAAAAAAAATATAGAGACTGAGGGTTTATTTTTGAGTATGCCGGCTACTGAAAGAATAATAATCCTGGCAGAGCGGGAACGTCACAGTTATGAGGATATAAATTGGGAACAAATAGGCCAGGTGGTGACGGAGATATCCGAGCTTTATCAGGCCGCCCGGGAAAGGCGGCTGGATTTGGTCCTGGCGGGCGAAAACCGCACTGATTTGAATCATGGCGTAGCCATGAAAATTCGCCGTTACCATGGTTTGACGGATATCTGGCGTATATCTCATTATGAAATTACCCATGATACGCGCGAAGAATTTATCGATGGACATATTTCCACGGGATTGGGAATTGAGGGCATTTCAAAAAAGATAAATCAGATTTTGACAGACAAGGAACTACTTAATCGTTATAAAATAGTCGGTCGGTCACCGAAGATGAAAGCGGTAGCTCGGGTAATAGAGAGGATCGCGCCGTCGGATATTTCGGTGCTCATAGTCGGGCCATCGGGTTCCGGCAAAGAACTGGTTGCCCAGGCGATTCACAATGCCTCCAGCCGGAGCAGGAAGCCGTATGTGGCCATTAATTGCGGCGCCCTGGCTGAGGGGGTGCTGGAATCGGAACTTTTCGGCCATGAACGCGGCGCATTTACCGGGTCGGTGGCCAAGCGTGAAGGTTTGTTTTTCAAAGCCGAAGGCGGTACTCTGTTTCTGGATGAAATAGGCGAAACCAAACCTGATACCCAGGTGAAACTGCTTCGGGTCCTTGAAGATGGAACCTTTTACCCGGTCGGTTCCTCTAATCCCCGTCGAGCTGACGTCAGGGTGGTGGCGGCTACCAATCGCGACCTGACCGAAGCCATCGCGGAAAAACAATTCCGTGAGGATTTGTATTTCCGTATCGGAGTGGTGAAGATAATTTTACCGTCGCTGATGGAGCGAAGGTATGATATACAACCGTTACTTCAGCATTTCTGGGATGACCAGAAAGGTCTTGATTATACCGATGCCGCCCTGGAACTGTTGATGCGATACGATTGGCCAGGAAATGTCCGTCAACTCAAGAATTTCTCCGCCCGCATGGCCGCCCTGAAAGTTACCGGTCTGGTGGATGTCCGTGATGTTGAAAACTTCATTGCTGAACAACACACGGTTTCTACTAACCTGCCCGTCTCAACAGGTAAAACAGTCGAGGATGCCGGCCATGAACTAATCTATCGGGCGATTCTTTCCCTGGGCAATGAAATCCGTAATTTGCGTAACCTCATTACGGCTCATCTACCCAGCGAACCAGCCGTGTCGGAAGTCCGGGAAAACATGGCTTCCGTTGAGGCGAGTTCCTCGATGGAGGAAATGGAACGAAAATTAATCATCAAGGTGCTTCAGGAGACCGGCGGCAATCGAAAAGAAGCGGCCAGGAGAATGGGTATCGGTGAACGTACCCTGTACCGGAAGCTTAACAAGTACAATCTGAATTGAGGGAGTCAGGGGGAAATTAGAGCACTATTCTTTTTAATCATTTTTATTTCAGCCACCGGAGCAGTGATGGCCCAGGAGCTATCGACCATGGTTTTACCCTCCGAGGACGAGCTGGCTGAGGCTTTACTGAGCGGCGAGATTGATTCCGCCCAGTATGAAATACTGCTGGAAATAATCGAGCACGGAATCGATTCGACCACCAGTTACCTTCTGGATGAGGTGCCCAATCTGTTTTATATCCCTACCTCACTGGGGACATTTACGCCTGATCTGGAGATTCAGCAACAACAGCCGTTTCAGTTCTCTCTGCCATGGTTGACCGACAAAACCGTTTATTTCAACCAGAGGTATACCCGTAATTTAAACGAATCTTCGAAATCAGGATATCTTTCCACCACTCGAGTGTTATTAAGTCGATACTGGCGTTTGAGTTTTCAAATCCGCCGTGATAAGACCGGCCGGGAAAGATTTACCGAACGAACTATTTCTTATGTCAATAATAAAGGTGTCATCAGGGAATTGAAACTTGGCAGTTTTAAAACCCGCTGGGGGCTGGGCACGATTATGGGGTATCACGGTAAACTTTTTGATTATTCCGAGCGGCTGGATTTCGAGTCATTTTTATTTCCCGATTACGGTGCCTTTAATGGTTTTTACGGTTCGGTTAAAATTGCCGGGACAGAAGGCCGCACTTTAGTGGCGGTGAGCCGGGATGAAAAATATAACCTTATATCCGCAGGCACCATGCTTTCCCGGAACCTGACGAAAAATACTACTGGCGGTGTTATCCTGGGTATCAACCGGATGGAAAACCGCTCCGGGCTAGCTGCTTTTGTAGACCGGAAACTGGCTCTATATGTCAGGCATTCTTATTCTACTGGTTATACCAGCGTGGAAGGCTCGCGTCAATTCGGTGATGGTGGCGGAGCGATGGCAATAGTCGGTGAAGGGCGCCACCATATCAGCCGTATGGAGTTTAAATATGCTGCCTGGCAGTATGCCGACCGCTATATCGATTTTACCGGGGGAAGCAAGGCGACTAATATCAGAAATACCGTCACGATCGATGAGATAGAATTTACCATGTCCAACAAGAGAGCCGGGCAGAAAGGAGTGATGGTTAAAACGATCGTTCATCCTCTGGAACGCTGGGAGCTGTACAATGCGTTGCTGGTGGCGCGACTGAACCGGGACACCGGCAATACTGAATACCTCGCGGGTTTGGGTACGAAGGTAAGTTCCGTGCTTACTCTGAACGGCGATTACCTGGCTCGCTTGCGGGAAAGAAGCGGGACAAAAAATG
>CAZUAS010000139.1:0-6080 GCA_964618515.1 uncultured Ignavibacteriales bacterium | reverse complement strand
ATCATTAGAGACAGAGGATAGGAATTCATTAAAAAGTTTATTAAATAATTTTGAAGTAATATTTATTATATTTCCCCAACTTTTCTCTTCTTCTTTAACTTCTAATCTTTTATATGTCAGATGGGCAACTTCTTTATTAACTCTTTTAGAGATTTTTTCAATTAAATCATTGTCTTCATTTTTTTCTTTTATAATATTCCATTCATTGTACTCTGGAAAGAAATCATTTGCAACCACATCATCATCTCTTGGTTTTTCATCAAAAAAGAACATTAATAAATTACGAGTATGTATCGCAAAAACTTCAATAATCGAATTCTTCAATTTCTCGTCATTTCTAACAAAATCTTTTGGGAGCGTTTGAATACTATAGCAAAACATTAAATATTCATAATACAAATCTTTGGAAATTTTCTTCAATTCTTCGTTAGTTCTATTTTTCCGAGTCATATATATACCCTAAATATTTTTATCAATAATATTGTATGTCATTTGCTTAATGTGCTCAAGTAATTGATATTTCTGTTTTGTGTCCTCATCAACTACTTTACTATCCCCTCTACCAGCAAAACAGTGACAAGCATTTTGCAAGTTAAGCGTAATTAAACCATCTTTTTCTGCTTTTTAACTTCTTCTTTCTATCATAATTATTTTTATGACACCACACTCCCAATTCAGAATTTGCATTTACTTTTACTATCGCATCATCAATAATAAATTGGTTCGTTCCATATGTATTTTTTAAAAAAGGAAATACCTTTAAAAAGGCTTGTATTTTGGGACAACTTAATTGTTTACTATAAAGATTCATACTATATACCTTTCATTACGAATATTTTTATGGTTTAATTTACATCAAATTTAAATATCTCAATCCAAACATAATCAGATAATATAAGTTATTCTTGTCTTTATTGTTTGTCAAGAAATTTGAAAAAAATATTAAAGTGCCCGGCAGATGTCCACATCTGCCGCCAAGTCCTCCATAATCTTTTGTCGAAAGTCTTCGACATTTCGACTTACATTCCTGTGCACCACCATAAATTCACACGGCGTGGATGACGGCAGTGACGACGCCCCAGATTTCGAAGCCGTTCTCTTCGTCGGCGACAATCGGCTGATAGTCATCGTTGTCCGGCGCCAGGCACAGTTTGCCCTTGATTTTTTTCAGCCGCTTGACCGTCAGCTCGCCGTCCACCACCGCAATCACGACCCGGTTTTCGACCGCCTGCAAAGCGCGGTCAACTACCAGGATATCGCCCGAATGTATTCCCGCGCCGAGCATGGAGTCACCCTCGGCCCGCACGAAAAACGTGGCGGCGGGATGCTTGACCAGAAACTCGTTCAAATCGAGCTTGCCCTCGATATAGTCGTTGGCCGGCGAGGGAAATCCGGCACAGACTGCCTCGGCGAAAAAAGGCATCCGGCGTTTCTCGGCCTCGCTGTCGGCGGCCAGGTAGCCGGCCCCTGGAAGTACCGGTGTAACCCGGCCGACCGCCGTTTCGATTACTTTCTCTCCCGGTGTTTTGTTATCGTTATTCATCATTCTCTTTTAGCCTGAACCCGACTACTGTCGAAAGTCTGCGACATTTCGACCTGCCTTCTCTGTCGAAACCGCAAGGGTTTCGTCCTGCAGACTCCTATGTTCTGGTAGCCTTCTGTTTTTATATACGACAGGGAACCCGAAAAATAAATCACATCTACAGGGAGAAACGCAAGATGTGATACCGAATAAAAAAGGCAGGTCTTAATCAGGCCTGCCTTGAAATAATCAGGTGTCCATCTATCGTTTGAACACCACCTTCCCGCCAAGAATAGTCACGGCTGCCTGGCCGGATAACTGGTACCCGATAAAAGGCGAGTTTTTCGATTTGGACCGGAAATTTTCCGCCTTCACCTTCCATTTCCTGTTCGGGTCGATAATCGTGATATCCGCCGGGCTGCCGACTGCCAGGGTGCCGCCTTTGAGTTTGAATATCCGGGCCGGGTTGATGGTCATTTTGCGGACAGCATCAGCCCAGTTCAAATACCCTTTGTCAATCAAGTATGTTTTCACCAGTCCCAGGCAGGTTTCCAGGCCGATCATGCCGGAAGGCGCCTGGTCGAATTCGCAATCCTTCTCCTCCTCGGAATGCGGGGCATGGTCGGTGGCGATACAGTCGATGGTCCCGTCTATCAACCCTTCGATAACCGCCTCCCGGTCCTCGACGGTGCGAATCGGGGGATTCACTCTCAGGTTGGTGTTAAATTCCTTGCCGATTTCATCATCTGTAAGAACAAAGTGATGGGGTGTAGCTTCAGCGGTGATATTGATGCCTTCTTTCTTGGCCAGGCGAATGGCGTTGACCGCCCGTTTGGTGGTGATGTGCTGGAAATGGAGGCGCGCCCCGGTTATGCGGGCGAGGGCGATATCGCGAAGAACAGCAATTTCTTCCGCCACCGCCGGGCGGGGTTTCATCCCCAGGCGGGTTGACTGGAACGATTCATTCATCACGCCGCCGGCGCAAAGGTACTCGTCCTCGGCATGCTGTGCCACCGGGATATTGAACATCCGCGAGTACTGCAGCGCCCGCCGCATGATATCAGGATTCTGGACATAGTGACCGTCATCGGTAATCGCCACCACGCCAATTGAAACCAGGTCGCCGATTTCGGAAAGCTCCTTGCCTTCGAGATTTTTCGTGATAGCCCCGAAAACATAGACGCGAGCATCGCAGTTTTGCGCCCGGTCCTGCACAAATTTAACTGTTTCCTGGTTATCGATACACGGGTTGGTATTGGGCATACAGCAGACTGAGGTAAAACCGCCGGCGGCAGCGGCCCGGCAACCCGACTCGATAGTCTCGGCGTATTCCCGTCCCGGTTCCCGCAGATGCACATGAACATCGATAAGACCCGGTACCACCAGCAGATTTTCGGCATCGATAAATATATCCTCGGGTATATTTTTCAAAGCCTTTTTTAAAGCCGTGGTCTCTCTTTCCACTCCGGCAATCAAGCCGTCCTTAATCAAGACATATGCTTTTTTACCGAAACCGAGCGCCGGGTCAATAACCAGGCCGTTCTTTATTACCATATCGTATTTCTGAGTGGTCATTATTCACCTCCCTCTTCCCTGCCGGACAGCAGATACAAAACGGCCATCCTGACCGCCTGGCCGTTGGTGACCTGGTCGAGAATAACCGACCGGTCGCTGTCGGCCACCTCACTGGAAATCTCCACCCCGCGGTTCATCGGTCCCGGGTGCATGATGGTGTAATTTTTATTCAACCGTTTTAACCTTTCCCTGTTGATGCCGAACAACTTGGTATATTCCCGCTGCGAAGGAAACAGACCGGCCTGCTGGCGTTCGAGCTGAATGCGCATGACGTTGACGACATCGGCTCCTTCAAGGGCTTCGTCAAGATTGGTATAGAAATCACAACCGAATTTCTCGACTTCATAGGGAAGCAACGTTGACGGTCCGCACAGGGCGACCGATGCACCCATGGTCTTCAAACCCCAGATATTGGAGCGAATCACCCGCGAATGCATGACGTCACCCACCAGCACCACTCGCAGGTCTTTGAGAGTACCGTATCGTTTGCGGATAGTGTACATGTCAAGGAGCGCCTGGGTGGGATGTTCGTGGGCGCCGTCACCGGCATTAATGATATTGGCGTCCATGCACTGCGTTAAAAAGTACGGCACCCCGGTGGAGCTGTGGCGGACTACGGTCATATCTATTTTCATGGCTTCAATATTCTGTACCGTGTCGCGCAGGGATTCGCCCTTTTTGACCGACGAAGTGGAGGTGGTAAAATTGACCGTGTCGGCGGACAGTCTTTTTTCCGCCAGTTCAAATGAAATACGGGTGCGGGTTGAGGGCTCGTAAAAGAGA
Organism: uncultured Ignavibacteriales bacterium; assembly: GCA_964618515.1. GTDB lineage: Bacteria > Zixibacteria > MSB-5A5 > GN15 > FEB-12 > JAFGNW01. The sequence continues at coordinate 2,200 of CAZUAS010000139.1, read as the reverse complement.
TTCAGGACCGTAATGCCCCGAAGGGTCGGCAGTTTCTTGATTCGCCGTTCCAAAACCTCGCGAAAGGTTTCGGTAGTATCCAAAATGAGCTGGATATCCGCCGCCGGGACACCTTCTAATCCCAGCAGATGCCGTGACGACAGGCGACTCATATCTTCCCCCCTTTCCGTTTAATTGTTTTCCGGACGGTTTTATCTTCGGCAACAGCGCTGTTAAACCCTTCTATGATAGAGACCCGGTCTATCCCTTCTTTCTCCACCACTTCCAGAACCACCTGGTCGGCTTTGGCAGTCGGGATATTCACCCCGACATAATCGGCTTTGATTGGTAACTCCCGATGTCCGCGGTCCACCAGCACCGCCAGCTGGATGGTGCGGGGACGACCGAAATCGTTAATTTGATTGAGCGCCGCCCGTACTGTCCGTCCGGTATAAAGAACATCGTCTATCAGGATGATATCCCGGTCTTTGACCGGGAAAAGAATCTCCGTCCGCTGGATAACCGGCTGGTCCAGCTTGGAATGAACATCGTCCCGGTAAAGACTGATATCCATAAACCCGACCGGTATCTGGACACCTTCGAGTTTCTGGATAATTCCCGCAATGCGTTTCGCCAGGAATGCCCCCCGGGTCAGGATACCGATTATCGCCAGAGACTCCGCTCCGGAGTTATGTTCCAGAATCTCATGGGCAATTCGAGTCAAGGCCCGGGCGATTTTCTTATCATCCAGTATGACTTTAGATTTGACAGGCAAAGGTTACCTCCATGGTATATATTATTCTTGATTCATTGACGATTTTTATATGAATTTCCGACGGGCTTGACAAATTAGACTGGTATTTACACATCATCGCAACCTTTAGTGTACTCACAGGAACACCTTAAAAGGTTCAGGCTCGAAGAGCCGGTTACCAACAAAGCCGACTGCACTCTTTCAAGTCGCAATCGGATTCGATTATAAAGGATAATCAAAACCGAGTCAAGGGGAAAAGCAAAAAATTATTCGTCCATGAAAGCGGGACTTGAAATAATCTCGCTATGCCACTCGTGCTGAAAAAGTTCCGTTGTTGACATAATTTTAAAGGAGCCGTCACCGGGCAAATAAACAACCCGGTCTGTCAGGGCTTTGATAATATCACCATCGTGTGAAATAATAATCTGTCCCGCACCGAGTCTTTTTAACTCCCGGGACATAACGATAAAGCGCCCGACTCCCTCGCGGTCGAGAGCCGAGGTCGGTTCATCGAAAACAATGAAAGGAGCACAGGTTGCCAGCACCGCCGCAAACGCCAGGCGGCGTTTTTCACCGACTGACAAAGAGAAGGGGTCACGACCGGCGAACTTCTCCGGCTCCAACCCCACCAGCTTGAAAAAACCGGCGGTTTCTTCGGGATTTAAATCCAGATTAAAATTCTTTGGTCCGAACCTGATTTCTTCTTCACACGATGAAAGGAAAAACTGACGTTCCGGCTGTTGAAACACCCCCGACACCCAGCCGGGTCTGACCTGATGAGAAAGCAGTTCCTGCCCGCGGTAAAAAGCGACTGTGCCTTGTGCTGGTTTTAAAAGACCGGTACCGAGCATTCCCAGAGTGCTTTTACCCGCTCCCGTGGGGCCGACAAGACCCAGAGATTCACCCCGTTCAAGCGTAAAACTGATATCATTCAAAAGCGGCTCCCGGCGATAACCGAAAGTGAGATGATTGAACATTAACCTGTCCGGCTTTTTATTTTCGACCAGACGGCTGTTAATGCCCGGGATAGAAACTTCCCGGCGCTGAAACTGCTCGAGGTCATAACGAAGACCCGTGGTTAGAGTCAACGCCCGGTCAGCGAATACTTGCTCCGGTGTCCGGTCAGCAACAATCCTTCCCCGGTCAAGCACTACCAGTCGAGGATAACGCCGCGCGGTCTGGGGATACTGGGTGATGCAAATCTCGACCAGTTTGGGGTTTTCATCCCTGAGCCGGGCCAGTTGTTGCTGCAGTATTTTTTTACCGCTTTCATCAAGGTAGGAATCCGGTTCATCGAGCACCAAAACCAGGGGCTTTTGCACCATGACCGAAGCCAGGGCGACCAGTTGTTTTTCTCCTCCGGAAAGTTCCGACGTCATTCGCTTGCGAAGCGGCCCGATACCGAACATCATCAAAGCGGCATCGACCCTTTCTTCCATTTCCCTGCGGGGACAGGCAGCATTTTCC
>CAZUAS010000138.1:0-6123 GCA_964618515.1 uncultured Ignavibacteriales bacterium | reverse complement strand
CTTTCTCACTCACTGTCTCTGACAGCACATTGATTGCCGGTGGGAGGTTAACCACGGCCGGTGGGGTGAGTGCCAATCACATTGCGGCCTGGGATGGTTCATCCTGGACGCCGCTCGGGACGGGGGTAAACGGCAACATTCATGCCCTCACAGTCTATGACAATAAATTGATTGCCGGGGGGGAGTTCAGTACGGCCGGTGGTGTAGCCGCCAATCACATTGCGGCCTGGGATGGTTCGTCCTGGGAGCCTCTTGGAAACGGTATGGATAACAATGTAAGTGCGCTCACCGTTTTTAACAACAAACTAATTATCGGAGGCTTTTTCACGACCGCCGGCGGAGTAAGCGCCAATCACATTGCAGCCTGGGGACCGAAATAGCCTTCCACCAAACCAGCACCAGTGAAAACTATAAAGCAATAAAGGTCTTGATTAAAACCAAGGTCCTTTAAAGTCTCCGGGGTGGTGGCCGGGTTGTAGGTTCACAGATTGCTCTTGGTATCCAACGGCAGATTCAAACCGACCCGGGGCTTGACCCTTATCTCAATTTTCCGTCCAGGTCGAAATATAAAAATTTCCGACATCTTACCAGAGATATACGTATCGGCAGAACCGCTATAGTGTTCTGACCTCCCTGACCTTCATTATCACCCCGTCATCCATTATCACTCAGTCATCTTTATGCCTTCCAGTGGAACCCAGCCGCTTTGGTGATATTCGTTTTCACACCATGCCCAGCCGGATTCAATCTTGTGAATGGATAATCGTTCACCCGCCACGACAGTAAGTTCCGTGGCATCATAATCGCACCGTGCCCTTTCAAAACCGCCATAACTTTCAAGATACTCTTTGGGGACCCAGCCGGATTTACCCCGGGCATTTGTACACCATACCCAGCCCGGCCATTCGCTTTCTTTTTCACCAATGATAAGTTTCTCGCCCGATTTCACGATAAGCGGGTCAGGGTAAGCCGCCTGGTAAGCCTTAATAACCCTGCCAATTCTTTTCTTTTTCATATCAGGATACACTAATTTGAAACTTGCACCGTTTCCCGCCCATGAGAACGGAATCGAGCAACTCGACTTCCACCGGTCGCCCCAGAAGCTGTTCGTGCCATTCTTTCACGTACCCCACCGAACAAAGACAATAGGTCGATGAAAGCCCGGCCGGCTTGGTTTCCACCATAGTGCACAGGCAGGCACCCTCTTCAGAGGGTAAGCCGGTCTCAGCCGCACTCATAAACTGAAAGTAAATGACATTGCCTTCGACCCGTACCGAACCATCCTTGACCCTGGTATTAACCCACTCGGTGAATTTTTCGAAAGATATGGGTTTAATCTGCTCGCCGGTATCTTCGAGATATTTCTGAAAGCAGGTTTTTCCCATGGTCATCATGATTTTTTTCCTGGTTTCCGCATCAAGGGTGTTGTCGAAAATATCGAATAAGCGTTTCACCCATTTTTCAGCGAACTCCATCCGGACCTCGGCACGAGGCTTTTCTGTTTTAAGTTTTTCAAAAGCCGTGTCATCTTGAGCGCTGAACGCTTTAAGACCTCCCATCAAAGCGCAGATACATGAACCCGTGCAAAATTTGGTGGTAGTTATTAAAAAATCTTTCCTGTTCATGGCCATAACGACCGTCTCTTTCTCAGAATTTATTAGTAGCTAATTGCTTTACAACTCCAAATAAAAGACGAATAAATAAAACAGATTATTTAACCTGACGGAATCACTTTGATTGCGGTTTATATATATTACCGCAACCGCTGGCAACGGGGACAAAAGTGCGCCGAGCGGGAGCCGATTTTCTCGCGGACGATGGTTGTCCCACAAAAACCGCACGGCTCGCCCTCACGATTGTACACCGCAAGGTATTTTTGATATCTCCCCGTCTGACCATTAACCCCGCTGTAGGAATCAACCGTGGTCCCCATCAGCTTAATGGATTTTTTCAAAAGCCTCTGGATGTGGCCGTGAAGCCCGGTGAGTTTCTTAGTCGAAAGGGAGCCGGTCAGGCGCCGGGGATGTATTTTTGAGAAATATAAGGATTCATCGGCGTAAATGTTCCCCAGCCCGGCGATGAAGCTCTGGTCCAGAAGAGCCGGTTTAATCATGCGATTGCGATCTCTGCACCGCCGGATAAATGCCGCAGCGGTTATATCCAGGGGCTCCGGACCGAGCTCCTTAAGTCCTTTTTGCGCCCACAGCTCATCGGTGTAAAAAAGACGCAGCCTTCCGAATCGCCGGTAGTCATTGAAACGAAGGTGGCAGTGGTTGTCGCTTTTCTTACGGGAGTAAAAATCTATCAATACCAGGTCATGTTTATCAAGCGGGGCGGTCCCGTCGACGAAAAAAAAGTGACCGGTCATTTTTAAGTGTACCCAGAGGGTTATATCACCCGTAAGGGCAATCAGGATATTTTTGCCACGGCGGTAAATATCAAGTATCGTCCGGTCTTTTAAAATTTCTTCGAAAGTGCCGGAAGAAAACGACGGGCTGACAACGGTCGTGGTTGGGGGGGCGTTGAGTGTGACCGCCCTGATAGTTTTATTTAAAACCGTCCGGCGCAAGCCCCGGACTACCGTTTCGACTTCGGGAAGTTCCGGCATGGTGATGTATCCTTCTTTAAAGGCACACAAGCCTGTAATAATAAAAAACAGTTCGGGAAATATTACTTTTCAGCATGGCTATTAATCTCGATTATGACTGTTCTTTCACGACCGTTACTTCACCGGCCACAACCGGGATTTTCTTTCCGTTCCGTTCGAGTATCAACCGACCGTCGTAATCAATATCCACCGCCCGGCCTTCGAGAAACTGCCTGCCGGATAGAATCTTGATTTCATTGCCTATCAAAGAGGACAATTTTCTCACCCGGGAGTGAATTTTTTTAAGGTGATGTTTGGGATAAAGAGCGTACATTTTTTCAAATTCGACAAGGAAGCTTTTGAGCAGAGCCGCCCGGTTGACTTTTTTCCGGTTGATACGTCGGAGCGAGGTCGCGGTGTTTCTGAGATCATCGGGGAAATCGGTGGCCTGATGGTTGACGTTTATGCCCACACCGACAATAACATGGTTGATTTTATTGTTTTCAGCAGACAGTTCCGTCAGGATACCGGCGGTCTTACGTCCATTTATCAGAACGTCGTTGGGCCATTTAATCTGTACTTTGCCTTTAGTGAATTTCTTTATAGCCTGCGCCAGAGCGACAGCGGTCATGATGGAAATACCGGGAGCATTCTCCGGTTTTATTTCAGGCCTGAGGATAAGACTGGCATATATCCCCGTCCCGCCGGGGGAATGCCACTTGCGCCCCAGCCGTCCGCGGCCGCTGGTCTGTTCTTCGGCGGTAACCAGCGTACCTTCGGGAGCACCGCCATCTGCCAGTTCCGTCGCCAGGTCATTGGTGGATTTAACAGCTCGATAAGAGAGTACCCGGCATCCTATAATCCGGGTGTTAAGTCGGTAACTTATTTCAGAAGAACTCAGAACATCCGGCGCCTTGATAAAAGCAACGGCATCGGATCGGGTACGGAATTTGTAACCCCATTTTTTAATTTGCACCAGGTCTTCGATAAGACCTGCCTTGTCCGTCTTGAGGTTTTTTTCAAGAGCGGTAAGTTTGAAATATACCCCTGGCTTTTTTCGCAAAATAAGCAAAAGCCGGTCACCTTTTTGTTCGGAGAGAAAAGGGCACATGTTACTTGATTACCTGCATGGAGAAATCGGCCACTGAAGCCGAGTGTGTAATGGCTCCGATTGAAATGTAATCTACCCCGCTGGCGGCAATGGCGGCGACATTATCAAGATTAACATTGCCCGAGGCTTCCAGTTTTATATCAGGATTGAGCGAGCGCGCTTTTTCGACCAGTTGTTTCAACGCTGCAGGTGTCTGGTTATCCAGCAGAATCCGGTCCACCCCGGTCTCAACCGCTTGAATCAATTCGCTTTCATTGGTAATCTCGACCTCAATAAGAATTTTTTTATCATCGGCCTTGAACTGCATCCGGAAATCACTTGAAGCGAGATAAGCCCGCATTTTTTTGACGGCCTCGGTAATTGAACCGGCGCTGGCGATGTGGTTGTCCTTGATAAGGACCATGTCATACAGGCCGAGGCGGTGGTTTTCGCCGCCGCCGTGAACAACCGCCGCCTTTTCCAAAAGCCGCCAGCCAGGTGTGGTCTTACGGGTATCAAGAATCCGGCAGTTATAACCTGATATCCTTTCTACGAATTTACCGGTCAAGGTGGCCACCCCGCTGAGATGCGCCATGAAATTAAGGGCTACTCGTTCGGCGGCCAGAACCGTCTGATTAAGACCTTCAACTTCGGCAATAATGTCGCCATTTTTAAACCGCTCGCCATCATTCAAAAAAGGCATAAACCTGTTGGCTGAATCCACCAGCCAAAAAGCCATCTGAGCCGGTTGCAAACCGGAGAGAAAGCCCTCAGATTTAGCCACTATTTTCGCTTTAAGCAGATTCGGTTCCAGGCAACCCAGCGAGGTAAGGTCGCCCATTCCAATATCTTCTGCCAGCGCCGTCCGCACCAACTCAAGGGTTGTTTTTTTCAACTGGTCTGTTATCATTTATCATTAATATTATATTTAACTTTAACTATATTATAACAATGTTACCAAAAGTAAAAGGAAAAATCACCATCGCCGTTATCGGCTATGGCTCACAGGGAAAAGCGATTGCCCGAAACCTTCATGATTCCGGCTATCAAGTCATAGTGGGATTAAAAGCCCGATCCCCGGAAAGGACATCCGCCCGGAACGACGGTCTAAAAATAATAACTTCCGTCTCGGAAGCAGTCCGACAGAGCGATATTGTCTGTTTTGCATTTCCGGACAACCTTCATAATCAAGTCTATGAAACCTGTATCCGGGACAATCTTAAAAAAGGCGCGACCCTATGGTTCTTGCACGGCCTGTCGATTCATTTTGGTCTGGTAATGCCGCCCCGTGATACTGATGTGATTCTCCTGGCGCCCCATGGCCCGGGTGTGGCGGTAAGAGAGAAATATTTAACGGACAAATCTCTTTCCGCCTTTTATGCAATTTATCAAAATCCTTCTCGTAAAGCCCCAGAAACCGCCTTAAGTCTGGCCCAAGCGCTTGGCATTCAAAGAAAAAGACTGGTGAAAACAACTTTTGAAGACGAGGCGGTGGGTGATATTTTTGGAGAGCAGGCGGTTTTATGCGGCGCTCTGGCAATGCTGATTAAAACCGGTTTCGAGGTTTTAAAAGAGCAGGGCATAAAAGCTGAAAATGCTTATCTTGAAGTCGCCTATCAACTTGACCTGATAGTTGAGCTTATAAAAAAATATGGTATCAGCGGGATGTTTGAACGGGTATCGGTAACAGCAAGGTATGGTTCGCTTCTGGCGGGACCTAAAATTATCGATCAAAACGTCAAAAAGAAAATGAAAAAAGTACTTAAAGATATTAAAGAGGGTAAATTTACCTCAAAGCTTAATCAACTGGATGAAAAAGATATCCGTTCATTAAAAAAATCCCTGAAAGTGCTTACCCACCCGGAATTTGAAAAAGCCGCTCTTAAATATTCCAAATAAACTTCTCAATGAAAAAAGGTGTAAAAAAGTTGCATTTGATGATTCACATTGGTAGCAAATGCTGAAATTACCCTGTTCATTTTTTGAACAGTTTTGCATATCTAAATACTGATTCTGACTCTTATAAATTGTTATGTTGTTATTAACCATCGAGATGGACACTCTTATAAAATTAATAATTTCAAAAGGCATATTCTTTGCGAAAAATATATAAGTACGAAAAAAAAGAAGTACATACGAGTATTGTTAGACCAAAACCCCTGGTTGACCACCAGGGGATTTTTTATGGTATAATTTTTCACTTCTTTTTCAATAATCATATATATATTGACGCTGCCTCATGGTAAGGTTAGATTTTAAATTAATATGAAGAAGTTTTTCAGTATTGTTATATCAGTTATAGTCGTCTGCATTCTGGCAGTGGTGACTTATTATCTCTATGATACTTTCAGGGAGAGAACATTTGCCGAACAGCTGGCAGATATAATTCACCGGGAAGACAAGATCGGAAGAGCGTCGTGTAGGGAAAGAGTGTAGGATAGGGTGT
>CAZUAS010000137.1:0-6278 GCA_964618515.1 uncultured Ignavibacteriales bacterium | reverse complement strand
ACACCCTATCCTACACTCTTTCCCTACACGACGCTCTTCCGATCTTTCTCTTTCATGAAAAGCTTTTAGATTCCGAATATAATAAAAAAAACTATAAGCGATTATAAACCAGAGAACACAAAAAGTTATTATCTCAATAATAAGATAAGTTGTACCTTTTAAAACAAAGGAGACACCGAAAATAGTATTTTTAATAAATGGTCCTAGTTCAGACATGTAGAATATGCTAGAAGAGAAACCAAATATACCTTTTAGAAAATTGCTAACGCTGAGTTTTGGCGGGATGTTGTGAGCAGCATATGTTAGCCAAGCTTTGAATTCGCTGAAATTAGATACGTCATAACTATAAATAGCAGCAATGACCAAAGGTATGAAAAGAAAAGATATAAAAGTGATGCTATAAATTGCTCCAGCCATACTACGTTTTTTAAAGTTAAAATTTCTTGAAATGATAATAATCCCTAATGCAATCGAAGGAGCCAGGAGCAAAGCGGTCAACCAATAAAAACAAGCCATGGCATGGAAAAAACCTATTATGGCACTATAAAGAAAATACTTTTTTTGGTTAGAAGTATCCATTAGGGTAACGAGCATAAATAGACAGCAAATCAGGAAGAAGACATTTCCCGGATAAGAGGTGACATTTAAATTCCAGAACCAGAAATTATAAGAAAAAGCTAAACCGAGGGCTGCTATTGTGGCAAATTTAAGCGATCGCGTCAAACGAAAAGCAGTAAGTAGAAATACCCCGACACCCAAAAAGCCCATAAATATGTTGAATGCTTGAAATATATATACGGCACGTAAATTGATACCTATCCATGAAACTATATTAGATAATAGTCTTCCTGTTGGACAATATAAAAGACGAGCAGAAAAAGACCATAGTTTTGTTTTGGAGGCTGTTTCTACTTGATTGGAATAACCCAAACCATCACCATTGTAATTTACCGTAGCTAGACCAAAATATAAGAGAGCAACAACAAGGACAACACATATCAATACCGAAATTAAGAGTGGTTTTTGTGAATCGAAAATTTTGGTTAATTTATTATTTATCATGATTTATTCCTTGGGTTTTTTCTGTAAGTGTTTCGATTTTATTTTTTAGAAGAGCTATTTCTTGAGCCATATTTTTATTTTGATCTGTTTGTTTAGAAATTACAACTGTAATATGTAAGAACATTAAAATACCAAAAAAGAGGATTACAAGAAGTAATATGGCAGGTGCATAATAAACACCTACAGCCTTGGCAATAATATCAAGCAGATCTCGCCAGATTGCAAAAATAATCAAAACCGAACTACCTATTAACCACATTATACTATATTCTTCACGTAATTTACGTTTTCTTATTAGTGAGATGATAAAAAATATTATAAAAAAACATGCCACTATCGCCAGAATCTGAATACGAAGGCTCATCATTATTTTCTCTCCTTATAACATGGTTTTCTGGAAAAGGCAATAAGATTGGCTATTAACACCTTAATCATATAATAAATTGAACTGAAAGCCTTTATTGAAGAACTACCACCCTCGCGTTCCTTCATGGACACCGGAACTTCACATATACGAAACCTATTTCTATATAATTCTATGACTGCTTCTGGTTCGGGATAATCTTGAGGATAATAACGGGCAAGAAATTTAACAGCCGTTTTATTATAAGCTCGAAAACCTGATGTATTATCTGTAATTTTACTCCTTAATAAAATTGAGTTAACCAACATAAAGATCCAGATACCAAATCTTCGTGCAAAATTACTCTTAAAATTACCATGTCCTAAGAAACGAGAACCAATAACAACATCAGCGTCACCATTAACTATTGGTTTCAGTATCTTTTCAATTTCACTCGCTTTATGCTGACCGTCCCCATCAAATTGTATAGTAATATCGTATTGATTACTTATAGAGTATTTTAAACCAGTTTGGACTGCTCCACCTATTCCTAAGTTTATTGGTAAATTTATTACAGTTTCTCCTAATTGATTAACGATATTTTGGGTGTTGTCAGTTGAGCAGTCGTTTATAACGACTATTTTAATTAAAGGCTGGTGTTCTTTAAGGTCATTAATGACCTTTTCAATATTGTCTTCTTCGTTGTAAGCTGGAACGATAGCGACAATTTTTTGTGGCATAAATTAGCTTGGTTATTACAACTATTTTTTTTGGGTTCCGTTATAACTAAAACTATTTTTGACTAATGTCAAGATTTTTCCAACTTATGCACCTACAATTAATTACGGAGATATATAACCTATGTATTTACACTTTCCCCTCATGACGAGCCATGGAGGATTTTTTCATATAACCACAGTATTTCCAGGCGGACTTTTTCCCGAAAACTCAGTTCTTTCCCGTCGCCCAGCTGAAGCCGCAGGAAATCCAGGATAGTACTCGCCGGCACAAACCAACCGTCTTTCGAAGCCAGGTATTCCATCTGCCTTTTAAAGGTGGTGTCAAGCGTATTATTTAAATAAAAATCCCGGGCCAGATGGGTATAAACCAGACAAACCCCGCCCTCCTTCTCCAGACGGTCAACATTCTTTTTTTTGACAAGTTCGTTGAATGAGGTGACATAACCGCCGTCGGAGGTGTGAAACCAGTAACGTACATAAGGCTTATCGGGGTCATGATAAGGCATAGAAGGGTTGATTTTAAGCAGATTAATATCGAAAAAACTAAGGTTAACAACGTAGGTTATATATTGTTGGGCAAGGTCGCCCCAGAAGTATTCCGAGCCGGGCACATGACCATAATATTCTTTATTTGAAAATATCCCGCCGTATAAATACTTGAATGGGGGGAAACTGAATTTATCCCTGCCCCAGTAAAGATTGTCGGTGTTTAAGGCGTGGTTGATATGGATTTTCGGATAGTCGCCAAATGTTTCTTTATATTTTTCCAGAGCCGTAATTATTTCACTCCGTTTGGAATCCCCCCCACGGGCACCATGAAGGGCGATTTCAAAGCCCTTATTTTGAAGGTCCAGAACAAATGCCTGATAAGCCGAATCCTCTAAACTTTCCCCCAGATTAGCCCACTCGCTGGTATCATTGGTTGGAAATACCCAGACGGTTTTGGTAGTACGAAAACCCTGTTCATAAAGAAAATCATAGATACCCTTGATATTAGCCAGGGTGGCGTTGTCGGTGTCGTCAACGATGGTGAAGGCAAATTTTTTGCCTTCAGGGAAAGATATCTCCGGGTAAGCCGGCGGGTACAAAAAAAAGGTCAATAAAATAGCCACGGCCACGAGGGCCAGCAGGAGTATTTTTTTCCAGGTCAGTTTTGTTTTCATTCTTTCATTCCCGTCCTGATTTTGATATTAAACCCTCTTTCGGAAACTGTTTGATTTTATATTAATCGAAATAATATTGAAATTAATAAGTTTTTTAAAAGTAAAGGAAAGCCTTTTTTATGGAAAGCGGGGATTATTTTGATTAGTATTTTCTTTCTAACTTGATTATATTCAAGCAGTAACAGGAATTTATGGGCGATGAATATTCTTGGTATATCAGCATTTTATCATGACAGTGCGGCCTGCCTTGTACATGATGGTAAAATAGTCGCCGCTGCCCAGGAGGAACGTTTCACCCGCATCAAACATGATAATTCCTTTCCGGTCAACGCTGTCCGCTTCTGTTTGAATTACCGCTGTCTGAGCAGCCGGAATCTGGATTATGTCGCTTTTTATGAAAAGCCTTTTTTGAAATTCGAGCGGATTCTGGAAACCTATCTGGCTTATGCCCCCCGGGGTTTTTTGTCGTTTATCAAAGCCATGCCGCTATGGTTGAAAAAGAAAATCTGGATGAAGGATTTAATCCGGAGGGAACTTGAGTACGAAGGTCCGATACTTTTCCCCGAGCACCACCAGTCCCACGCCGCGTCGGCTTTTTTTCCGTCGCCTTTTTCCGAGGCGGCTTTTTTGACCCTGGACGGGGTGGGGGAGTGGACCACCAGCAGTTACGGGGTGGGTCGCGATAACCGGGTGGAGATACTGGCGGATATTAAATTCCCACATTCGCTGGGGCTGTTGTACTCGGCCTTTACTTACTATACCGGTTTTAAAGTCAATTCCGGCGAGTACAAGATGATGGGTCTTGCGCCCTACGGAGAACCCAGGTACAAAACCCTTATTTTAAATGAGCTCATGGACTTGAAAGAAGACGGTTCTTTTAAACTGAATATGGATTATTTCGATTATTGTGCCGGTTTAACGATGACCTCTAAGAAATTTAACGGTCTTTTCGGCGGGAAACCTCGTCGGCCTGATGATGAGTTGACCCAGAGAGATATGGACCTGGCACGTTCGATACAGGAAGTGACCGAAGAAGTGATGTTGCGCATGGCACGTTATGTTAAAAAGGAAACCGAGCAAAAGAATTTGTGCCTGGCCGGGGGAGTAGCTCTCAATTGTGTGGGAAACGGAAAACTTTTAAAGGAAAATCTTTTCGAGGATATCTGGATTCAGCCGGCCGCCGGTGACGCCGGGGGAGCCCTCGGCGCCGCTTTGTTCGTCTGGCACCAGTATCTTGACCGGGAACGGCCGCTTCGGGATAAACTTGACAGCCAGGCGGGTTCCTTGCTTGGTCCCGAATACGATGATGATGTAATCAAGAGTTTTCTGGAAGGTCTTAAGGTACCTTATCAGGAGATGACCGAAGATGAATTGATTGAAAAGACCGCTGCTTTGATAGCTGAAGGTAAAGTGGTCGGCTGGTTTCAGGGAAGAATGGAATTCGGTCCGCGGGCGCTGGGGGCGCGTTCCATCATCGGCGACGCCCGCCGGGCTGAAATGCAGGCCACTATGAATCTCAAGATTAAATACCGTGAAAGCTTCCGGCCCTTTGCCCCCTCGGTACTTGCCGAAAAGGTATCGGACTATTTTGATATTAACCACCCCAGCCCCTATATGCTTCTGGTAGCCGAGGTAAATCCGAACCATAAAAAACCGTTGGCAACTGCTGATGAAAACCTGGTCGGGCTGGATAAGTTGAAAGCCGTCCGCTCCGATATTCCGGCGGTAACCCATGTCGATTATTCGGCCCGCATCCAGACCGTGCATCGTGAAACCAACCCCCGCTATTACCGGCTGTTGTCCCGGTTCGACGAACGGTATCATTGCCCGGTGCTAATCAATACCTCGTTCAATGTCCGCGGTGAACCGATTGTCTGCACCCCCGGTGACGCCTATTGGTGTTTTATGCGCACCGAAATGGATTTTTTAGTTATGGGCCGATGCCTTCTCGATAAAACCCTGCAACCCACCTTAAAAGAGGATAGTGATTGGCGGCTTCGTTTCGAACCGGATTGATACAAGATGCTATTTGAGGAAATTAAAAATATACGAAGTTCCCGCCGGGAATTGAAGAATTTCGGTCTGACCGTGGGATCGGCCTTGATTCTCATTGGTTTGATACTGTGGTATTACGTCCGGGCAACTTATCCTTATTTTATAATAATCGGGGTGGTTCTTGTTTTAACCGGTTGGTTCTTACCATCCCTTTTAAAAACTTTGCAAAAAGCCTGGATGGTACTGGCGGTGGTACTGGGTTTTTTCATGACCCGTTTGATACTGGCAGGGCTGTTTTTTCTGGTGTTCACCCCCATTCATATAGCGGGTTTGTTATGCCGTCATAGTTTCCTGGATTTAAAAATGGAGAAGAGTGCTTCAAGTTACTGGTGTTACCGAAAGGAGCCCCGGTACCGTCGGGAAGACTGTGAAAAACAATTCTGAAATGACGGCCATGCTGAACAGAAAAGAACTCCCGGCCTTATTTTGATTCCACGGGAGCGGGTCTGATATCGGATATAAAACTGGTTAGTTTACCGCTGCGATCGGGTAGGATGTGCTCCACTATTTTGAAATCAACCTTCATTTCTTCACCGAGATACGGACGCCAAAAAGCTTTTATTTCTTCGGTGTGCTGCCAGCAAAAACCGGGATAGTTTTCAATAATAACTTCGAGCCGGTCAAGCGACCGCTGGTAAACCCGGAAACGTAAAACGTACTTTTCCAGAGTACGGTCCAGAATGGCCATAGCGACTTTTTTATTTTCCGGAGTAAGAATAATTTCCCCGGTGCGCCCCTGAATTTCGGCAATCAAGGGTAGTTCCAGGCCGCAGGAACAACGACTGTTAGCCACTACGGCCATATCGCCAAGGCGGTAACGGATAAAAGGCATGGCATGACCGTACAGCTCGGTTAACACAATCTCGCCGGTCTCACCCGGTTTGGCCGGGTGACCCGTCTCAGGATCGATAATCT
>CAZUAS010000136.1:0-6279 GCA_964618515.1 uncultured Ignavibacteriales bacterium | reverse complement strand
GTTCAATGCGGCGGGAATATTACCTCTCAAGGCGGGTCAACCGTAACCGCCCTCGGAGTATGCTGGAATTACGGTCAAATGCCTACGGTGCATGATGACAAAACAACCGATGGTTCCGGAACAGGCAGTTTTGTCAGTACAGTTACAGGATTGGTAGGTCGCTCACTTTATTTTGTCAGAGCCTATGCCACCAATAGTGAGGGGACCGGCTATGGCAGTGTCCTGTCGTTCAGGACAACTGATTCAACCAGCTCAGTTACGGATATTGATGGCAACACATATAAAACGATAAAAATAGGCAGTCAGTGGTGGATGGGGGAAAATCTTAAAGTCACTCATTATCGTAATGGTGATGCCATCACTAATATAACCGACAGTGCTACCTGGGAAGACCTTACCACGGAAGCCTATTGCGACTATAATAATAATGTAAATAACGTCACGACTTATGGCCGGTTATACAACGGGTACGCTGTCAGCGACAGCCGCATTATTGCTCCCACCGGCTGGCATGTAGCCACTGACGCCGAGTGGCAAGCCTTAGTTGATTTTATGGGTGGAGATGACACAGCCGGTGGTAAATTGAAAGAAGACTGGACTACGCATTGGACCAGTCCCAATTTTGGTGCCACCAATGAATGCGGTTTTACCTCTTTACCGGGCGGTTTTCGTTTTAACTCGGGACAATTCTATGGTATTCAAGCCCATGGTAACTTCTGGACATCGACATTGGCAAGCAGTGTCACCGCCTGATACCGTTTCGTCCATTGTACTAATTCCGAAGTAGCCCATTTCACATCCGGTTTGACAGCCGGTTTTGCGATCCGCTGTATAAAGGATTGATTTATTATAATATCATGCTGATAAACTTAAGGCTGTTACTTTAATTTAAGAAACAGCCTTTTTTTAAGATTTGTACTATTTTCTTGTAAAAAGGATTTTTTCGCTGTAGCTT
Organism: uncultured Ignavibacteriales bacterium; assembly: GCA_964618515.1. Taxonomy (GTDB): domain Bacteria; phylum Zixibacteria; class MSB-5A5; order GN15; family FEB-12; genus JAFGNW01. The sequence goes on along the minus strand of CAZUAS010000136.1, from coordinate 5,324 downwards.
TTATTCAGAAATAAATTTAAAAATATTCGGGAGGTATATTGTGAAACGCTCATATTATCAATCCATGAACAGCCGGTTTAATGTTAATCGCCGGGATTTCATCAAAGCAGGAAGTATCATCTCCGCCGGGATACTTATGGGCTCACCGACACTCTGGGCACAGGATAAAGCCAAAGAAGAACAACCGTCAAAGCCGAAAACTAATCTGGAAGAAGTCTTGAACTTCCCCAGAACCAGTTTCTCCCTGCCCGGACCATTTCCGGGGAAGACGGTTGAAGTATTTAACGAAAAAGCTATGGTCGATGGTTTGCCGGTAGCCGAACAGGTCCAGACCATGTTTCGGACCGGGATAGAGCAGCTCACCGGCCTTGATTTAAAGCAAAGTTGTAAGTTATTCTTTAAACCTGATGATATTGTGGGCATTAAAATTAACCCGGTTGGGCCAGGGCTGATAAGCACGCGCCTTGAGGTAGTTGATGCCATTATTGCTTGGCTGGAAGATAACGGTCTTAAGCGTCAAAATATCATCATCTGGGACCGCTTTGATTATTCGCTAACCGATGCCGGCTTTACCCCGGAGCGCTTCCCCGGGGTTGGTATTGAGGGTTTGCAGACAATGGATGAAGCCGCTTATGAAGGCATAACTGACGATAGCCGCTGGTTGAAGCCGGACGGTACTCATATCAGTTCCGATAATTTTGATAAAGAAATCTATTACTGGGTGGATGTGGATGGACCTAAAGATAAGCAATATCTCAATCAGCATGTATTTAATGACAGGTATTCATATTTTGGCAACCTGCTCACTAGAAAACTGACCAAGATTATCAATGTCCCGGTATTTAAGAATACCGGCAACGGGATATCAATGGCGACCAAGAACATCGGCTATGGTGCGATCTGCAATACGGGACGTCTGCATCGGCCGTTGTTTTTTGATGTTTGCACCGAAGTGCTGGCTTTTCCGGTTATTCGCGACAAGCTGGTACTTAATATCACCGATGGTCTTCGCGCCCAGTATGACGGCGGGCCGATGCCGAACGCCTCTTTCGCCTATTTATACAAGACTCTGTATTTCGCAACTGACCCCTTTGCACTGGATATGGTCTGTCATAATAAAATGGTAGCTAAACGCAAGAGTATGAATATCAAGGTCAATGAACATCCCATGTTCACCGAGTACCTTCGCTATGGTGAAAAACTTGGCCTGGGTGTGGTTGACGCCGAGAAAATGGAACACATTTACGTTAATATATGAAAGTGATAACGATGCCGGATTATAAAACAACGCTGCCTTTTTTGCTCGTTTTTTTATTAGTTTTATCAGCCTTTGGAGAAAGTGTTATACCAGATTCTGATTTTGAACCGGGTTGGGTCAAAGCGGGAGCCACGAAATCTTTTTATAAACATGACCTTTATGGTCATATCGATGGCGGCGCTGAACTGTTTCTGGAATTCGGTTTTGATAATTTGACGGTTCAGAGATATTGCAAAGATACTATTGAAATAGACCTTGAAATATATGAAATGACTGAAACCGAAGCCGCCCTGGGAATCTATCTTATGAAGTGTGGTCAGGAGACCCCACTGGCCGGAATACAGGCACGCCATACCTTAAATCCCTTCCAGCTGACAGTGGTAAAGAGTAAATATTTCATTCAGGTAAACAGTTTCAGCGGTCGGAAGGACCTGGTACCGGTGATGCGGAGTCTGGTTAATCAGGTGCTGGTCAAGATCCCTGCTTCTGAAGACATTAAATTATTCTCTTATCTGCCGGATTCGAATTTAATCAGCGGGTCCGAATTGTTGATTCGGGGACAGTATGCCCTGCAGCCGCTTTATACCCTGGGGGAGGGGGATATTCTTAAACTGGATGGTAAAATTTATGGTGTCGTCGGCAGTTATCGCATAGACAGCCTCGACAGTTATACTCTTATGGTCATACCTTATCCGGACGAAGAGACCGCAATGGCGGTGTTCGAAAATCTCAAACAGAACCTTGACCCGTATCTTGAGATAATCGATTATGACGGTACCGGTTTTATATTTAAGGATTATCAGAATCGTTTTGGCGATGTTCACCGGCGGAATAATATCCTGCAAATCAGGTTTAACCTGCCGGAAAAACCGGTATTAACCGAATAAAAAAGCGGGCTGAAAAGCCCGCTTGATATATCCGGATTGCTTTTAAATAAGTTTAAACACGAAACCGATACCCAGAGTCTCTTTTAAGCGGCCCTTGGTACTGACCTGTTTGTCGTAAAGGAACTGGGTGTAGAAATTGACGGTAATAATCTTTGACAGGTTGGCGCTGATGATATTTTCCCAGTTAACATCTACAGATTTCCAGTAATCTTCCTGCGGCGTCCCTTTAAAATCATCCTTCTGCGTAAAGAAGAGAGCCTTGAACAGGGTTAGTTTACCGGTGTAGGTCATTTTCTTGCTGAGGGTTAGGTTGACATCGGTCACCGATTCAATACCACCGTCGACAAAAGTTGAATCTTCGGTAGTCAGAAGGACACTGTCGGTTATTCCGGTTTTAAAAGTTTGGCGGAGCGCCAGACCCAGGCGACTGGTAATCTGGTCGTTGTCTTTTTCATAAAAGCGGCGGGCCAAACCAGCTGACTCGGTCAGTTTCAGCGGTGATAAATATCTTTTTTTAGCATCTATGGAGGCGTCCATGAATTGTGACTCGAGACGGAAGGCTACGTAAGGGTCGAATATCTTGTTGAGAATGAAGCGGCCAACATTTTCGAAATCGATAAGGTCAGTGGATTTTCTGGGTTTGTTCCAGTTTTTAGTGGTATCTTGGCTGATGGTTTGACCGAATGACAATTTCAGGGTCGAACGGAAATTAAACCAAGGTTTGAGATTTTTTTCAGCGGCGCCGTTAAGATTACCGACCCAGTTAAACGAGCCGATTTCGCCACCCACCCAGGAATCGGAATAAGCCGTCTGGGTGGTGGTAACGTCGACTTCCAGTGATTTTTTCCACCCGGTTGTTGCGACAGTATCCTGTGCCGAAACAAACATGCTCAGACCAAGCAGAAAAATGACGGTGAAACACAATGTTTTTAATAAGGTATTCATTGTAAAACCTCCTTTTATCAGGTTGTTACCTGGAATAAATGAACATCTCTTTGCGGAAAAGGTATAGAAACTCCCTGTTCGTCGAAAGCTAATTTTACTTTTTCAGTGATATCGAAATAGACGCTCCAGTAATCAACGGTTTTTACCCACGGGCGCACGGCGAAATTAACCGAGCTGTCGGCCAGCTCCAGCACGGCCACGGTCGGGGCGGGGTCTTTAAGCACCCTCTGGTCATCGGTTATTATTCGTTCCATTATGGTTTTGGCTTTTTTGATGTCATCGTTGTAACTGATGCCGAAAACAAGGTCCACCCGTCGCATCTCGTTGGCCGAGTAATTGACGATATTGTCGCCGGTTATTTTGCTGTTGGGAATAATCACCTTTTTATTATCCGGAGTATTTAAGATGGTATTGAAAATATGAACAGCGGCCACCGAACCACTGACGCCGCCGGCTTCGATAAAATCTCCAGCTTTAAAAGGACGGAAAATGACGATCATGACCCCGGAAGCAAAATTGGCCAGGGAGCCCTGAAGAGCGAAACCAATAGCCAGTCCGGCAGCGCCGATTACCGCAACGAATGAGGCGGTTTGTACTCCCAGTGTTCCCAGGGCGGCAATAATTACAAACGTCAGTAAAGCGATTTTGGCAAGACTAGTTATGAATTTAATCAATGTTACTTCGGTTTTGCTCCGTTCCAGAAGACGTTTTATAATACGTGTCAGCAGACTGACGGCAAAGCGCCCGATGATAAGAATTGCCAGAGCGCCCAGTACTTTAAGACCATAACTGGCACCCCACTCAATAAGTTTCATGGTGACCGTTTCCATGCTTAAGTTTTACCTCCATTCTATTTCAAAACGTCTGTATCTCGATTTTTATAAGGCAAACGAACATTCTGGATTATAATACAAAAATTGTACTGGTGCCAACTTAAATATATCAAAAAACATTTTTGCTCGGTAGAAAAGCGAACATTCAATATTTTACGGATCATCAACTTGAAGAGGTAAAGACAGATATAAAAACGCCTCGAATTTCCGAAAAGATAATGTTCGAGGCGCTGTACGGCATTGAAGTAAATAAGTAAGGAGAATGTTTACCAGCCGCTGATGTTTACAACAATCACCAGGTAAAGAAAGTTTCACAAAACAGCCGGTTGAGACATGAAATTAAGCCGGCGAAATAAAAAAACGTCACTTTGAGTTCATCGTGACGGTTTTTTACCTTAAGGTAATTTTGCCTTAATAAATCCGATCAATTATACCGGTTACTTTTTCAAATTCGACTTTAAGTTCCTGGCGAACCCGACCAAAGCAAAAGCCCAATTGTTCATAAAGGATAACCTGGTCCGGGTCGACCTGGCGTTGCTTAATGGCTTCCTTGATATCCATATAATGCACCCGGTCTTTATAAAAACCGGTTACGGTAACACCGGTAATATTATCCAGAAGACAGAGTACCGCACTGGCACCGGCTTCCATGCCGAAATTGGCATCATAAGCCGAGGTAAACCCGGAGCGTACAAGATGCGACGGGGTGATTACCCGGACCTCGGGTAGTTCGTAAAGCTCCGGCACAAACATACCCTGTTCTTTCATGAAGACTTTTATTTCAGTGTCGGCTTTAAGCATTTTCTTGAGTTCCTGGGCGACGTATTTACCGGCTCCGGCCAGTTTTTTATGTCCAAAAGTATCCAGCCCGGCGGAATCATCGTACATTTCCTTTCCGGAAGCATTTTTTAGTCCCTCGGCAACAACAATGGTATAGGTGCCGGCGTTGATATCACTCTCAATAATTCGCTTGGTATAGACTTTTTTCATGTGACGATACAACTCTTCGAAATCGACCGGTATTTCCGGAATTAAAATAGCGTCAGCTTCGCCGGCAATACCCCCACGGAAAGCGGTGTGACCGGCGTAACGACCGAATACCTCGATAACCATCACCCGGTTATGGGTACGGCCGGTGGTTTTCAGGTCACGGAGAATTTCGGCAATCCGGTTGATGGTGGAATCGCCGCCAACGCTGTAAGGCATAAGGTCAAGGTCCATCGTTTTGGGGGCATGTACACATCTGATGCCGTTGGCGGCTAAATCGAGAATAACCGAACCGGTATCGTCTCCACCGCTTATAACCAGTCCGCCGATACCGAATTTATCGAGCCCGGCTTTTATCCGTTCATATTTATTTTCATCTTTAATTTTGGATATTTTGACCCGGGAATGACCGGC
>CAZUAS010000135.1:0-6357 GCA_964618515.1 uncultured Ignavibacteriales bacterium | reverse complement strand
TGAAGGTCATTGTCGGTTGTAACGAAGGTATCCAGCCAGCCGACAAATTCTTCCTGGTCGAGAACCGGCCGTTTCACCGCCGGGTTGATGGTGCCGGTATCCGGGACCAAGATACCTATACGGCCCTTCTTTTCCCTTTTTAAAAAAGTAATAATATCTTCCGCGGTTTTGCGGTCTCGGCAGATAAGGCATTTCGCCATATCCCCCAGAGCGACTTCGAGGGCTGTTTCTAAACCTTTTTGAGGAATGAATTTCTCGCCGACCGAACCGGCAATACCGGGCCAGCTCTGCCGGTTCTCCATAGTTGCCACCATTCCCGACTCATAGCCTTCATAATGCAGCATCATGTCCTGCCAGAGGTTACGACGGGCTTCACAGGCTTCGATAGAAGCCGAGACATTACCGCTTTCTAGTGTCAGCTCTTCACCCTGTCTTACCAGGTTTTCAATCCGGGTATTGATTTCCGCTTTACGAGCCTCGCCTTCCTTTCTACGGCTTATAAGGCTGTCCAGATTACTTTTCAGGGTTTCCAGTTCGGTTACAATTTTTTTCTGCCTGGGATAAATATCATTGATTTTCTTTTCCAGGTCGTCTTTCTGAGCGGTCAGCTCTTCTTCCTGTTCGCGCAGGCTGTTGCCCTCGGCTTTACCCGATGATAACTGGCCTTCGAGCTCCAGCAGGCGTTTGTTTTCTTCTTCCCGGCGCGCCCGGGCAGCCAGCAGGTTCCGGTCGGCTTCCGCCTGGGCTTCTTCAGCCTCGCGCATTCTGACCGTTATCTGTTCCAGCAGTTGTCTTTGAATTTCCAGGTCGCCGACATTATTCTCCGCCTGCTTTTTCAGGTTCTCCCTGCGATTTGACAGGGTTTCGATGTCGGCTTCATTCTTTTGTATCAAATTGACCGCATTGTTTTTCTTCTCTTTATATAAAGTGATTTCCTTTTCGAGAAGGTGCGCCTGCTCGGATATTTTATAAGCTTCCGTGCTGACTTCATTCAGCTGGTGCTCGATATCCAGAAGTTCTTTACGGTCGATTTCCAGCTGGGCCGTATTCTGGTCGAGAGCCGTTTCACAGGCGGTTTTTTCATCAATAAGGCGGTCGTAATGGGCTTTGATTTCCCGTTTTTCGTTTTCGATATTTTTTATTCGGGTGGAGCTTAGATAGAGTTCCCACTTTTTGATTTCATCGGTCAGCATCTGGTAGCGCTCGGCTTTTTTATGCTGCCGGTAAAGCGAATTGACCCGGGTCTTGACCTCGGCGTAGATATCTTTAAGACGAAGGAAATCGTTTTCGGTGGCTTCGAGTTTCCTCAGGGCGGCTTCTTTGCGTTGTTTATACTTGGTGATGCCCGCGGCTTCTTCGAATAAAAACCGTCTTTCTTCAGCTTTGTCCGAAAGAACGGCATCGATCATTTCCGGTTGAATAACGGAATAAGAATGAGCACCCATGCCGGTATCGAAAAATAATTCAAGAATGTCTTTGCGCCGACAGGGTACCCTGTTCAGAAGATATTCCGACTCGCCGCTGCGGAACAAACGGCGGGTAATCTGAATCTCATTGTATTCGGTCGGGAGAATCCCCCGGTCATTGACTATCAGCAATGATACTTCGGCCATCCCCAGCGGTTTGACGTCGCGGGTACCGTTAAAGATAACCTCTTCCATTTTCGTTCCACGCAAGAGCGATACTTTCTGTTCACCGAGCACCCACCGCAGAGCATCCAGGATATTGGTCTTGCCGCACCCGTTCGGGCCGACGATAGCCGTAATCCCGCTGGAAAACTTTATCGAGGTTTTGTTGGCGAAGGATTTGAAACCTAATATGTCGAGTCGCTTTAGATGCACGTTGCCTCCAAGAATCTAACTGCTGAGATTGGTCCGGGGAATTTCCGGTTGTTTGCTGGTAATATTGGCCAGGGTTTCTAAAAGGGAGCGATAAATGTTTCGCTCGTCCCGTAAGTACTTGGTTTTTATTTCTAAATTGTAAAAGGGCATCCCCAGATAGTTGCCCCGTCCCACCCGAACGGCTCTGGGAAAATGAAGGAGAACCGCCGGAGTAAAATAGGACGGGCTGAAATTCAAATCCAGAATCATGTCAAACTTGTAATCCTGTAACATGTGTAAGTAAGATTTTTTGGGAAGTCCGGCCCAGGTGAGCTGGTCTAAAGACGGTGATAAAATCTGAAAACCTTTATGAGGATAAATATCGGCGACTTTTACTCCAGGGGCGGCCAGGAGAGTCAGGTCCGCCGACTTGAACAGACTGCTTATGGTGGGTAAAAATTGCTTGACCAGAGTCAGTTCACGAAGACTGGACGGCAGGCAGACCAATATCCTTTTGGGAGTAAGCAAATCAGTGGGGAAATTAACCGGTTGTTGTTCGAGCTTTTTTTTCAATCCGTTAAGCTGCCAGCGGGCGAGGATGTTTTTTATTTTCTTCATGTTTTTTTTCACCGTCTATAGGTCGTTTAAATGTAAAGCGCCCGTGTCGGCAGGTTTTTGATTATCAACCTGGTTTATAATTCCGGTTGAATCAATTTTCCCATCCGGCGGGGGGGGATTAAGATAGGAAACCAGGTTGGCCTGGTTTACTTCCACCCCAGAAATTTTGCGTGTCTCGGGATCTCTTAAGTCCACTTCGACATCATTTATTTTTATCTGTACCAGCGAAGGTTGAGCAAGGGAGATTCTTATCCGGTATTTGGCTTCTACTTTATATTCTCGCCAGGGCACGAGGTTACGGTACAGGACCGTGTCGCCGTCGGTTAAAACCGAAGCCCAGCATGCCTCACGGGCAGTCAGAGTCATGATTATGGGAGAAGGTTCCTGATAATCCGGCTTATTCCATTGGAAATTTTCGAGGTCATCCTCCAAAAGACCGGTATTAAAAGATGAATCCTTTACCATAGGGCTCGATTTTTCAGAGTCTGAGGACGAATATGGAGTATTTTCTCCCTCGAGAAACAATTTATAAACGACCATAAAACATATGAATATACCAATGACAACCAGAATTAGAGTCAGGAATTTTTTCTTCAACCAGTTGGTTTCAGCGGTTAAGGCATCTTCATCCGGGGTGGGTCCGGATTTTTTTACTTCCTTGGTATTTTCTGCTTTTCTCTCGACATTGTTTTCAATCGCTTCGCCCAGGTCTTCTTTGATGGCTTCGATGGTTCGGTTATAATCGATACCCAGTGCTCGGGCGTAAGATTTAGCAAAAAGGTTATAATAAAGCTCGGAGGGAAGTTTATCGACCTCTCCGAGCTCAAGGTAATTCAAATTTTCTTCGGAGATTTTAAGTTCTTCGGATAAATCAGCCAGGGAAATGTTTTTATTTTCTCGTTCGTGTTTAAGGGCTTGTCCAAATTTTATATATATTTTATTCATTATCAATCAAATAGCTGTAATTTATCAATTGTTTCCCCGGCCAGCCGCTCCAGTAAATTGCAGGGAAAACCGATGACATTATCAAGATTTCCCTTAATCCTGTCAACTAAAAAAGCCCCGATTCCCTGTATTCCGTACGCCCCGGCTTTGTCCATGGGTTCACCGGTGGATATGTACTCTTTAATCCTTTCGGGATTTAGAGAGTTAAAATAAACCTCAGTTATTTCATAAGCGGATACCAGTACCTGTCCTTTTTCAGCCAGCGCCAACGCGGTACATACTTCGTGTTTTTTCCCCGATAGATACATCAGGGTCTGGAAGGCTTCATCTTCATCGGCTGGCTTTCCCAGTATATCCTTATCAATCAGCACTACGGTATCAGCCCCGATTACGATTTCATCGGGACGAACCAGCCGGGAAACCGCAACCGCTTTTTCTTCCGCCAGTCGTTGGGCATACTGGTAGGGATGTTCCCCTGGTTTTAAAGATTCTTCCGTTGAAGGATTTTTTTGCTTGAAAGAAATGCCGGTTTCTTTCAGCAGGGCATATCGTCGTGGAGAGCTTGAACCCAGGATAATTGACCGTCTCTCAGCAAGTTGTCGAAGATATTTAAAGTTCATATTCAAGAATGAGAGTTACCGGACCATGATTGGTGAACCTGATATCCATCCGGGCTCCGAAAACCCCGGTTTGAGTGGTCAGGCCGCTGGCTTTTACCAGTTCGACAAAACGGTTATAGAGTTTCTCCGCTTCGGGTGGTTTCATGGCCAGGTCGAAACCCGGTCGGCGACCCTTACGGGTGTCGGCATATAAAGTAAACTGGGAAACAATCATTATTTCCGCCCCAATATCCAATGCGGACAGATTCATCTTGCCCTGGTCATCTTCGAAAATCCGAAGGTTAACGGCCTTGTCAGCCAGAATACCGCAGGCTTTTTCTGTATCTCCAACCCGGGTGCCGAAAAGAATCAATAAACCATTTCTGGTAGAGCTGTATAGGCTATTTTCAATCCATATTTCAACACCGGTGGTTCTTTGAACAACAATTTTCATTTTATCCTCAATTTCAGATGGGGAATATAACGTAATAAATGGCAAAGACAATCGAAATTTAAACGTAACTTAAACTTGCCAATCCGAACGCGGCGTATTTAATTAGGGTATTCATGGAAGATAAGAATAAAACATTAGGGGTAGATATTGGCTCTGTCGCCATCAAGCTGGTTCTTATGGATAAGAACCGGTTGGTCAGGAAGGTTTACCGTCGTTTTGAAGAAGCCGGCCCATTTGAAACTCTCTATAAGATCCTGATGGAGCAGTTTCCGGAGCTGGTGGGAAGTTCCTTATACCTGGGTTTAACCGGTATCGGAGCCAAAACCGCTCAGACAATCTTACATGGTCAGATTTTCGGTGAAATTGCCGCCATTGCAGCCGGTAATTTTTATGCCGTCCCGGAAGTAAAGACCGTGATAGAGATGGGTGGGGAAGACTCCAAATTTCTCCTTCTGGATGGTAAAACGAAAACCTGTCTTGATTTCGCCATGAATGCCCAGTGTGCCGCCGGCACCGGTTCGTTTCTTGACCAGCAGGCTAACCGTCTGAAAATATCAATCGAGGGAGAGTTCGGCCGACTGGCTTTAAAATCGACCAAACCACCCAGGATTGCCGGTCGTTGCTCGGTCTTCGCCAAATCGGATATGATTCACCTTCAACAAATCGCTACCCCCGATTATGATATTGTCGCCGGTCTTTGTTTTGCCGTGGCGCGTAACTTTAAAAGCGCCATCGCCCGCGGGAAAAAACTGGTGCAACCGATTGCTTTTGAAGGCGGGGTGGCGGCTAATCCCGGCATGGTCAGAGCTTTTACCGAAATTTTAAATCTGGAAAAGGGTCAGTTGATTATCCCTGAACATTATAATGTCATGGGAGCTCTGGGTGCGGCGCTTCTGGCGGAAGAAAACAAGGCGGTGGTTGATTCTTTTAATCCGGAGAAAATAAAAGAATATTTAAAATACCGGGAGGTGGACCGGTCGGGTCGTGAAGCTCTGCAATACAATTTCCCGGACAGTAAATTTTATGATGTTACCCTGCAGGAGCGACCTGGAGATATCGATGGTCTGGAGGTTTATCTGGGGATTGATGTCGGTTCATTGTCAACCAATCTGGTTCTTATTGATAAAAACCATTGCGTTATTGCCCGGCGCTATCTGATGACCGAAGGTCGGCCGATTGAAGCGGTTCGTCGGGGACTGGCGGAATTAAGCCGTGAAGTCGGCGACCGGGTGATTGTGAAAGCGGTTGGGACCACCGGTTCGGGCCGGTATCTTACCGGCGATTATGTCGGTGCTGATATTGTTCGTAATGAGATTACCGCTCAGGCTACTGCCGCGGTCAGTATTGACCCGAATGTTGACACGGTTTTTGAAATCGGCGGGCAGGACTCAAAATATATCTCCATCAATAATCGGGCGGTGGTGGACTTTGAAATGAACAAAGTCTGTGCGGCCGGGACCGGGTCATTCCTTCAGGAACAGGCGGAAAAGCTAAAAATCAATATCGAATCGGAATTCGGTGAAAGAGCGTTGAAAGCCACCTGTCCGGTAGGCTGTGGTGAACGTTGCACGGTGTTTATGGAATCCGACCTGGTCGGTCATATGCGCAGTGGTGCCAGGGTCGATGACCTTGTCGCCGGTCTGGCTTATTCCATTGCCAGTAACTATTTAACCAAGGTAGTCGAAGACCGTCGAATCGGTGACCATATCTTTTTTCAGGGAGGGGTGGCCTGGAATAAGGGTGTGGTGGCGGCTTTCGAGAGACTTACCGGTAAAAAGATTACGGTTCCACCTCATCACGATGTTACCGGGGCGATTGGTGCCGCTATTCTGGCAATTGAGAAAACAAAAGAACCGAATTTTAAAACCTCGTTCAAGGGATTCGATATCTATAAGAAAAGTTACCGGCTTAATACCTTCAT